>JBKHDD010000207.1:0-8033 GCA_046541515.1 Desulfococcaceae bacterium
AAAACGAATCCAGATTTCAAGGAAAGGTCGGAGGCGGCGCAGAAAAAAATGCCAAAAATTCGGTCCGTCATTCGCCCCCCGGCCGGAGAGGAACAAAGGCTTTTGGCTGATCCGCCGCGATCAGGCTTGCCGCGAGCGTCACCGCGTTGATGTCCAGGTGGCCCGTCCAGGTTTCCGCCTTCTGGTTGGCCGGATCTCGCCAAAAGGTTTCGATTTCGTCGGCAAGGGGCAGGTATTCGTCCACGACGCCGAAATCGATATTCAGGGGATCAAAGCGTTTTCGGGTGCCCGACAGCACCCGGATTCCCAGGGACAAGCCACATTCCCGAAACGCCAAGCGACCCGCCGCCGGAGCGGATGGCGAATGAACCCGGTCGGCGTAGACGCGGAGGCTGGTAAGGCTATCCTCCCAGAGCTTTCGCGGTTGGATCGGTTCCGGCAGCTTCGGGTTTTCCAGGGCCAGTTCCGCCGCGATGGCCGTATCCAGCAAAAGCCCGCCGATTCCCAAGGCGTCGGCGGTGGCCCAGTCCATCATGGCGGCCAGGGTTTCGAAATGTTGCCTGATCTTTTGCAATTCCGATTCCATTTCCGTCGTCCTCCGGATGGCGCCTTCCGCGCAAATGAGCCCATCCAGCGGATCGTGGGCGCCCATGCGAGGAACCAGCGGATGGGAAAGATCGATGCTCATTTTCCAATACATCCGGGGCGGCGAGCCTTTTCGGATGAACTTTCCCCCCGCTTTGAGCAGCTCTCCGGCCCAGATGGCGAACTTTTCCTCTTCGGTTTCTTCGGCCGCCTTCAGCAGGGCGTTGATCCACTTGGTCAGATAATGGAAATACTGGCCGTCGCGGTCCCATTCCCGCCGTTCGTCGAAAGGCTCGTTCGGACCGCGCTCCGGCAGTTTTTTTCCAATCCGCAACCCGCCGATGGCGGGATGGTTGCGGCCCTCCGCCTCGGTCAGTCCGCTGATCCATCCCTCCCGGGGATCGTCCGCCCGGTGTCGGCCCAACGTGTGATGAACCTTCTCAATCAGCGCCGGCGCCCGGTCGCGGTCGGCCGTCTCGCCGCTCATGCGGGCCAATCCCAGAAAGCATTGCACCGCGAAGGCGTCCGTCCACAAATAGCGGCGGGCGGAATCGCCTTCCGCTCCAGCAAGCCCGGTTCGCCGGGCGAAAGCGTCCATCAGATCGCGCGCGCTTTTTGGTTTTTCCATGCCCCCTCCTTGTTTCACGTAGACGTCCCTTTTGGAAAAACCATTGGGGCAAACGCGCATGGTGTCAATCAATTCGGTCTTTTTCTGGAAATTTGGGGGAAATGCCGTAGTGCTTCCCGCGCGGCCAACCGGATTTATCTGGAGAGTCCCATCCTGGGCGGGTTGCCTTCCCGGAAAGGTCCGGTTGGTCCGCCAATTTTGCCGTCATGGCGCTTCCCAGGCGCAAAAGAACGGGCGGCATATAAAAAGTTTACATAATCAACGTTATCGGAACAAAAAGAACCCGCGAACAAGCCCCGGGTTTCTTCGTGCGCCCGGTCGCGACGAATGGATGAAAGCCGCAAAACCGCAAGGAACGCGATTGAAAAATGCAATTGAGACTGTTATAGCGTTTTCCGTTGTCGGTTCCCGGTTGGGAATGGACATGCCGATCGGCGGACGGTCTCCGGTTCGCCTGCATCCCCCTGGAGAAACCATTGGCTGAGCGAAAACCGGCGAAATTCGCCGAAGGAACGTGGGACCCGCAAAAGACGGTGGACTTGTCCCAGACCCCGGACCGCGCTCATTTTAAAATTCGGCTGCGGGACATCCGGAAAAGCTTTTCGGCGGGTCGAAAAAAAACGGTTCCGGTGCTCCGCAACGTCACCTTTTCCGTCGGCGAAGGCGATTTCGTCGTCATTCTCGGCAAATCCGGATGCGGCAAATCGACCCTGCTGAATCTCATGGCCGGATTGTTGCCGCTCACCAGCGGGGAAATTCTGGTGGACGGCCGGCCGGCGACCGGCCCCGATCCCTCCCGCGCCCTGCTGTTTCAGCAACCCAGCCTCCTCCCCTGGCTCACCGTGGCCGAAAACATCGTCTTCGGTTGCCGAATTCGCCGGGACACCGTTCGGCTGGAGGAGCGCGTCGCCCGGCTGATCCAGATGATGGGGCTTTCCGGCTTCGAGCGGGCCCGTCCCCACGAACTTTCCGTGGGCATGGCGCAACGGGTCTGCCTGGCCCGGGCCCTGATTGGGAAGCCCGAAATCCTCCTGTTGGACGAACCCTTCGCCGCGCTGGACACCTTTACCCGACACCATCTGCAAACCCAGCTCATCCAGCTTTGGCGGCGGGAAAAGTTTACCGTGGTCTTCGTCACCCACGACATCAACGAGGCCATTTTGCTGGGCCGGCGCATTTTGCTGCTGGGCGGAAATCCCAGTCGCCCGGTGGGGGTGTTCGACGTCAACCTGCATTATCCCCGGGAGATGGGCTCCAAAACCTACTTGCTGATTCGAACCGAAATTCTTCAGCGGTTTCGGCGGGTGTTTCTGGAAGAGTGAACGGCGGTTTCGAGGTCCGCCTTCCAAATTCTGCCGAGGACCCCGCCGGCCGTCTTTCCCGCCGCAAGGACGAATCCGATATGACCCTGTTTTTTTCCCGACGCCAATTCCTCAAAGCGGGCCTCGCCCTGGGCGCGGGGACCCTCGCGGGCGGCCTGCCCTTCCCGGCCGTCCACGCCGAACCCGACGAGCCGGTGCGGATCGGCTATCTGCCCATCACCGACGCCACGCCGTTGCTGATCGCCCACGCCCTGGGATATTTCCGGGAGGAGGGGTTGAAGGTGGAAAAGCCGGTGCGCATTCGGGACTGGTCCACCCTTTCCGAGTCCTTCCTCTCCGGCAAATTCAATCTGGTCCACCTGCTGCTGCCCATCCCCATTTGGATGCGCTACAAGCTCGGCGCGCCCGCCCGGATCATGGCCTGGGACCACACCAACGGCAGCGCGTTGACCGTGGCGGGCGATTCGGACATCCGGGGGTTCGCCGATCTGGGCGGCAGACAGATCGCCGTGCCCTACTGGTATTCCATGCACAACGTCATCCTTCAGCTTGGGCTGCGGACGGTGGGCTTGAAACCGGTGATTCGGCCCCAGTCCGCGCCTCTGAATGGCGACGAAGTGAATCTCTTCGTTCTGCCGCCCCCGGAAATGCCGGTCTCCCTGGCCGCCGGAAAGATCGACGGCTTCATCGTGGCCGAGCCGTTCAACGCCTTCGCCGAAGTGCGTATCGGGGCCCGGATCATGCGGTTTACCGGCGACATCTGGAAAAACCATCCCTGCTGCGTGGTGGTCATGAACGAGAACCTCGCCCGCGCCCGTCCGGTGTTCACCCAGAAGGTGATCAACGCCGTGGTGCGGGCCCAGCAGTGGACCACGGAAAACCCGGAGGAAGCGGCCCGGCTGCTCGGCCCCGAAGGTGGCAACTACCTGCCCGCGCCGGAACCGGTGCTTCGGCGGGTCTTCACCGACTACGTCAACATTCCCGAGTACACCGCCGGCGACCCGCCCCGCCCCATCCACCATCCGGAATGGAACATCGGCCGAATCGGATTTCAGCCCTACCCCTACCCTTCCGCCACCCGCTTCATCCTGTCGGAGCTGTCCCAGACCCGGGTGGAAGGCGAAACCGGTTTTTTGCGGGAGTTGGACGCCGATTTCGCGGTTCGGGACCTGGTGGACGACCAGTTCGTGAAGCGGGCGATTCAAATCGCCGGGTGGCCCCGAAAATTCGACGGCCCCGATTTCGCCAGCCCCTGGGTTCGCGAAGAAGTGGTGGAAATCTGAGGCCCATGTTCCGCCTTTCCCCTCCGGAAACCGGCCGGGATCGCCCCGAAGCCGCCACGCCCATCGAGGATCTTCGCGCCCGGATTTCCTACGGTCTGGCGGGCGCGGCCCTCTTTTTCGCGCTGTGGGCGGCGGTGGGCTACACCCTGTTTTCCCGTCCTGGATTTGCCCGGTTTTCCGGTTTTCTTCCCCTCCCCGCCCTCCGCGCATTGGCCGGTTTGGCGGGCGATCCGGCATTTTGGCTCTCGGTGCTGGCCAGCTTGCGGCGCGTGGCGGTGGGCATCGCGGCGGCGGCCGTTCTGGGCATTCCGGCGGGTCTGCTCATCGGTTTTTTCGCCCGCCTCCGACGAATGACCCACGCCCCGCTTCAATTCCTCCGCATGATCAGCCCGCTGGCCTGGATGCCCATCGCCCTGCTGATTTTCCCCGGCTTCGAATCGAGCATTTACTTCCTGATCGCCATGGCCACGGTCTGGCCCATCATCCTCAACACCGCCCACGGCGTCTCCCGGGTCGATCCCCGCTGGATCGCCATGGCCCGAAACCAGGGCGCGGGCGACCGGGACCTGATGCTGCGGGTGGTGATCCCGGCCTCGGTTCCCTTCATCCTGGCCAGCATGCGCCTGGCCCTGGGCGTGGCTTGGATCGTGCTTGTCCCCGCCGAGTTCCTGGGCGTCTCCAGCGGCCTGGGCTACCTGATCAACGACGCCCGCGACACCATGGCCTACGACCGCCTCATGGCCGTGGTCCTCGCCATCGGCGCGGTGGGGTTTGTGCTGGATGGCTTGCTGTCGCTGGCGAGGAAGGGCGGAGGTCGGGGCTGGAGCTAAAGTTTATCGCTTTTCGAGAATCTCCAGCACCTTCGCGCATTTCTCCCGGGCGCGGTCCATCAATAGCTTGGCGTCGGTGAGCGCGGCTTCCCGGAACTCGGCGTCCTCGATGTCCGCCGCGTTGATGTGGACGTTTCGGCCCGCGCCCCAAATGCCGGTTTCCAGTGCGCGGGCGCCCACCTCCACGTCGGATTTGCAGGCGATGTTCCCGTATCGCGCGGCGTCGGCCATGGCGTCCCAGACCCGATCCCCCAGCCGCATGGTGGAGAGCGGCACGTTGACGGCCGTTTTGAGCCCCGCCTGCATTTTCTCCTTCCGCGCCGTCTTCTCCTCGGGGGTGTTCCTCGGCATCCGCAGCCCTTCCATGAATTCGGCGAAGGCCGAGGTGTCGGCGTCGATCATGGGGATCAGTTCCTTGCTGGTTTCGTGCAGGATGGGAATGATGGCCCGCATTTGAGCGTCCAGATCCTCGAACTTCCGCACCCCAAAAGTCAGCTTGGCGGCCATGGCCCCCAGCCCCGCGCCCATGGCCGCCATGGCCGCCGCCACCGATCCGCCCCCCGGCGCCGTGGTGCGCGCGCCCACCTCTTCCACGAAGGCCCGCAACGTCATCCCCGCCAGCGGCTCGTTCGGCGGCTCGGCCACCCGGTATTCGATGATCTTCTCCTCCGGGCTGAACCGGGCCACCGAGTTCAGACCCAACCGCTCCACCGCCAGCCGCACCTTTTGGTCTTCGTCCAGGATAAAGAGGTTTTCCGTTTCGATGTAGTGCTCGGCGGCCATGAGAATGGCTTCCAGCGGCACCAGGCCCACGATTTCCGACCCGACGACTCCGACCTTGAGTTTCGCCGCCTCTTCCTTCACCGCCTCGAACAGCGTGTGGATCGGCGTGACGTGGTAATTGGTCAGGTTCACCGTCACCTGCGCCAGGTTGTATTCGTCCACGTACCAGCCGATGCCCTTGACCTCCTTCAATCGGCCGGGTTCGTCGGGACCGCGCCCGGCCTCCCGCAGGTTCAGGGCGATCCGGTGCGCCTGGTTGGGCGTTCCCAGGATGTTGACGTTGTAGGCGATCAGAAAGAACCGCGCCCCGGTGACCGTGGCGCCCCACTCCGGCACGAACCGGGCCGGGCCGAAATCGGGCGCCCAGGCCGGGTCGTTCAGCCGATCGGCCAGTCCTTCGTATTCCCCTTCCCGAATCTGGGGCAGGGTTTTGCGGTACTCCTTCTCGGCGGCCTCTTCATAGAGAAAAAAGGGAACTTCCAGCGCTTCGGCGGCCCGGCGGCCGAAAGTTTTGGCGATCTCGGCGCATTCTTCCATGGTCGCGCCGGACACCGGAATGAAGGGACAGACGTCCATGGCCCCCATGCGCGGGTGCTCCCCGGAATGTTTGCGCATGTCGATGCGCTTCCGGGCGACTTTGGCGGCGTTGAGCGCGCCTTCCACGACGGAATCGGGGTCGCCGACGAAGGTGAACACCGTGCGATTCGTCGAGGCTCCCGGATCGACGTCCAGGAGTTGGCAACCTTCGGTTTCGCGAATGGCCTTCGCGATGGCCTCGATGGTTTCCTTGTTCCGCCCTTCGGAAAAATTGGGGACGCATTCGATGAGAGGGGGCATGGGGGTCCTTTCTTTGGGAACAGGCACGGGGCCTGGAGAATTTGGTTGCTTTACCATCGTTTCTTTCGCTTGGTGGTGCGGACGCGGTACATTCGCTCGGTGAAGCCGCCTTCTTCTTCGAAAGCTTTGGCTTGGGCGGCGATTTGGCGGTCGAGAAAATAGCAGCAGAGGTTAAGGAGTGAAAGTGCGGCGTTGGCGGCGAAGGTGGCGGAGGAGGGTTTGGGGTTTAGTGAGGGCGGCACGGACGAAGACGGACGATCACGGTGGGGCACGGACTGAGGCGGAGAAGGCTCTTGGGTTTTTGGGGCGGTCCGTGTGGGGGCGGGGCTCCGTGGTGGTCCTTGGAGGTCCGTGTCGCCCCAGGGCCATGCCGCCCGCTCGGCCTGAATCCAATCGCTCAGCTGCTCCACCGAAGAACAGCGCAAGGCTTTGAACCGAAGTAGCACCGGGTGGTTTGGCGGCCAAATGGGCAAACCGCGCTGCCGCAGGAAGTCTTCATAGTCCAGCCGAAGTTCTTCCAGACTGGCCCTCGCCACGTTGGTCAGTTTGATCTCAAATTTCTTGGAAGTCCCGGCGGCCTGGCTGCCTTCGGCGATGTTCTGAACTCCGGAACGGGCGGCCTGCACCATTTGGTCGTGGGTGCGACTGCGGATGTTGATGTACCGATTACAAAACCGGACCGTGATGTCATAAATGAGTTGGGCGATCTGGAAGCTTTTGAGCTTTCGGTAGCCACCCTGCCTTCCAAGAAGAGTTTCTTCTTCCGCCATTGCCTTTACTCCAGGTTCCCCGCAATATGTCTTCCATTTTTAAACACCTCCACCACCGGCGACACCCCCGCATGATACGCCAGAATGGCGGGCGATTCGCCGTCCAAAACCAGGAAGTCGGCCTGCTTGCCGATGTCCAGACTGCCGAGGCGGTCGGACAGCTTCAAAGCGTAGGCGGCGTTCAAGGTGGCGGCAGTGAGGGCTTCGGCCGGGGTAAGGCCCATGCACATGACGGCCAGGCCGACGACGAAGGGCATGGATTCGGTGTAGCTGGAGCCGGGGTTGCAGTCGGTGGCCAGGGCGACGGGGACGCCGGCGGCGATCATGTCCCGGGCCCGGGCGTAGGGTTTGCGCAGGCTGTAGGCGGTGGCGGGCAGAAGGTTGGCCACGACGCCGGCTTCGGCCATGCGGGCAAGGTTCTCTGGGTTGGATGCCAGCAAATGATCGGCCGAAACCGCCGAAAGTTCCGCCGCCAGCCCCGCGCCGCCTAGGTCGTTCACTTCGTCGGCGTGGAGTTTGACGGCCAGGCCGACCTCCTTGGCGGCGGAGAGAACGCGCCGGGTTTGGTCGATGGAGAATACGCCGGTTTCGCAGAAAACGTCGCAGAATCGGGCGATTCCCTGCTCCGAAACGGCGGGCAGCATTTCGGAGACGACCAGGTCCACGAAGCCGTCGGGATTTTCCTTGAATTCCTGAGGTATGGCGTGGGTGCCCAGAAAGGTCGGAACCACATCCGCCGGGACCGCCTCGGCCACCCGGGCGATGACCCGGAGCATTTTCAGCTCGCTATCGGTGTCCAGCCCGTAACCGCTTTTGATTTCGACGGTGGTGGTGCCCAAGGCCATGGCGGCGCGGACGGTGCGAAGGGTCATTGCGAACAGGTCGTCCTCGTGGGCGGCGCGAACCGAACGCACCGAGGAGAGAATTCCGCCGCCCCGGGCCAAGATTTCCATGTAGGGCGTACCGGCGATGCGCTGCTCGAATTCGGCCTCCCG
>JBKHDD010000208.1:0-8032 GCA_046541515.1 Desulfococcaceae bacterium
GCGTCCCAGCCGGGCGGCAGGTCGCCGGGGTCCACCAGGCAGGGGGCGAGGTGCAGGCTCGCGCCGGATTCGTCCACCCAATGGGACCGAAGGCGTTTCAGCGCGACGGCGGCTTGATCCGGGTCGAATCCGGCGTCGATGAACATGGGGCCATGCTGAAGCCGGACGGTTCGGCCCAACAAGGGCAGCTCTTTTTCCAGAGCCTGGGCAATGGCCACCGGCGCGTCGTCCGCGTCGATCAGCTTGTGGCGGACGGGATTCCAGCCGATGCAATCCTGGACCGCTTTCCCATAGGCCCAGGTCTGCTGAATGCTGGTTTCCCGGCAGCGTCCCAATAAATCGGCCCATTCCGCGGGATCGGAGACGGTTTCCAGGCGAAGGGGATGGTCGGTCATGCGCGGTTCCTTTTGTGGGCGATCGGTTTTCAGCGGATGGATAGGGGATTAATCCCGCGATTGCAAGCCTTTTTCTTGACAGAAGTTCCCGGGGCGGAGAAAAGAAGCAAAATGATTCCGCCATCCACCGTTGTCCCCGAAAGGATCGAATCCTTGGAATCCTCCCGCTCCATGTCCTACCCGCCCGACCACCCCCGCGACCTGCGGATCGATTTCATCCGGGGGATCGTCATGTTCATCCTCGTCGTCAATCACATCGAGGCCTTTTCCTGGTTCAGTCTGCTCACCTGGGAACGTTTCGGCATCGCCACCGGCGGGGAGGGCTTCGTGATCCTCTCCGGTTTCGTTCTGGGAATGGTCTATCGCGGCCGGATCGACCGGAGCGGCTGGGGCGACGCCGTCAACCGGCTGGTGGATCGGTCCACCCAGCTCTACCGGGTCAACCTGTTCGTCATCGTCAGCGTGTTTTTGCTGAACCTGTTGCCGTTTCTGGACGCCTCGGCGGTCATGACCTACGTCAACGCCGATACGGGCAGCGTCTATCCGCTGTATCCCACCGCCCAGGATTCGATCCCCCATTGGGCGGCCCGGACGTTGCTGCTGCAGATCGGTCCCCACCAGTTCCAGATTCTCGGCCTCTACGTCATTCTGATTTTCGTGACGCCCCTGGCCCTTTGGCTGATTTATCATCGGCGGACCGGGATTTTGCTGGCCGTCTCCTGGATCATCTACGTGGCCAACTGGGCCTGGCCCATCCGGCCCACCGGCGCGCAGTTCGAATACGCCTTTCCCATTCTCACTTGGCAGTTGACCTATTTCCATGGGCTGGCGGCCGGCTATCACCGGGACAAGATCGGGGCGGCATGGGCGGACGTCCGATTTCGGCGCGTTTTTTTCGGCGTGGGGATTCCCATCTTCCTGGCTTGTCTATTTTACGCGCAGAACAACCCCAATCCCCGGCTTCCGGACTGGGCCAAAATTTCGATCATTCCGCCGGATACCTTCTGGGCCATTTACGAAGACTGGTTCCGGAAGGATCGGCTGGGGCTGGGACGACTGGTCAATTTCTTTTTCCTGCTCTCCTTCGGCTACCTGTTGCTCACCTGGTTCTGGCGGCCCGTCAACCGGGCCCTGGGCTGGTTCTTCGTCCCCATGGGGCAAGCCTCGCTCTACGTCTTCATCGTCCACGTCTACGCCGTCATGCTGATCTACAACTTTCCCTTTTTCTTTACCAACGCCCACACCGTGACCCTGGCCTGCTTCCTGGCGTTGGGAGGGATTTGGCTGATGGTGCGGCATCGGGTGTTGTTTCGGTGGATTCCGAGGTAATTCGGTAGCCTTCCGGCGCCGCCGGTTTTTTCATGGCCCATCTTTTCCGGGAATTTTAAAAATCGCTTGATTTTTGATTTTTCCGAGTGGAAAGATGGGCTTTCTTTTTTTATGCAATTGGGGGCCCCGCAATGGCCTTGACTTGGCCCCGTGGCGCTTCCCGATCCATTCCTTTTCACCATTTGTCCACCCCAACGCACCAAGGGAATCCACCCATGCCCCCCAATTCCAATCGCTGGAAAGCCGTTTCCGAATCCGAGTACGCCTGGGAGCGAGAGGCGCTGGAATTCATCCGGGAGCGGCTGCCCGACCGGGAGCCTTTCCGGGCCTGGGCCAATTTCGAATTCGTCGCCGACGACGGCAGCGTGAACGAGGTGGACCTGCTCGCCCTGACGCCCAAGGGCTTCTTTCTGGTGGAAATCAAAAGCCGGCCCGGGGTGCTGCGGGGGGACGCGGGGACGTGGACGTGGGAGACGGACGGCCGGTTTTTCACCACCGACAACCCGTTGATCGGCGCGAATCGGAAAGCCCGAAAGCTGGCGTCTCTGCTCAAGCGGCAAAAAGCGGCGCGAAAGTCCCGCCTTCCGTTCCTGGAGGCGTTGGTGTTTTGTTCCGCCGAAGATTTGAACAACAAGCTCGATCCGGCGGGGCGAACACGGATTTGTTTGCGGGACCGGCCCGGGGAGGGCGGCAAACCGGATCGTCCGGGCATAATGGCGGCATTGCTGGAGCGAAAAGCCCAGGGATTGAGGGGAGCGGGAACCGCAACGGTGGATCGCCCCGCCGCCAAAACCGTCAGCCGGGCCATGGACCAGGCCGGCATTCGGGAATCCCAGCGGGCGAGGCGGGTGAGCGACTACCGCCTGACGGAAATCATCGAAGAGGGGCCGGGCTATCAGGACTGGCGCGCCGTTCACGCCACCTTGCCGGAGGTGGAACGGCGCATCCGGATTTATCTGGTTCGCCGGGCCGCGGACGAGGCGGAGCGTCGGACCATCGCCCGGGCCGCTTCCCGGGAGTTTCAGCTTCTGGAAAATCTTCACCATCCCGGCGTGTTGCGGACCCACGGCTTTTCGGAACACGAGCTGGGTTCGGCCATTATCTTTGAACATCATCCCCGGGCCATGCGGTTGGATCATTTCCTCGCGCAACGAGGTCCTTCTCTGGAGCCGGATCACCGGCTTCATTTTCTTCGGCAGATCGCCGAAACCCTTCAGCATGCCCATCAAAAGCATGTGTTCCACCGGGCGTTGTGTCCCCGGAGCATCCTGGTGACGGACCCGGCCAAACCCTTCCCGGCCCTGAAGGTGTTCAACTGGCAAAGCGGCTCCCGGGATCAGGGAACCAGCGTTTCCCGCGCCGTGAGCGCCACGGAACATGTGGACCGGCTCGTGGAGGACGCCTCCACCGCCTACATGGCCCCGGAATCTCTCCATTCTCCGGAAGCTGGGGGCGAGCATCTCGACGTTTTTTCCTTGGGCGCCGTCGCGTTTCATCTGTTCACCAACCGGCCGCCCGCGGCCAACGCCCTGGAGCTGAGCGAAACGCTTCGAACCGAGGGCGGCTTGCAGGTTTCCGCCGTCATTAACGGCGCGGGGGAGGCCCTCCAAGATTTGGTTCGGGAGGCCACCCATCCCGACGTGACCATTCGACTGGACACGGTAAAGGATTTCCTCGGCGGGTTGGAGCTGGTGGAAGAGGAACTCACCATGCCCGACGAGCAAAAGGGCACGGTGGACGACCCGAACCGGGCCCAGGCCGGGGATTGGCTTCCGGGCGGCTTTCCCGTGGTAAAGCGGCTGGGTTCGGGCTCCAGTTCCGTGGTTTTTCTGGTGCGCCACGAAGAACGGGACGCCATCCTGAAAGTCGCCCGGGACGTGGACCACAACGACCGCATCCGGCAGGAGGCCGAAGTCCTCCGGAAGCTGTTCAACCATCGCGTGGTTAAATTTTACGACCTGGTGGAAATCGGCGACCGGGCCGCCATTCTCATGCGGGCCTTGACCCGGAGCCTCAAGGGCGACCGGCGGGAGGTGGAAACCCTGCGGGACTGGCTGCGCCGGGAAGGCCGCCTCCAATTGGACCTGCTGGAACGGTTCGGCGGCGATCTGCTGGAAGCCGTCCGATATCTGGACGAGGAGGGGTTCAGTCACCGGGACATCAAACCGGACAACTTGGCCGTGGCCAACGTGGGCAACCGCGACGAACTTCACCTGGTGCTTTTCGATTTTTCCCTCTCCAGAGCCCCGGTGGACAGCATCCGCGTGGGCACCCGGGGGTATATCGATCCGTTTCTGCCCCTGCGGGAGCCGCGCCAATGGGATTCCTACGCCGAGCGCTGGTCCGCCGCCGTCACCTTGTACGAAATGGCCTCGGGGCCGGGCCAGTTCCCGGTGTGGGGCGACGGGCGGACCGATCCGGTTCATACCGAGGGCGAGGCGGCCATCGACGCCGAAGGCTTTGAAAGCGGGGTGCGGGAGGAGCTGGCCAAATTTTTCCGAAAGGCGTTCCGCCGGGAGCCGGGGGAACGGTTCGACAACGCCGCGGAGATGTTGTATGCGTGGCGGGATATTTTTCGAAATCTCGATCAGTCCATCGTTTCCACCACGACCACCGAAGAAGACGACGCCCCGGCGGCGCTTCCTCGCCCGCTGGAAACGGCCCGGCTGGACACCCAGATACCGGAGCTGGGCTTCGGCACCCGCTCCCTGAACGCGCTGGACCGGCTGAACGTGCTCACCGTGGCCGATCTGCTGCGGGAGCCCATCACCCGGCTGTTTCGCATGCGGGGGGTGGGACAGAAAACCCGGCGGGAGATCACCGAGGCGGTGCAGGTGCTGCGGGCGCGGCTGGGGCGTCCCGAGAGCGAACCGCTTTCGTCCTCCGCCGACCTCTCGGTCAACGAGTCGGAGGAAAACGGCGCCGAGCCCGCTTCGCCGGGCGTGGACCTGCTGGCCGACCGAATCACCCGGTATCGCGGAACCCGGGACCCCGAAGCCCGCAAGCGAATCATCCGCGCCCTGCTGGGGCTGGGGGAGGGGGAGAGCGGCGAGACGGCGGACCCGTGGCCCACCCAGGCCGAAACGGCGCGCCGGTTGGAGATGAGCCGCGCCCGGGTGGGGCAGGTGCTGACCGCGTTTCGGGAACGATGGCGCAAAAATTCCCTGGTGACCGGCTTGCGGGACGATCTGGCCGCCATCCTCCATTCCAACGGCGGGGTCATGACCCTGCCCGAAATGGTCGAGGCGGTGCTGACGGCCCGGGGTTCGGCCCAGGAAGCGCCGCTTCGCGCCCGGCTGGCCGGCGCGGTGATCCGGGCCGCCGCGGAGGTGGAACGGACCTTGGCCACGCCCCGGTTCCTGATTCGGCGCGAGGGCGACCGGATTCTGGTGGCCGAAGGGCCGGAGCTGGCCGATTACGCCTTGCGGCTGGGCGCGGCCGCCGACGAAATGGCGATGGAAGACCCGCTTCTTCCCCCGGTCCGGGTGATGGAACGGTTGCGGGCCGTGCCGGCGGTGGCGGAGGCCGAACCGCTCCATCCCGCCCGGCTGCTCCGGATCGCGGTTGGCGCCGCCCGGGTGGCCGCGTTGTCCAGCCGCCAGGAAATCTACCCCCGGGGCATGGGCGCGGATCGGGCGGTAAAATTGTCCCAGGGCGCGTTGCTGGGCGTGAAAAAGTTGACCCCGGCGGAAGTCCGGCGGCGGGTGGCCGGCCGGTATCCGGAATCCGCGCCCTTGCCCGATCCGCCGGATCTGGATCGGCTGCTGACCGACGCCGGGCTGGAGCTGCGGTGGGATTCCGAGGCGGAAAACGGGCGGGGCGCCTACCGGTATCCCACCTGGGAGCCCCGGGTTTCCGGGTCGATTACCACGTTGCGGCGGTATCCCACCGGTTCCGGCGACGGCCCGCCCGCGGGCGAGCTGACGCCGGAAGCCGCCGAGGCGCGTCAATTCGAGGAGCGGCTGAACTTCAACCGATCCGAAGGCGGTTTCATCGCCCTGACCACGTCGCCCCGCTGGTACATCGACGCCATCGGTCTGCTGGAACGGCGGTTCCGGTTGCGGGTGTTCGACCTGGAAGCCGCGTTCCTTTCCGCGCTGGAGGCCACCGCCGGGGAAAAGCGCGTTCGGTGGGAAAAGATCGTCGAGGCCGACGCGGCCCCGGCGGAAAGCCGGGACTGGGGCCGCCTGCTGCAACTGGTTCGGATGGCCATGCCCCGGCTGGAGGCGGAACTGTTTTCGGCCCGGGAATTCCTGCTGATCTGCTTTCCCGGCCTGCTGGCTCGGTACGATCAGATGGGGCTGTTGACCGAGCTGCGGGACCGGGCCGGGCGCGCGCCCGAAACCGGCGGCATTCCCGGCGTCTGGCTGTTGATTTCCGGGGACGACCAATCCCATTTGCCGGTGCTGGAAGGCCGGGCCGTTCCGGTGATCGGCGCGGGGCAACACGCCCGGGTGCCGGAAAGCTGGCTGGAAAACCGGCACCGGGGGCGGCGGACGGCGGATTCGGGTTCCACCGCGGTTTCGGGCTCGGATTGAAATGGCGTAATGGTGTGCGGGTTGGCGCTGGGGGATAAATCCCCCTGCGAATTCCAATGCCGTTCACTGTGGGATTTCAATTGGCCAATCATGCAAGATTGAGCAAGGGCGAATGCAATTCGCCCCTACCATTCTTTCGGTAAAATGAACGGTGTTGCCGCTAATTTTGAAAAAAGCCCGCTTAGGCCGGCTCGGGGTGCGGATTGGCGATGGAGTGGAGCCCCGTTCGGGGGGATTTTTTTGGGATGAGTCGGGGGGGTGTCGCCCGACGTCGGAAAGGCGTGTTGGTTTTATGGATCGAAAGCGGTTGTTGGCGGATTTGAAAAAGTTGATCGACCGGGTGGAGGCGGACCTGCGGGAGCGGGCGGAGCCGAGGGGGGCGTGGCCCGAATTTCACGAGCGGTTGACGGCGGAATACGAGAAGGCCCGGAAGGCGGAGCGGACGGCGGTGACGTTTGAGGAATGGCGGGGGGAGCAGATCGCCCAGAAGGCGGCGGCCTGGATTTTGTCGTGCGTGTTTGCGCGGTTTTTGGAAGACAACGCGCTGGTGGACCCGCCCCGGATTTCCGGGACGGGAGATCGGCTGCGGCGGGCCCGGGACGAGCACGAGTTGTTTTTTCGGGAACATCCCAAGGAGACGGATCGGGAGTATCTGTTGGCGACGTTCGAGGGGATTCGGGCCTTGCCGGCGGGGGAGGAGATTTTCGGGCCGCACAATGCCATCCATCTGTTTCCCGGCTGGCTGGGCGGCGACATGGCCGGGGAGCTGCTGGCCTTTTTTCAGCGGATCGATCCGGAGACCGGCGAGCTGGTCCACGATTTTACGGACCCGGAATGGGATACGCGGTTTCTGGCGGATTTGTACCAGGACCTTTCCGAATTGGCCAAGAAGAAGTACGCGCTGCTCCAGACGCCGGATTTTGTGGAGGCGTTTATTTTGGATCGGACCCTGGAACCGGCGATTGAAGAGTTTGGGCTGAACGCCGCGCCGGTGAAGGGGCGGGGCGGCGAGGCGTTGACGGGGCCGGGGTTTCGGATGATCGATCCCGCCTGCGGGCCGGGCCATTTTTTGCTGGGGGCGTTCGACCGGATTTTGGACCGGTGGCAGCGGCGGGAACCGGCGACTTCGGTGGTGGAATTGGTGAACCGGGCGCTGGGGAGCGTCCACGGGGTGGATATCAATCCCTTCGCGGTGGGGATTGCCAAGTTCCGGCTGCTGTTGCGGGCCATGGCGGCGTGCGGCCGGCGGCGGCTGGCGGATTGTCCGAATTTTTCGCTGAATCTGGCCTGCGGGGATTCGCTGCTCCACGGCGAGGGGTTTTTGCACCAGGAAAGTTTGCCGCTGGAGACGGAAACGGGGATTTCCCACTGGTACGAGACGGAGGATTGGGACGCGCTGCGGCGGATTTTGCGGATTGGGGCGTACCATGCGGTGGTGGCGAATCCGCCGTATATCACGGTGAAGGACAAGGCGGTGAATCGGGCGTGCCGGGTGCGGTATCCGGAGGTTTGCCATCGGCAGTATTCGCTGGCCATGCCGTTCATGCAGCGGATTTTCGAGTTGACCTGTCCGGACGGGTTTACGGGGCAGATTACGGCCAATTCGTTTATGAAGCGGGAGTTTGGAAAGAAATTGGTGGAGGAGTTTCTGCCGAAGGTGGATTTGACCCATGTGATCGATACGAGCGGGGCGTACATTCCGGGGCACGGGACGCCGACGGTGATTTTGTTCGGGCGGAACCGGAAGCCATTGGGTTCCACGGTGCGGAC
>JBKHDD010000209.1:0-8026 GCA_046541515.1 Desulfococcaceae bacterium
CCGATCAACTCGAAGGATTGTTCGACGACCTTCCCCCGATCCACCTTCCCCACCGCATTTCGGGGAATTTTCTCCACCACCCGGACTTTCTGGGGCACTTTGTAGGCCACCAGATTTCCCCGGAGCAGCCGGAACAAATCCCGAATGGCGGGCGGGTCCGCTTTCGCGGCGGGCTCCACCCAGGCGGTGATTCGCTCCCCGGCCACCGGGTCGGGAACGCCAAAGACCACGGCCTCCCCAACCCCCGGATGGCTCCGAAGCAGCTCCTCGATCTCGAAGGGATTGACCCGGTAGCCGTTGCTTTTGATGAAGGCGCTGATGCGCCCCCGGAGGAACAAATCGCCGTCGGTCGCCCGATGCCCCAGATCGCCGGTGGAAAAAAAACCGTCCGGACCCGCCAGCGGCTCCCAGCGGTCCCGTTCCAGCAACCGACCGGCCGCCACCACCCCGCTGGAAACCCGCACCTCGCCGGGCTCGCCTTCTCCCGGCCGGGGCAACCCCTCCGCGACCTTGACGCCCGGAACCGGCGGCCCCACCCAGCCGGAGCCCAACGCCTTTCCCCCCGGAACCAGGTGCAGCCGGGTAATCGGTCCCATGGTTTCCGTCAGCCCATAGCGGAGAATGATTTCCACCTCGGGAAACCGCTCCCGCACCGTGGCCGCCAGCTCGGGATCGGTGGCGGCGGCGCCCATGACCAGGGTCCGGAGTTCCGGCAGATGCTCCCGGTCCAAGACGCCAAGCTGATGGAGCAGCCGAGGATAGGTCGGGGCGCATTTCAGCACCTCGCAGGCCGCCGCCTCCATTCGGGCCAGATCGTTGCCGGGCACGAAGCGATTGGCCAGGTGAATGGAGGAGCCCACGCTCAAACCCTCCAGCACCACCGTTCCGCCAAAGGCGTGGAACTGCGGCATGGGGCAAAAAACCGACCGCCCCGTGAATTCCAGCAGATAGGCCGCGTTGTTGTCCAGGTAGGCCCGGATGTTGTCGCCCGTCAGCAAAATGCCTTTGGGCGTTCCGGTGGAGCCGGAGGTGAACTGGATCAGTTGCGTTCCCGGCGGCAGGTTGGGCGTTCCGGCGCGAACCGGGTCCACGTTTCCGCCTTCCATCACCTCGGCCCAGGAAACGAAAGGGCCGTTTCGCTCCCCGGCCTCCCCCTCCATGGCCAGCACGGCCACGCCGGGCGGCAGCGTTTCCAGCAAGCCCTCGGCGGCCGAAACGGAAGGGACCACCACCCAATCCGGACGGATCAGCTGGAGGTAGCCCGCCGCCTCCCGGGCCGACGTCCGGTCCGGAATCGGAACCGCCACCGCGCCTTCCGCCATGCAGGCCAACTGAACCGCCGTGAAACGGGGGCCGCCGGGCAGGGAAATCAGCACCACGGGAAGACCCTTTTCGCAACGAAACAGAGGCCGAAGCCGTTCGACCCAACGACTCAACCGACCGTAGGCGACGGTTTCCTTCTCGTTGGAAACGGCAACGGTATCTGGGATTTGTGCGGCCTGAATTGTGAAACGGGAATGCAATGGCGTTTCCTTCCGGGAAGCGTCGATCGATCGGATTTATCGGCGAATTTTTCGGCCGAATTTATCCGGTGAATGGTTCCGGGACGTTCCGGCCGAAAATCCGGGAATGGGCGAACCGGACCGCCCGGGGGAGCGGGCGCGGATCAGGCGCGGGCCGGTTCCACCAAAATCTGTTCCGGCCGGGGATGGCTCAGGAAATCCACCGGACTGGCCGTCGCTCCATACGCCCCGCAGTTAAAGAAAACGATGGAATCGCCGGGGCGGACCTGATGATAGACCGCAAAACGTTCCGCCAGCAGATCCTGGGGCGTGCAGAGCGGACCGGCCACGTCCAGCTCCAGCGACATCGGCTCGGGCGGCGGCGCGGCGGGATTGGGGATCGCGTCCATCTCGAAATTCCGCCGAATCACCTGCCCCATGCCGCCCACGATCAGATAATTTTGGTGCATGCCGCCGTCCAGCACGGCGACTTCCCGGCCGCGCACCCGCTTCCGGTAGAGGACCCGCGCCGCAAAAACACCGGCCTCCGCCGTGAGAAAGCGGCCGGGCTCCAAAATCAACCGGCAGCGCGAAACCAGTTGCCGGTATCCGGAATCGTCCAACAGATCGGCCAATTCTTCGGCGATCAACTCCAAATCCAGCGGCTCCTGCCCCGGAAAATAGGGCACGCCCCAGCCGCCGCCGAAATTGATTTTCCGGCAGGGCATTTTTCCTTCGGATTCGGCCTGTTGCGCCAGCTCCAGCACCGCCTCCAGGGTGTCCACCACATGGGTCGAATCCAGCACCTGGGAGCCCGCATGAACATGAATTCCGGAAAACCGCAACCGCTCCCCGGCCTTTCGAATTTCCGCCAGGGCGTCGTCCATCTCCGCCGCGTCGATGCCAAATTGGGTGGCCCCGGCCATGCGGATGCCGCCGGCTTCCACCGGAAGTTCCGGATTGATTCGAATGCCCACGAAAACGGTTTTCCCGGTTTCCCGGGCGATTCGGTCCAGCAACCGGATTTCGTCCAGGCTTTCCGCGTTCACCGTCCCCACCCCGGCCTGGACGGCGGCCCGCAATTCCGCCTCGGTTTTTCCCGGCCCGCTGAATTCCATGGCCTCGAACGGGATTCCCGCCCGGTTCGCCGCCCGCATTTCCCCCGCCGAGGCCACGTCGGCGCCCAACCCTTCCGTCGCCATCAGCCGAAGAATATCCGGGTGCGGATTGGCCTTCACCGCGTAGTGCAGGTGAAACCGGTCGCCCAGACAATCGCGCAGCCGCCGGATTCGCTCCCGAATCATCTCCGAAAAGAAATAATAGGTGGGACGTTCCGTTTGGGCGACCAGCGCCGCCAGGCGATCCCGGGAGACTTCCGCGTAGAACGCTTCGCGCATCATGGAGCATTTCCTTTGCGTGAAAGGGGTTCCGCAGACCACGGTCGCACTATAGCCCGACCGGGCCGGCAATTCAAACGCAAGTTTTGCCGGAAGATTTGGACTTGAAGGGCGATCTTTGGCTTTTGGAACCGGGGCGGCTTGTGCGGGAAAGCCTCAAATGGTATCCATTCATCCGTTGAAGAAACATCGAATCCGTCCGGATCGACCGGGCCGCGCCCCGTTTCCAGGCCGGAGAATCCGGAGAATTGCCCGGGCGAGCCTCCGCCGGCGCGCCGCTTCCGATTCCTTTCTCCGGAAAACCAAAGGAAAGCCATCGACAATGTTTCGCTTTTTGATTTGGGTTTTTTGTCTGGGGAGTCTGTACCCCTCCCACGCGGTCGGCTCCGGCCCAACGGGTCCGGACCATCCCCTGCTTCGCTGGCGGGTGGAAACCGGCGGCCCGATTCGATCCGGTCCCTCGGCGGGACCGGACGGGACCATCGTCTTCGGCTCCGACGACGGCATTCTGCGATCCGTAACGCCGGACGGCGAAATCCGGTGGAAATTGGACCTCGGCGCGCCGATTCGTTCCGCGCCGACCGTCGCTTCCGACGGGACGATCTTTGTGGGCGCGGAAGACCGGCGGCTCTACGCCGCGGGCCCGGACGGCCGAATCCGCTGGGCCGCGCAATTCGACGCGCCGATCCGCACCCGCCCCGCGTTGACCGGGGACGGCGGGGTGATCGTTGCCGCCGGGCCGGCGCTCGCCGCGCTGGGCCGGGACGGCGTCCCCCGCTGGCAATGGGAAACCGATCGGAAAATCCTTTCCGATCCCGTCGTCCTGCCGGACGGGCGGATCGCCGTGGGGGCGGGCGGCGGATACCTGCTGGTTCACGAACCGGACGGCGCCCCGGAAATCGCCCGTCAAGTGGGACTCAAGATGGTCTCCCGGCCCGCCATCGGGCCGGAGGGCAATCTGTTCGTGGGAACCGGCCGGAATGAACTGTTGTCCCTGACGCCGAAAGGCATCCGCAACTGGGTGACGGGCACGGGCAACCACATGGTCGGACCCCCGGCGGTGGGTTCCGGCGGAATCGTCGTGGCGGGATCGGACAACCGCTACGTCTTCGCCCGTTCGTTGGCGGGGGAACAAAAATGGGCGGTCCAGACGGGCGATTGGGTGACGGCGCCGCCGGTGGTGGACGCCAATGGCCGGATATTCGCCGGCTCCTGGGACGGATCGCTGTACGCCATCGATCCCGAGGGAAAGGTTTCCTGGCGTTTCGAAACCGGCGGCCCCATCGAGGCGGACCCGCTGCTCGCCCCGGACGGAACGCTGTTGATCCCCTCCAACGACGGCGTTCTCTATGCGCTGGGCGGTCCTTCGGAACGTCCATTGCTGGTGGTGGAAACCCGGAATCGGGCGGACGATTCGCCGGTTTCCGACGTGGAAATCGCGCTGACTTCGGAATTTGAATCGGAATTTGAAGCGGAACGATCCGATTCCACCGGGCCCACCGCGACAACGGCCTTCTGGCTCGAACCCGGGGCGTGGGAGATTCGGGGGGAGAAGGAAGGCTTTTCTCGGCATTCCTCCGAATTGCGGGTGAAAGCGGAAGACAGCCGCCACGTCCTGCCCCTGGTGCCGGTCGGCGCCCTTCGGATTCCGAGTGGTTCCCCTCCCCAGGGAACGGTGGACGCCGAATACCAATACCGTTTCCCGCTTTCCGGGGGAACGGCGCCGTATGCCTTTTCCATCTTGGACGGGGAAGCGCCCGAGGGACTCGTCTTGGATTTCGAAAAAGGAACCCTGACCGGAACGCCATCCGAAACGGGGGCCTTCGAGATGATGGTTTCGGTGACGGACGCGAACGGCCATACCGCCCGCCGCCAGTTCGCCCTGGAGGTGGAAGGCGAATTGACCCTGGTCACGGAAGAACCGCTTCCGGAGGCGATGGTGGGGCAGCCCTACGAATTTGAATTGGAAGCGGAGGGGGATCTGCCGCCGATCCAATTTTTTCCCGCCGGAGAGCAGGCGGCGCCCGCCGGCTTGAATCTCTCCCAGAACGGACGCTTGACCGGAACGCCGGAGACGCCGGGAGAAGCCGCCGTATCCATCAAAATCCAAAGCCGAAATCAGGAAATCGAAGCGGAGTTGGCTCTTTCGGTGGCGGAGCGGCTGCACGTAACCACCGCTTTTCTGCCGGACGCGGTAGTGGGGCAGCCCTACGAAGCGGAGATCGAAGCGGCCGGCGGCGCGGGCGAGCGAACCGTCCGCCTCGCCGGAAACCTTCCGCCGGAGTTGCGTTGGGTTAAAAATGGAATCCAGGGAACGCCGGACCAACCGGGGATGGGAATGGTCGAGGTTTTCGTGGCCGATGAAGCCGGGTGGGAAGCCTTCAAAACATTCCCGATTTGGGTGGTGGAACCCTTGCGGCTGGCCACGGATCAAATGCCGGAGGCCAAAATCGGAACGGAATACCGGGAACCCATTCCGATCGCGGGGGGGATGCCGCCCTACACGCTGGAAATCCCGGACCCGCTGCCGGAAGGATTGGCGTTTGAAGCCGAAACCGGCGAAATCGCCGGAACGCCGACGGAGGCGATTTGGACGAACGTGCGAGTGCGGGCGGGAGATACTTCGGCGCCGGAGCAGGTATTTGAGGGAGTTTTGGGGGTGAGGGTGGAAGCTTTGCCCTGACGAATTGTCATTCCGACACAATGGGTTCCAAACGGGAAATTTCTTCCGCGGCGGGGCTTTTCATGGCATGCCAAAGGTCCCAGTCCTGTTGGAGACCCAGCCAAAAATCCGCCGGCATTCCAAGCACCCTGGCCAGTCGAAGGGCGGTATCCGGCGTAACCGCGCGACGGCCTCGAACGATCTCATTCAATCGCGGATAAGAAACCCCCAATCGAACGGCGAAAGCGCTTTGGGAAATCCCCAGCGGTTTCAGGAACTCCTCCAGCAACATCTCGCCCGGATGGGTGGGCGGCCTTTCCAAAGGCAAGCGTCCACGATTGGAACCATCAGTGGTAGTCAATGATTTCAACGTCTCGGGCATTTCCGTTCTCCCACCCAAAGCAAATTCGAAACTTTTGGTTGATTCGAATGCTCCATTGTCCTTCTCTGTCGCCGAGAAGACGTTCCAAACGATTTCCAGGCGGTATGGCCAACTGATTCACATCTTGGACCCGATTGATCTGATCCAGTTTTCTTCGAGCGATACCCCATAAACTTTGCGGGCAACATCTCCGTGCGGCACGGGAATTTTTGCCATCAAAAATGTCTTCGGTTCCTTGATCCCGAAAAGACTTTATCATGGACTATGTTATAACGCTGCCCATTATAATCGTCAATGGCCGGAAAATTTTCCGTTTGCGTTGAGGATTCGTCGCCGCAGCAGATTCAGCGCGGCGGCGGCGAAGATCTGTTTGTTCATGCGGCGGCGGGGAAATTGGAACAGGTAGCGGCGGGCGACGACCTCTTCCGGGGTGGCGAGGCCAATGCAGACGGTCCCGACCGGTTTTTCCTCGGTGCCGCCATCCGGCCCGGCGATGCCGCTGGTGGCGATGCCGTAGGTCGCCCCGGCGGCGGTTCGGACGCCGGCGGCCATCTCCCGAACGGTTTCCTCGCTCACCGCGCCGTGGGCTTTCAACGTCTCCTCTTTCACGCCCAGCAGACGAATCTTGGCCTCGTTGGCATAGGTCACGGCGGACAGCAAAAAGTAATTGGAACTGCCCGCCACGTCGGTGATTTGGTCGGCGATGAGCCCGCCGGTGCAGCTTTCGGCCACGGCCAGCGTTTCGCCGCGATCCCGGAGCAAATCCCCCAGGGCGGCTTCCAGGGACTTTCCCTCCAGTGAAACGATTTTATGGCCGAGCTGTTCCGCCACCCAGCGGGATGCCGCGTCCAGCCGGCCTTCGAGCGCGTCCGCGTCGTGGTCGGCGGCGTAGAGCTTGACGTGGATTTCCGGAAACGCGGCGCGAAGCCCCAGCCGCATGCCCGGAAACGCCACGTCAAACCCCGCCATCCGCTCCCCCACCGTGGATTCGGGAAGACCAAAGCTAGTGATGGTGCGGGTTCGGTGAATCGGCCGGTTCCCGCCGAGGAGGGCGATCAGCCGGGGACGAACCTGCTCCCGAAACATCCACCGCATTTCATGGGGGACGCCGGGCATGAAAAAAAAGCGGCAGTTCCCGATGGTGACCGCGAAGCCGGGCGCGGTGCCCACGGGATTTTCGAGCACTTCGGCCCCTTGCGGCAACCGGGCCTGCTTTTCGTTGGAGGGCGGCATTTCCCGTCCCCGGGATTCGAAATAGGCCCGAACGGAAGCCAGCGCGGACGGGATCAGCTCCAACGGCACCCCGGCCGCCGTCGCGGCGGCCTCGGTGCATAAATCGTCCGCCGTGGGCCCCAACCCGCCGGTCACCAACGCCACCTCGGCCCGCCCGCCGACTTCCCGAAATACGGAAGGGAGGACTTCCCGCCGATCTCCAACGGTGTGGTGGCGGACCACGTTCAGGCCGACGGCCTCCAATCGCTCCGCCAGCCATGCGGTGTTGGTGTCCACCAGGGACCCCGTGAGCACTTCGTCCCCGGTGGCGAGTATTTCGACGAGCATGGAGGGATTTCCTTTCGGTATGGTTGAGAGTGGAAATGCAAACTTTTAAGAGCCTTCGCACAAACTTTCAAAATTTTGGCTGCCGGCCAAAATCCCGATCCCAGGCCGGCTTTTCGGGGGGGGCGCCGATTTGGCCTGGCCGCCCCTTTCGGTGGCTTCGGCCGTCCAGATTTGAGAAATCAGGCGAAAACCGTAAAAGCAGGACGCAACTCGCCTATTTCAATGAATATTTAAGGCCCGCCCTTCCCGGCCACATGCGGAGCAGGACGTGAAGTGTGATGAACTAAAAAAAAATTCTTTGCTAAAAATCGAAAAATGTAATTATTTCATCGAATTGTGGTCTTTAATTGGATTAAGGGGAGCTACACTTCACGTTTTCATCATAACCTTGCCGCGGAGAAAACAGGATGAAAAAATCGGGAATGGTTTTTCTGATTTTATGCCTCATGCTCATTTTATCTCAAAACCTATCTGCTCAGGAATACCCGAAGGTATCCGGCCCCGGAATCAACAAGCTGATCCA
>JBKHDD010000210.1:0-7911 GCA_046541515.1 Desulfococcaceae bacterium
TTCCGCCCCGGGAATCGCCGGAATTCGACCTGATCTTCAACGCCACCTTCGACGACATGCCCCGCAAGCGCCACGATTTTTTCCTGACCCTGCTGGGAGATTCGCGGCTCCAAAACGTCCGGGCCTTGTGCGTGGGCCGGGGGGAAATGAATCGAGTGGGAGAATTTGAAAAAAAGGTCCGGGAGCGCGGGCTTTCCGGGCGAGTCGCCGTCCGGGCCAATCTCCCCCGGCGGGAGATTCCGGAACTGCTTGCCCGCTGCCGGGCGGGGGTGCAGGTGTCGCTCCACGAAAACGGCCCCCGGGCCATTTACGAATTTCTGCGGTCGGACCTGCCGGTGGTGCTGTCTTCCTGCACCGCCGGGGTGGATTTTGACACCTTCCAGCCGCCCGCCGGCCGGGTGGCCCCGGACGCGGAGTTGGCGGACGCCATCCGGGAGGCGCTGGATAAACCGGATCGCTTTCGACCGGCCGAGACCTTTCGAAAACGAACGGGAAGCGAAAAGGCCTCGGAAATGCTGAACTCGGAACTCCGAGAACTGTCGGAGTCCCGCGGCCTGAAATGGACCCGGAACATCGTTCGGCTGGGCAGCAGCGGGGCAAGCCGATACGTGCGGGAGGAAGACCTGGCGCGATTTCGGCCCGAATTCCAAACGCTGCTAACGCTTTTCCGCGAAAAGGGAATGCCGCTCCGGCTCCGGCCGGAGTAGCCGGCAATTCCGCCAAATTGCCGCCGGCGGGAAGTTTCTTGACTTTGCGCCGGTATTTCCACATGGTTAAAAAAACCGCGTCGAAAAAGGCCCCTTCATGAAAAAGCTGCCCACCGGCATCAGCAACCTTCGCCAGATCCGTGAGGAAGGCTATGCCTACGTTGACAAATCCCGTTTCGTTCATGAGCTAAACGAATCCGGAAAATACTTTTTTCTTTCCCGGCCGCGGCGATTCGGCAAATCCCTGTTCCTCGACACCTTGAAAGAAGCGTTCGAGGGAAACCGGGAGCTGTTCCAGGGCCTCTGGCTCCATGACCAATGGGACTGGGACATCGTTTTCCCGGTGATCCACATCTCTTTCGGAAGCGGCATTTTGCAAAGCCGGGAGGCGCTGGACCAGCGGATCGTTCAAATCCTGAAACGAAATCGGAAAAGTCTGGGCCTTTCGTTTCCGGACCCGTTGGACATTCCGGGATATCTGGAAGAGTTGATCCAAAAAAGCGCCGAAAAAACCGGTCAGCGGGCCGTAATTTTAATCGACGAATACGACAAGCCCATTCTCGACAACATCGCCCGTCCCGAGATCGCGGCGGAAATGCGGGACGGCCTCAAAAATTTGTATTCGGTCCTCAAGGACAATGACGCCTGGATTCACTTCGCATTTCTAACCGGCGTTTCCAAATTTTCCAAAGTGAGCCTGTTTTCCGGGCTCAACAATTTGACGGACGTCACCCTGGACCCCCGCCATGCGGCCATCTGCGGCTACACCGAGCCGGAGATGACCTCGGTGTTCGAGGAACACCTGAAGGACAAATCCCTCCCGGATATCCGCCAATGGTACAACGGCTACGCATGGCTGGGCGAAAAAGTGTACAATCCGTTCAGCATTCTCAGTTTTCTTCGCAACGGCCTGTTCCGGAATTACTGGTTCGAAACCGGAACGCCCACGTTTCTGATCGAACTCCTGCGGAAAAAGCGGTTCCCCGTTCCGGACCTGGAATTTATCGAGGCATCCGAAGGCATCATCGGGGCGTTCGACGTGGACTTCATCGAGCCGGAAAACCTGCTGTTTCAAACCGGCTATCTGACCATCGAGGGGGAACGACAACTGGCCGGAAAAATTTTCTACAAACTCCGATTTCCCAATTTGGAAGTGAAATCCAGCCTTTCCGATTACATTCTGAACCGGTATTTTCACGACCTTTCCCTGAAGGAAAGGACCCAAATCCAAATTTTCCAGGCGCTGGAGCAAACCGACTTCGAAACAATCCGCCGCCGCTTCCAGTCCCTTTTCGCGTCCATTCCCCACGACTGGTATCGCAAAAATCGGCTGGCGGAATACGAAGGCTACTATGCTTCCGTCTTCTACTGCTGTTTCACCGCCCTTGGGTTGGACGTCTCCGCCGAAGAGCCCACCAATCACGGTCGGCTGGACATGGCGGTGCGGCTGGAAAACAAGGTGTTTATTTTCGAATTCAAAGTGGTGGACCTGGACCAGACGCCAGGCGCCGCTCTGGAGCAGATCCGGGAAAAAGGATACGCCGAAAAATACCGGGCCGACGCCGCCGAAATCTACCAGATCGGCATCGAATTCGACCGGAACGAACGCAATATCGTCCGGTTTGATTGGGAAAGGGCCTGACCCAGATCCGTTTCCGGCGATTCCCTCGCACCCGTTTTCCAGAGGAAATCCTTGCAATCCCTCCGATGGATTTCTATAAACCCCTCCGGAATCACCCGTCTTCCCGGAATTCAACCTGAAAAGGATTCGTTATGGAGTTTGTCCCCGTCATCGGACTGGAGGTCCACGCGCAGCTCAAGACCCGGACCAAAATATTCTGCGGCTGTTCCGCGGAATTCGGCGCGCCGCCCAACACCCATGTCTGCCCGGTCTGCCTGGGAATGCCCGGGGTGTTGCCCGTCCTCAACCGGAAGGTGGTGGAATACGCCATCAAGCTGGGATTGGCCACGAACTGCCGAATCAATCCGGAAAGCCGCTTCGCCCGGAAAAATTATTTTTATCCCGATCTCCCCAAGGGCTACCAAATTTCCCAGTACGAACTGCCCATCTGCGAACACGGCTACGTGGAGATTGAAACGGAAGCCGTCCAAAAACGGATCGGCCTGACCCGAATCCACATGGAGGAGGACGCCGGCAAGCTCATCCACGATCCCGACCGGCCGGTGAGCCAAGTGGACCTGAACCGCGCCGGCGTGCCGCTGCTGGAGATCGTCAGCGAGCCGGAAATCGGCTCCCCCGAAGAGGCCGGGGCCTATCTGCGAAAACTGCGGGCCATTCTGCGATACCTGGACATCTGCGACGGAAACATGGAGGAGGGAAGCTTCCGCTGCGACGCCAACGTGTCGATCATGCCGGCGGGTTCGGACACCTTCGGCACCCGGGCGGAGCTGAAGAATCTCAACTCCTTCAAGCACGTGGAAAAGGCCCTGGCCTACGAAATCCTTCGCCAGCGGGAAGTGATCGAGGACGGCGGAAAGGTGGTTCAGGAAACCCGTCTCTGGAATCCGGACCGGGGCGTTTCCACCTCCATGCGCGGCAAGGAGGAGGCCCACGACTACCGATATTTCCCCGATCCGGACCTGCCGCCCATCGCCGTGGACGAAGCCTGGGTCGCCGACGTCCGGGACACCCTGCCGGAACTCCCGGACGAACGGGCCGCCCGGTTCGTTTCCGATCTGGGCCTTTCCGCCTACGACGCCGGCGTGCTGACCGCCGGCCGGGAGTTGGCCGAATATTTCGAATCGGTGCTGGAAACCTTCCGCGCGCCCAAACCGGCCGCCAACTGGATCATGGTGTCGCTGCTGGGCCGGCTGAACGCGGAAGGAAAAACCATCACCGAAAGCCCCGTATCCCCCCGCCATCTGGGCGAACTTCTCGCGCTCATCGAAGAAGGCGTCATCAGCGGGAAAATCGCCAAAACGGTGTTCGAGGACATGGCGGCCACCGGACGGCCCCCCAAGGAGATCGTGGAGGAAAAGGGGCTGGTTCAGATGACCGACGAATCGGCCATCGCGGAGATCGTGGAGCGGATCGTGGCCGCCAACCCCGGACAGGCCGAGGAATACCGGGGCGGCAAGACCAAGCTGATGGGCTTTTTCGTGGGCCAGGTGATGAAGGAGACCAAGGGAAAGGCCAACCCGAAAATGGTCAACGAAATTCTGAAGAAGACGTTGGAAGGATAGCGGCCGCCGAGCAAAACGGACCGAGATCGAGGCCTCGCCTCGCATGAGGCGAGAAAAATTTTAGCCGGGAACGGTTTTTCCGGGAAGACATTCTACCGAAAAACCTATTCCCCCAAAAAAAGCGGGGCGCGCCGCATCCCGGATGGGAGGACGAGCCCCGCTTTTTATTTCCCGAACCTCCGGGCCGGAGTCGAACTCCGGCCCGGGGACCGTTGAAGCGGCCGGTTCGGAACCGGCTACATCAGTTTCGCGTTGATGAACAGATGGCACAGGATGCTGAGGATGTAGCCGAGAGCGATGACCGGCGTCCACTTGAGATGCGCGCCAAAAGTGTAGACGCCCCGGGCGGTGCCCATCAGCGCCACGCCGGCCGCAGAGCCGATGGAGAGCATGGAGCCGCCGACGCCGGCCGTCAATGTCACCAGCAGCCATTGGCCGTGGGACATGGGCGGGTCCATGGTGAGCACCGCGAACATGACCGGAATGTTGTCCACGATGGCGGACAGCACGCCCACCATGGAATTGGCCATGGTCGGGCCCATGTCGTGGTACATGTAGGCGGAGACCTTGGCCAGATAGCCGAACTGGGAAAGGCCGCCCACGCAGAGAATGACGCCGTAGAAGAAGAGCAGCGTGTCCCATTCCGCCCGGGCGATCTTCTTCATCAGGTCGAAATGGGTGACGTGTTGCCGCATTTCGCTGATGTCCTGAAGAATCTCCACGGCGCCCACCGCCTCGCCCTCCTCGTTCCGCAGCGGCGCCGCCGAGAAGGAAAGCCATTTGCCGGACCGACCCAGATGGGGAAAATGGAGCACCGCGCCGTGAATCTCTTCCATCTCGCGGCTTTCCCGGTACTGGTCGCCGTAATGATCGCAGAAATCCTGGTCGGTGCAGACGCCGTTGGCGTTGTCCAGCACCAGATCGGCCAGCAGGGGCCGCTGGTCGGAATCAAAGGGCTTCCACTGGTCCTCGGTGCCGATCATGTCTTCGGCGGAAAAGCCGGTCAGCTCTTCCATGGCCTCGTTCCAGTGGGTGATCTTGTGATCCTTGTCGATGGCGAACGCCGGCAGCGGCAGGGAGCGGACGGCGGAATCGATCTCCTCGGGCGCCTTGCCCTTGAAGCCGGCCAACGGATGCATCAATTCCTCGCCCCGGGCGCCCAAAATGCTGTCGTAATTTTCCTGCCGCCCTTCGTAGCGCTTCAAAAAGTAGGCGAAAATGCCCAGGTATCCCAGACCGAGCATCATGCCGGCGGCGGGGGGCATGTGCAGGAAGTTGTGAAAGGAGACGGCGGTGGCGATGGTGCAGAGGAACAGGATGATGACCGGAATGGCGCCGACTTTCATCTTTACCTCTTCGTCATGCACCTCGGGAATGTCCTTGCCCACGTAGAGGTTCATGATGATGGCCGGAACCAGCCAGTTCACCGCCGAAGGAAGGAAAATGGCGAAAAACTCCATGAATTCGACTTTGCCCCTCTGCCAGACCATCAGGGTGGTGATGTCGCCGAAGGGAGAAAAGGCGCCGCCCGCGTTGGCGGCCACCACGATGTTTATGCAGGCCAGGGCGACAAATTTTTTGTTGTCGCGCCCCACCGCCATCACCACCGCGCCCATCAGCAGGGCCGTGGTCAGGTTGTCCGCCAGGGGAGAAATGAAAAAGGCCAGAACGCCGGTGATCCAAAAGACCTTGCGGAGAGAGAAGCCCCGGTTGACCAGCCACGCCCGCAGGGTTTCAAAGACGTTTCGCTCTTCCATGGAGTTGATGTAGGTCATGGCGACCAACAGGAAGAGGAAAAGCTCTCCGTATTCCAGGATGGCGTGCCGGATGGCTTCGTGGGCGAAATCCGGGTACCCCAACTGCCGATACGTAATGGCCACCAGCACCCAGATAATTCCGGCCGCCAGGACCACCGGCTTGCTTTTTCGCAAATGAATGACTTCTTCGAAGGGAACGATGGCGTAGGCGAGGATGAAGAGATTGAGGGCCAGGAGACCGTAAAAGGTGCCGGTGAGGTCCATTTGAGCGGCGGGGGCGGCGGCTTCGTGCCCGCCGGCTCCGGCCGCGCCCCCGGAGGAGGCCCAGATGACTGCGGGGAGAAGCAGCAGCAGCCCCCACGCAAGCAACATTCCGATGGTGGTGTTTTTCAATTTCATTTTCGCTTTCGATGGCCTTTCCTTAGAAGGTTTTCAAATGGGAACCGGCGAGAAACCCGCCAAGGTTCAGATCAAGCGGCGCCACAGGCGCGGGATTCCACGCGGGATTCCAAAGGATACGCCACTCCATCGAAGGGCCTCGCCGGATTTTTGGCCAAGCGAAAGAACGCGAGCACCGGCGGGGCGCTTTCGTTTCGGGAAGAACGGGGATGTTGCGCCGCGGGGAGACCGAACGCCGGGCCAGGTCGAAACGCGCGTCCGGACGCCGCGGGGGAAGGAAAAGGTTAGGATTTAAACCGATTTGGCGCACATATCACAGGATCGGAAGACGGTAAACAGAATTTTTCCAAAACGAATGGGAAGACGGAACGGGCCGAACCTGTTGAAAAACAGCGGAGAATGGCTACTCTTCCCAATGAATCGTTTGCGAAACATTCATTCTTAATCGGAACGGCAATATGAGCACAAGCGGCATTTACGTGGATCGATATCCGGAACTCGAAGACCCGGTGATGATCGCCGGCTTCGGCGGGTGGGGAAACGCCCTGGACGTGGCCAAGGGAATGGTGGGCTACCTGGTGCGGAAGCTGGGCGGCGTCTCCTTCGCGCGAATCGACCCGGACCAGTTTTTTCGGTACGACGAGCAGCGTCCCCTCGTCAACGTGACGGCGGGCGAAATAAAAAGCCTTTCCTCCCCCGAGGGCCGATTTTTTTTCGTCAAACAAAAAACCGGGCGGGATCTGGTGCTGTTCAAGGGCGAAGAGCCCAGCATCCGGTGGGGCCAGTTCGTGGCGGAATTTTTCGAGATGGCCGAGCGTTTATCGGTCTCCCGGTTGATTGCCCTGGGCAGCATGTACGACAAGGTGCTCCATACCGAACGCACTCTTTCGGCCCTGGCGTCCAGCGCGGATTTCCTGCGGGAACTGCAAGGCGTGGATATTCATCCCATCGACTACCAGGGGCCCACCGCCATTCACGCCGTTCTCCAGATGGAGGCCCAACGACGAAACCTGCCGGGCGTCAGCATCTGGGCCCATTGCCCCTACTACCTGGAGGGCACCACCCATTTCGGCCTCCTGTCCCGCCTGGGCCTGGCGCTGGCGGCCATGTGCGGCTTTACCCTGGACGTGGACGAGCTGGAAATCAGTTGGCGAGCCTTGCGGAAACACATTGAGGTCCAAATTCGGGAAAATCCCAACATGCAGGCCATGATGGCCGAAATCCTCAAAAGCCGAGGCCCCGTTCCCGAACGCCGTCGGCCGTCCCGGAAAACCGGGGGGAACGAAAACGGAAACGTGATCAACCTCAGCGATTTTCTGGAAACCGAATAGGCGTTGCCGACCATTCGCTCGGCGGGATTTCGCAGAATGCCCGGCACGCCCGCTTGGCCCGTCAGGCCCCGGGTTCGCCGGAAGTTCAACGATAACGAGCGATTCGAGCTTTCCCCGCCCCCTGCGACTCCGTGAAGCGGGGGAAAGGGTCGCCGCCCCCGGCCTCCCGAGACCGCTCCCGACTTCCGTCCCCATTCCTTGCAGATGTCCCGGAAATTGCACATCGATTCCAGCATGGGGTTGTACACGCAGCCCTTCAGGTTTTTCCGCATTTCACCGCGACCGTTTCGACGTCCCCCAGCAGCTCCCCGGCCTCCCGGACGGCCGCTTCGTCCCCGACCACCAGCCCCGCCGGCGCGCCAAAATGGCCGACCAGCAGGGCGTTGATTCCGATTTCGCCCACCCGGAGTTCATTCACCCGGACTTCGGCGATCCGGCCGGTAAAGATGTGGGCGATGGTTTCGTGGGCCGTCTCGGCCATGCCGTGGCGGCCCAAGAAAAAGACCAGATCGG
>JBKHDD010000211.1:0-7908 GCA_046541515.1 Desulfococcaceae bacterium
TTAACGAAAGGAATGCGACATGCGTTACTCGAGAACACCGGTTCGGCCGCTCGTTTCGGGCTTGATCATTTTTTTTCTGACGTTGGGGATGAATGCGCCCGCCCGCGGGGCAACCGACGCCTGGATTCAGACCCAGATCATCACCGCCTACGGGCTGAACGAACATTTGAATCCCTTCGACATCGAGGCGTCGGTGGCGGAAGGCGCGGTCACCCTGACCGGAGAGGTGGAAACCGAAATCGAAAAGGAGCTGGCCGGCCAGATCGCCCGAAGCGTCGATGGCGTGAAGTCGGTGAAAAACGACATCGGCGTCAACCGGGAATCCGAAGGGGAAAGACAGCCTTCGGCCTTTTACCGATCGGTGACCGAAGCCACCCTCGTCGCCAAGGTAAAATCCAACCTGCTTTGGAACGAACATGTCTCCGGAACCGATATCGCGGTGTCCGCGGAGAACGGCGTGGTCACCCTGGAAGGTTCGGTCGGTTCGAAGGCCGAGCGGGACTTGGCGGTCCAGTTGACGCGGAACACCGACGGCGTCGAGTCGGTTCGAAACCGGATCGCCGTTCGCGGCGCGGAAGAAAAGGAGACCTCCATGGTGGACAAGGCGGCGGCGGCGGTCGGAAACACCTTCCTGGCCAGCAAGGTGACAGCCGCCCTGATGTCGGGGAAAGGCATGGAGGGGGCCGACGTGAACGTCGGCGCCGCCAACGGGACCGTCACCCTGACTGGCACCGTCACGTCCAAAGAACAGGAAAAGCATGTCCTGGAAGTGGTCAACAATGTACAGTCGGTGGAAAAGGTGGTTTCGAAGCTCCAGATCAACGGATAAGGCAACCGGAATCCGATCCGCTTCGAGCCGGACGCCGAAAAAACCCGCGTTTTCGTCTTGGACTTGAGAACCTTCGCCGATGTTGTTATAGTGGCAATTTCTTTACGCCGCTTCATTCCTCCGCGCCACGGGATCGGCCATGACCGCCTATTTCATCCGACGCTTTCTGCTGATCATTCCAACCTTTATCGGCATCACCATTCTGGTGTTCACGATCACTCGATTCGTGCCGGGCGGCCCCATCGAACGGATCATCCAGCAGGCCCAGCAGATGCAAACAGAGGCCGGGGGCGGCTTTGGACCGGACAGCCGCGCCCAGCCCCTTTCGGAAAGCCAGATTCGGCAACTCGAGGAATACTACGGCTTCGACAAGCCGGTGCTGGTCAGCTACGGACTCTGGCTGGGCAAGGTGCTCACGGGGGACCTCGGCACCTCCACGCGCTATTACGATCCCGCGTGGGAGATGATCGTCAGCCGAATGCCCATCTCCCTCTACTTCGGCTTTCTCGCCATGGTCGTCACCTACGGGGTCTGCATTCCGCTGGGCATCGCAAAGGCGGTGCGCCATAAAACCGCCTTCGACAACGTCAGCTCCATTCTGGTGTTTATCGGCTACGCCATTCCCGGCTGGGTGCTGGGCGTCCTCATGCTCATGCTGTTCGCATCCCACTGGGAATTTTTTCCGTTGGGCGGATTCCACGGCGATTTTTTCTACGACCTTTCCTGGTGGGAAAAAATCCTGGACGTGCTTCACCACACGGTTTTGCCGCTGATCGCCTATCTGGTCGGCTCCTTCACGGTAATGACCTTCCTGATGAAAAACACGTTGATGGACAATCTGGCCGCCGACTACGTCCGCACGGCCATCGCCAAGGGCCTGCCGTTCCGGCGAGCGGTGTTCCGCCACGCCCTGCGCAACAGCCTGATCCCCATCGCCACCCATTTCGGCCACAACATCTCCATCATTCTAACCGGCTCCTTTCTCATCGAAAAAGTGTTCAACATCGACGGCATGGGACTGCTGGGCTATGAATCGGTCTTGCAACGGGACTATCCGGTGGTGATGGGCATTCTGGTGGTCTCCTCCCTGCTGCTGATGATCGGCAACATCCTCTCCGACATCTGCGTGGCGATCGTCGATCCCCGGGTGCAGTTCAAATGACGGGAAATCCGCTCTCCGCCATGAAGCTCAATCCGCTGACCCTGAAGAAAATCCGCCGGTTCCGCTCCATCCGCCGGGGCTATTATTCCTTCCTCGTTTTCTGCCTGGCGATCATGGCCTCCTTGGGCGCGGAGCTGCTCATCAACAACCGGGCGCTGATCGTTCGCTACGAGGGCTCGTTTTACTTCCCCACCTACGGGCAAATGCTTCCGGGGACCACCTTCGGGCTCGACTACGACTACGAAACCAACTACCGGGAGCTGAAAGAGCGTTTCGCCGAATCGGACGACGGAAACTGGGTGCTGCTTCCGCCGGTGCCGTACAACGCCTACGAGAACGATCTGCGCAGCGACGCCTTTCCCCCTTTTCCGCCGTCCCTGGAAACCCGCCATTTTCTGGGCACCGACACGGTGGGGCGGGACATCGCGGCCCGGCTGGTCTACGGTTTTCGGATCGCCATCTTTTTCTCCCTGACGCTGCTGGCGTTCAACTACGGCATCGGGGTCGCCATCGGCTGCGCCATGGGCTACTTCGGCGGCAAATTTGACCTGTTTTTCCAGCGAATCATCGAAATCTGGTCCAACGTGCCAATCCTCTACGTCATCATCATCATCAGCTCCATCGTGGCGCCCAATTTTTTGATGCTGATCGTCATCATGGCCTTTTTCGGCTGGATCGGCATCACCTGGACCATGCGGACGGTGACCTACAAGGAAAAGGCCCGGGAATACGTGCTCGCCGCCCGCGCCCTGGGAGCGACCCATCCTCGGATCATCTTTCGACACATCATCCCCAACACGGTGGCCATCATCGTCACCTACGCGCCCTTCGCGGTCTCTTCGGGGATTGTGGCCCTCACTTCCCTGGATTATCTTGGGTTCGGCCTGCCGCCGCCGACGCCCTCCTGGGGCGAACTGCTTCAGCAGGGATGGGCCAATCTCGATTCGTGGTGGATCGCCGGATCGGTGGTGGCCGCCATGATCGCGACGTTGCTGGTGGTCACCTTCATCGGCGAGGCGGTGCGGGAGGCCTTCGACCCGAAAATGCATACGGTGTACGAGTAGGCGATCCAACGGCGCAAGCCCGCCGGCCATCGACGGTTCGATTCCGATTCCCCGACGGAAAGCGCCGTTTTCCGCCGGGCGGACCCTTTCTCCGAAAATCTCCCAAGCCTTTTATGGAGCGCCATGAAACGTTATTTTTTTTCCATCCCGTTCATCGTTGTCCCGTTGCTGATCTCGTTTTTCGTCATTCCCGCCGTCGCGGCCCCCAAACTCCCCGACGACATCCAGTGGCTCACCAACGACGCCGACCCTATTTACGCCGATCCCGAGGCCCAAAAGGGCGGCGACTACAACACCGCCATTTTGAGCTTTCCCCTCACCTTCCGGACCGTGGGGCCGGACTCCAACTCCAGCTTCCGATCCGCCATTCTGGGCAACCAGCTCGACCTCATCGGCATTCATCCCAACACCGAGAACATCGTTCCCGAGCTGGCCACCCACTGGGCCTTCGGAGACGACAAGAAGACCATGTACTTCAGGCTCAATCCGGCGGCCCGCTGGTCCGACGGCGAGCCGGTCACGGCGGACGATTTCGCCTACACGCTGGAGTTCATGCGGTCGGAACACATCATCGCGCCCTGGTACAACGACTATTACACCAAGGAGATCGACCGGGTGGTGGTCTACGACGACCATACGCTGGCCATCGTCGCCACCAAGGCCGATCCCGACCTGCATCTGAAGATTCCCATCGGCCCCACTCCGCGCCATTTCTACGGCGAACTGGGGCCGGATTTCGTCCAGAAGTACAACTGGTCCATCGCGCCCAACACCGGCCCCTACCAGATCGCCGATTTCAAAAAAGGCCGCTACGTCACCTTCGAGCGAAAAAAGGACTGGTGGGGCGCCGATCTGCGCTACTTCGAAAACCGGTTCAACGTGGACCGGGTCCGCTTCACCGTGGTGCGAGACTTCAACATCATGTGGGAGCACTTCAAAAAAGGGCGAATCGACAGCTTCGGCCTGACCATGCCCCAGTACTGGCACGTCAAATCCAACATTCCCGAGGTGGAAAAGGGCTACGTCCACCGCCTCTGGTTTTTCAACGACACCCAACAGTCGGCCCAGGGGCTGTGGCTCAACCAGGCCGTCCCGGTCTTCCAGGACGCCCGGGTCCGCCACGCCTTCGCCCACGCCATGAACGTGGAAAAGGTGATCGACCAGGTGTTGCGCGGCGATTATTATCGGCTGGAAAACGGCTACGTCGGTTACGGCGAATACGCCAACGAATCCATCCGGGCCCGACGGTACGATCTGGGAAAGGTGGAGGAATACATGACGGACGCCGGTTGGGCCCGGGGGAGCGACGGCATCTGGCAAAAAGACGGCAACCGGTTTTCCGTGGAGGCGATCTACAGCGTGGACGAACACACCCCCCGGCTGGTGGTGCTCAAGGAGGAGGCCAAAAAGGCCGGCGTGGAGTTGCGACTCCAGCGGATGGACCCCTCGGCCAGCTACAAAAAGGTGATGGAGAAGAAGCACGAGGTGGCCTGGATGGGCTGGTCCACCTCGCTGCGGCCCCGCTTTTGGGAGCACTACCATTCCGTCAACGCGTTCAAGCCCCAGACCAACAACATCACCAACACCGCCGACCCGCTGCTGGACGAGATGATCGACGCCTATCGGAATTCCCTGGACAGCGAGGAGCGGATCGACCTCTCCCTTCGGATTCAGGAAAAAATCCACGAAATCGGTCCCTTCGTCCCGACCTTCATGGTTCCCTACGTCCGGGAGGCCCACTGGCGGTGGTGGCGGCTGCCCGATCCGCCGGGCACCAAGAATTCCGGAAGCCTTTTTGAGCCGTTCGACAGCGCCACGGGCGGTCTGTTCTGGTACGACGCCGAACGGGAGAAGGAAACCAAGAAGGCCATGAAGGAGGGGAAGACGTTTGATCCGACCACCCGCACCGACACGACCTACCAGATGGACATCCTGAAGTGAGCGAACCGGCGATCCTGCAAGTTCGGGACCTGGCCGTGGGCTTCGCCGGGGAGGAAGGGCTTCTCCGAGCCGTGGACGGCGTCTCTTTCGATCTGCCCCGGGGCGCGACCTTGGGGCTGGTGGGGGAATCGGGTTGCGGCAAAAGCGTGACGGCCCTGTCGATCATGCGGCTGCTGCCCAAGCCGGCCGGCCAAATTCTCGGAGGAGAGGTCCGGTTCGGCGGGGAAAATCTGCCCGCGCTGCCCGCAGAGGCCATGTCCCGCATCCGGGGCCGCCGGATCGCCATGATTTTCCAGGAACCCATGACGGCCCTCAACCCGGTCCATCGGATCGGCCGGCAGATCGGCGAGGTGTTCCGGCTTCATTTCCCGAAAATGGGCGAAACGGAAATCCGCTCGGAATCCCTTTCCCTGCTCCACCGGGTCGGCATTCCGGAGCCGGAGCAACGGTTGCGGGAGTATCCCCACCAGATTTCCGGCGGCATGCGACAGCGGGTGATGATCGCCATGGCGCTGGCCTGCAAGCCGGAAATCCTCATCGCCGACGAGCCCACCACCGCCCTGGACGTGACCATCCAGGGGCAAATTCTGGCGCTCGTCCGCGAGCTTCAGGCGGAAACCGGAATGTCGGTGATCTTCATCACCCACGACTTGGGCGTGGTGGCCCAGCTATGCGACCGGATCGTGGTGATGTACGCCGGCCGAATCGCGGAGATCGCGCCTGCGGAAGCCCTGTTCGCCAATCCCCGCCATCCGTACACGCGGGGCCTGCTCCGGTCCATTCCCCGGCTGGAAACGCCCCGGAAAATCCGGCTGGACACCATCCCCGGCTCGGTTCCGGCGTTGAACGAGTTCCCGGAAGGCTGCCGGTTCCGGAATCGATGTCCCCACGCCCAACGCATCTGCGAGACCGATCCGCCCTTGAACGACGCGGGTCCGGAACATTTCGCCGCCTGCCATTTCAGCAACGCCCTGCCGGAATTTTCCGTGGCGGCGGCGGAAGGGAAACGGTTCCCGGTCGCGGACGGCGGACGGGACGAGGTCGTCCTGGCGGTGGAAAACCTGAAAATGCACTTCCCGGTGCGGGGCGGCATTTTTCTGCGCCAGGTGGGGACGGTTCACGCGGTGGACGGTGTTTCCCTGCGGATTCCCAAGGGGCGGACTCTGGGACTGGTGGGCGAATCCGGCTGCGGAAAGACCACGGCGGGGCGGTGCATTGTTCGGCTGTACGACCCGACGGACGGGGAAATCCGCTTCGAGGGGCAATCCCTGACCGGACTTTCGGGCGCGGCGCTGCGGGCGGTGCGGCGAAACGTGCAGATGATCTTCCAGGACCCGTTCGAGTCGCTGAACAGCCGGATGACGGTGGGGGAAATTCTGGCGGAGCCGTTCGAGATCCACGGGATCGGAACGCCGGGCGACCGGCGGGAACGGGTGCTGGCGCTGTTGGAACGGGCGGGATTGCAACGGGCCGTGGCCGACCGGTTTCCCCATGAATTTTCCGGGGGACAGCGGCAACGGGTGGGCATCGCCCGGGCCATCGCGCTGAATCCCCGGCTAATCGTCTGCGACGAGCCGGTCTCGGCCCTGGACGTTTCCATTCAGTCCCAGATTCTCAATCTGCTGCTGGAATTGCAGGCGGAAATGGGGCTGACCTACCTGTTCATCTCCCACGATCTGGCGGTGGTGAAGCACATCTCCGACGAAGTGGCGGTGATGTACCTGGGCAAAATCGTGGAAATTACGGAGGCGAACCACATCTACGACGGTCCGGTCCACCCCTACACCCAGGCGTTGCTGGCGGCGATTCCCGTGCCGGACCCGACGCGCCGGGGCAAGCTGGAAGCGCTGTCCGGAGACGTGCCCTCCCCGGTCCACCCGCCCTCCGGCTGCCGCTTCCGGACGCGATGTCCCATCGCGGTGGATCATTGCGCGGAAGAAGAGCCGCCGTTGCGGCCGGTCCCCGGGACGGTTGGGGAGGAACATTTGGTGGCGTGTCATCGGGCGGAGGCGGTGGTGAACGGGGAGGTGGCGGTGGTGGAAGGAACGAAAACGACGTAAAATGGGCCAACCGTATTTCGGAAGAGGACGAAGCGGAGACCTCGCCCTTTTCCTCAGGCTTTCATTTCGCCGGGCTTGACGTTATGCTCGTGTTTCCCCATTTTGAACCAAAGGAGGAATAATGACGACAATTTCCCTCTCGAACATCCCGGATGAGGTTTTTGAAAGGATAAAGGCGGCGGCCGAGTCCAACCGGCGGAGCGTTCAGGAAGAAATCATCAGCCGGATACAAAATAGTTTGTTGCCGGAACGGAAGCCCTCTGAAAAAATTAAAGAAAGAATTCGAAAGCTGCACGCTGGAATGAAAGACCGAATTATTTCCATGGAAGAAATAGACCGAGCGAAACGGGATGGACGACCATGATAGCGGTGGACACCAATGTAATCGCCGCATTGGTCCTGCCCACCAGCCAGAATACCGAAAGCGCAGAGAAACTTCTGGATTATGATCGCTATTGGGTTGCGCCGCCGCTCTGGCGAAGCGAAAATTTACCAACATCCTCGCGACCGGCGTTCGAAACCGGTGGTTCGACTTGAACGAAGCCAAAGAAGCCCTTTCCATTGCCGAAGAAACGATGGAGGGTGGGGAATTCAAAGTCCAACAGCGGGAGGTTCTGGAACTCGCCACCAAGAGCGGATGGACCGGATATGACAGTGAGTTCCTCTTTTTGGCGATGCATCTTTCGATTCCCCTTGTAACTCTTGACCGTCAAATCCTCAAAACATTCCCGGAGATCGCCAAATCCTTGAATGAATTCAGAAATTATTCCATCTGATCGCGCCGTCGGGACTCACGGAATGCTCAACACCCCCATCCCCCCAAAAAACGACCCCGAAGGCCCTGCCGTTCTC
>JBKHDD010000212.1:0-7820 GCA_046541515.1 Desulfococcaceae bacterium
TTACGTTATGCAGGTTCGATCCACTCAAGGTATAAAGCATTGTGCGAAATTCCGCCACCAGCATCGAGGCGGCGCCGGGCGGATCGGGCTTTGATTTCCCCGCCATCCGGCGTCTTTGATCGATCCGGGATGGCTTTTGCGGACGGGGATCGATGGAAGTGCAGAGGAACCAAGCGCAACTCGAACTCCTCGCAAGCAACGATTTGGACTGCAATGGGATGGCAAACGCCAAAATTTACAGGCGTATCTTACCGATCATTATCTCGTTTTTTGAAGAATTTTGAGAACCAAGGCTACAAAAGGACCTTTGCGGCACATGGCGCAATCGGCGTTTGCCAACATGAAAAGCCGTCGGAATCGACGGCTTTTCATGTTGAACAATTTAGCGATTCGCCCTGCGCTTAGGGACTCAGCAACAGCTGAAATACCGTTTTGGATTTCCATTGCTCAACCGTGCAAGATTGCGCAAGGGCGAATGCAATTCGCCCCTACCCGATTTCGTCAAAAAACGGCATTGGGATGAAAACGGTACATTGACAAATTCCGAGTCCCTTAAACTCTCCATCCTACATTTTTCACCTACCCCGGAATAAACCCCAACCCCCGCGCCCCGCTTCGCCCGCCCTTCACCAGCTCGTCGTGCATCTTGTCGGCGTGGCGTTTTTTGCGGAGGGAGGAGGTCTTGACCCATTCCAGGACCTCCTTGGCGTAGCCGGGCTTGCCGCCCGTGTCGAAGATGCGCAGGACGTTGTCCCGGGCGTCGGCGAAGATGGCCCGGCCGATGGGCGTGCGGGTGATGACGGTGGTCCAGCCCTCCTTGGCGCCGATGCCGCCGAAGGAGAGGTCGGCGTATTCCGCGGCGTAGTCCGGGCAGAAATGGCAGGCGGCCCGCTTCATGAAGTCGAGCTGTTGGAGGGAAATTTTCTGCTTCTTCCCGGATTTCAGGTGGACAATGAGCCCGTCCTTGACGTTGATCCGCTCCACGTCTTCCCACTGGAATCCGCCCATCTGCTCCAGCTTCTTGCGCTCCTCCTCCCCGAACATGAAATTTCCCGAGCAGAACAGGCCCAAGCGATAGCGGATGGCGTCCGAGGGCACCACCCCCAGCGCCTCCATCTTCCGCACCGCCTTGATCTGGCAGGGGGTGCCCACCATGGCGACGCGCCGGAGCCCTTTTTGCAAGATGGGCCGAAATTCCTGCGCCGAGGGCGAATAGGTGGAGTAATTCCGGCTGAACCGGTCGATCCCGTGGGAGCTGTCGAAGTAGAAGCCGGCGGCGTCCAGGATTTCCTGCCGGCTCACCGCCAGCCAGGGCTCGCGGTGAAACGGGCCGGACTGGCGGGTGACGATGGCCCCGTCGATGTGGCCCCGGTCGAACAGGTGGAGCAACATGGCCGTGACCACGCCGCCGTCGGTGGCCCGGCGGCGGATTTCCGCGTCCCGGGCCTGGGCCACCGTGGTTTCGAGCACCTTGCCCATGGGCGGAACCCAGCCGGCGATCTTGTTGGTTTCGTCGCGCAGCTCGTCGATTTCGGGGCAGATGCTGTAGCAGAGGCCGCACTCGATGCACTTGTCGCGGTCGGCGTACTGGGGCACGTCGCCGGCCCCCATTTTGAGCGCCCCGTAGTTGATGGCGGTGCAAAAGGTGACGCAGCCCCCGCAATGGTGGCAGAGCCCCGGCTTCTGCACTTCCTCGATCAGGCTGTCAAAGGTCTTCATGCTGCCTCCTCCACGGGCGGCCTGGGATACAGCCCGGCCCGTTCCACGATCTCCGGGACCCGCTCTTCCCATTCGATGGCCATTACGTGGAAGCCGCGGACCCCTTCCACTTCCTTCAGCTCCTGAATGGCCTCGACGCAGATGTTGATGCCTTCCTCGGCTTGCTTTTCCTTGGGCGTGTCGGCGAGGCGCTTGACCACGTCGTCGGGCACGTCCATGCCCGGCACCCGATTTTTCATGTAGCGGGCCATGCCGGCCGATTTCATGGGCGTCAGCCCGGCCATGATGTAGGCCTTTTCGTGCAGTCCCCGGTCCACAACGCCCTTCATCCATTCCTTAAACTTGGGGAGATTGTAGATGCACTGGGTCTGGATGAACTCGGCGCCCGCCGCGATTTTCTTGGCCAGGCGGGGCACCCGGATTTCAAAGGGATCGGCGAAGGGATTGGCCGCCGCGCCCACGAACATTTGGGGCGGCCGCTTGATCTCGTCCCCGCCGAGAAATTTGCCCTCGTCCCGCATGAGCCGCACGGTCTGGAGCAGCTGCATGGAATCCAAATCGTGGACGTTCTGGCCGCTGGCGTGGTCGCCGAAGCTCTGGTGATCGCCCGAGAGGCAAAGCACGTTGAAAACGTCCCAGGATGCCGCGCCCAACAGGTCGCTTTGAAGGGCGATGCGGTTCCGGTCCCGGGTCACCATCTGGAGCACCGGCTCCACGCCCAGGGTTTTCAGCCGGATGCAGGCCGCCAGGGAACACATTCGGCAGACGGAGGTCTGGTTGTCGGTGATGTTGATGGCGTCCACGTGGTTCCGGATCAGCTCGGCCTTTTTGGCGACGCCTTCGGGATCGCTGCCTCGGGGCGGTCCGCACTCGGAGGTGACGCCAAAGTGGCCGGCCGCCATGATTCGTTCGAGATTGCTCGGCGTTTTCGCGGTCATGACTTCAGATCCTCCCGTACGAGTTTGCGGGGGCCGCCCGCCCGGTCGCTGGACCAGTCCTTGATCGGCGCCAGCTTTTCGTAGTCCGCCATCCGACCCAGCATTTTGAGCCGATCCACGATGAGCTGCCAGGCGCAGTCCACCTCCTTGTTGATCTCGCATTTTCCGCCGGTGGAGCCGCCGCAGGGGCCGTTCATCACCCGCTTGGCGCAGCGGGCGATGGGGCAGATGCCGCCGGTCTCCGCCAATACGCAGTTGCCGCAGGCCTGGCAACGCTCGGTGTAAACCCCCAGCTCCTCCACCGCGCCCAAAAAGGTGGTGTTCAGGCCGGGATAGATCGGCTTGGCGTACCGCTCCGCCATAAACTGCACCCCGATGCCGCAGGCGGTGGAAAGAACGGCCTCGGTGTCCGCGATCTGCTTTTCCGCCGAATCGAAAAACTCCGTCTCGCACTGTCGCTCGATGCCCCCGTTGGTGATTTCCATGTCCACCCCTTCCTGGGTGGCGCGCATCCGCAACAGCGAGGCGAGGATTTCGGCTTCCTTGTTCCCCCCCTGGTGGCAGACCGCCACGCAGGTATTGCAACCGAAGACCAGGACCTTTTGGTGGCCCCGGATCATTTCCCACATTTCGTCCAGAGGTTTCTGCTCGCCGACGATCATGTCGCGTATCTCCTTTTTGGCTTGGAAACGAGGGTCCCGCGCGTTGTCTTCAGACGGGGTTGGCTTTCCGATCCCGGGCCTTGCGCAGGGCCGTCGCCACCGGGGAGGGGCCCATGTCCCGCACCCGCTCGGTGAATTCCATGCAGATTTCCGCCCATCGGGGACCCATGGCCGCGGAGAGGTTGAACATCTCCAGCCGCTCGGGTTCGATGTTGACCTGGGGCAACAGGGTCTTCAGATGGGCGATTCTCTTGGCCGCGTTTGTATTTCCGTCCAGGAAATGGCATTGGCCCTCCAGTCAGCCGGCCACGAAGAGGCCGTCCACCCCCCGCTCGAAGGCGTGGAGCACGTAGCCGTGGTCCAGCTTTCCCGTGCAGGGCAGGCGGATGATCCGGACGTTGGGCGAATAGGTCAGCCGCATGACGCCCGCGAGATCGGCCGCGGCGAAGGCGCAGTAGTGGCAGGCGAAAGCCAGAATCTTCGGCTCCCATCCGGCCGGGGCCTCCCGGAGAGGCGCCGCGGGCGCGGCCTCGGGGGCCTGGGCGACGGGTTGCGCTTGGGCGGTCATGAATCCTCCTTTTTTTTCAGACGTCCACCGTTTTCAGATGTCTACCGTGGCGGCGTCGATCATGGCGTTGATCTGGTCGTCCCGGAAGCTGTTCACCTGGAACGCCTTGGCGGGGCAAATCCCGGCGCAGATGCCGCAGCCGGTGCATTTCACCTCGTTGTGGCTCACCTTTCCGTCCTCGTCGATGAAGGGCGAGTCGAAGGGGCAGACCCGGAAACAGGCCAGGCAGGACATGCAGATGTCCCGGTCGTGCTTGGAAATGATGCCGGACACCGAGAGCCGGTCGTGGGACAGCAGCACCCCGGCCCGTCCCGCCGCCGCCATGGCCTGGCTGATGGTTTCGTCCAGGTTCTTGGGCGCGTGGGCCAGCCCGGCCACGTAGATGCCCTCGGTGGGGAAATCCACCGGGCGCAGCTTGACGTGGGCCTCCAGCAGATAGCCGTCCGCGTTGGTGGTCAGCTTGTAGTTCTTGCCGGTCTTCTCCGTGGTCGGGTGGGGCCGCAAACCGGTGGACAGCACCAGCCGGTCCGGCCGCATCACGATGTCACGGCCCAACAGTTCGTCGAAGGTCCGCACGGTGATCTGATCGCCGGAAACGGAAACCTCCGGCTTGTTATCCACCTCGAATCGGACGAAGGCCACGCCCAGCTCCCGGGCCTTGCGGTAGAAATCCTCCCGCAGGCCGTAGGTGCGAATGTCCCGGTAGAGGATCGTCACGCCGGCCGCGGGATCGGCCTCCTTGATGGCGACCGCGTTCTTGATGGCGTCCTGGCAGCAGACCCGGGAGCAGTAGTTGTTGGGCTCTTCCCGGGAGCCGACGCACTGGATCATCACGGTGTGGCCGCCCTTGGGCAGGCCGCCCTCGGCGAGGATTTTCTCCAACGCCCGCTGGGTGACGATCCGGTCGCTTTCGCCGTAGTGATACTCGGTGGGCTCGTATTCCACCCCGCCGGTGGCCACCACGACGGCGCCGTGGGTGATGGCGTCGCCGTTGGTCAGCGTCGTCTTGAAATTGCCAACGAAGCCTTCGCTCTTCTCCACCTCGGCGCCGGCGTGAACCGTGATCCGGGGGTGGGCCTGGACTTCGGCGATCTTCTCCTGGACGAACGCCTGCACGTCGCCCCCGTCCAGGGTGCGGAAGACGTTCCGGGCCAGGCCGCCCAGCTCGCCTTCCCGCTCCACCAGGTGGACGTCGTAGCCCATCTGACCCAGGGACAGCGCCGTGGTCATGCCGGCCACCCCGCCGCCGATGACCATGGCGGCCGGGGTCACGTCCACCGAATCGGTTTCGATGGGCTCCAGCAGCCGGGCCTTGGCCACGTTCATCCGGACGATGTCCGTCGCCTTGGCGGTGGCCACTTCGTTCTGGTTCATGTGGCACCAGGAGCACTGCTCCCGGATGTCGGCCAGCTCGAAAAGATACTTGTTGAGGCCGGCGTCCCGGATGGTGTCCTGAAACAGCGGCGCGTGGGTCCGGGGCGTGCAGGAGGCCACCACGACGCGATTGAGGCCGTGTTCCCGCACCAGCTCCTTGATCTTCTCCTGGCCGTCCGGTGCGCAGGCGTACATCAGGTCGTCGGAGTAGACGACGCAGTCCTCCTTGCGCATGGACTCGGCCACCGCGTCCACGTCCACGGTCCCGGCGATGTTGAGCCCGCAGTGGCAGACGAAGACGCCCACCCGGGCATCCTGCCCGGCCACGTCGGTTTCCGGCGGAAGCGTCGGCGGGGAGATTTCGGTCCCCCGGGCCTCGCCCAGCAGAGACATGCTCCGGCCCGCCACGGCGCTACCCTGGGCCACGGTTTCGGGGATGTCTTTCGGACCTTGGAAGGTGCCGGTGACGTAGACGCCCTCGCGGGTGGTTTCCACCGGGGCGAAGCCGCTGGTGGCCGCGAAGCCGTATTGGTTGGGCTCGATCCCCACCGTGCGGGCCAGTTCCGCCGCGTCGGCGTGGGGCTGAAAGCCGACGGAAAGGACCACCATGTCGTATTTTTCGTCCACCAGGGTCCCGTCGCTCTGGGCGTAGCGGAGCAGCAGGTCGTGGGTGCCGGCCTCCTCCCGGATTTCGGAGATCATGGCCCGGCGGTAGACCACGCCGTACTGATCCTTGGCCCGGTCCACGTATTTGTCGAAATCCTTCCCGAAGGCCCGCATGTCCATGTAGAAAATGGTCGGCTCGACGGTTGCATCGTGTTCCTTGGCGATCACCGCCTGCTTGGTGGCGTACATGCAGCAAACCGAGGAGCACCACGGATTGGCGTTCCGGGGGTCCCGGGAGCCCACGCACTGGATCCAGGCCACCTTCCGGGGATGGCGCTCGTCCGAGGGCCGTTTGATCTCGCCCATGAACGGGCCGGAGGCGGAGAGAATCCGCTCGAACTGGATGGAGGTGACCACGTTGGGCCATCGGCCGAAGCCCAGCTCCGCCCGGACCTTGGGATTGTATCGGTCCAGGCCCGGACTCAGGATGATGGCGCCGACCTTGAGCTCGTAATCCCGTTCTTTGTCGTCGAAATTGATGGCGTCGGTGGGGCAGAATTTGACGCAGGCCTTGCAACGCCCCCGCTGAAGGTAGATGCAGTGGTCCGGGTCGATGACCCGGGTGTTGGGCACGGCCTGGGGCAGGACCGCGTAGATGGCCTTGCGCTTGGCGAGCCCCTGCTCGAACTGGCTTTCCACCAGCTTCGGGCATTTCTTTTCGCAGGCGCCGCAGCCGGTGCAGCGTTCGGCGTCCACGTAACGGGGTTTTTGGTGAACAGCGACGCTGAAGTCGCCCGGCCCGCCGCTCACCCCGGTCACTTCCGCCAGGGTGTGCAGCACGATGTTGGGGTGGCGGCCCACCTCCACCATCTTGGGCGAGATCATGCACATGGAGCAGTCGCCGGTGGGAAAGGTTTTGTCCAGCATGGCCATGGTTCCCCCGATGGAGGAATCCCGATGGACGATGTGGACCAGAAATCCGCTGTCCGCCATGTCGAGGGCCGCCTGCATGCCGCCGATGCCGCCGCCCACGATGACCACGGACCCGCGCTTGGTCGTGTTCGCGATGTCATTCATCGTGTTCCAGCTCCTTTAGCAGGGCGATCCCGTCCACGAAATGCCGGTCCACCTGAAGTTCCTCCGGCGACAGGCCGAGACCGATCCCCACCAGTTCGGTGAGAAAAAAGACCGGCAGCCGCTCCTCGATGCCCGCTTTTTGGCAAAAGGTTTCCTGATGGGCGTCCAGATTCATCTGGCACATGGGACAGGTCGCCACGAAGCAGTTGGCGCCCCGGGCCACGGCGTCGGCCATGATCCGGCCCATGAGATTCATGGCCGTTTCGGGATCGTTGACCGCGGCGGAGGCCCCGCAGCAATAGGTTTTGTAGTTCCAATCCACGGCGCGTACGCCCATGGCCTCCAGCACCTTTTCCATGCCCTGGGGGTTTTCCACGTCGTCGGGCACGGGCACGTCGAAGGGAAAGCGGGTCAACATGCAGCCGTAGTAGCAAACCGGTTGGAGCCCGCCGAGCCGGTTCTTCACCCGCTCCTTGAAGTTGCCCGCCGCCACCTGGGCCAGCAATCCCTCCAGCACGGAGCGGACCTTCAAGGTTCCCTGAACCGGCGTGGACAGCTCGGCGTTGATTTCCGCCGCCATGCCGGGGTTGTCGGCCATGCGCTGCTTGGCCACCATCGTTCGCGAATAGCAGGCCGAGCAGGGGATCACCATCTCCTCGTAGCCGGCCGCCTCGGCGATCCCGATGTTCCGGGCCGCCATGGCCACCGAGAGGAAATCGTTCACCTTGCCGGCGGAGGTGGCGCCGCAGCAGTTCCAGTCCTCGATTTCCCGCAGGGGCGCTCCCAGTTCCGAAAAAACCTTCCGGCTTTGCACGTCGTACAGGCCGGAGGACTGTTGGAGGGAGCAGCCGGGGTAATATGCCATTTCCATGGTCC
>JBKHDD010000213.1:0-7788 GCA_046541515.1 Desulfococcaceae bacterium
GGGCGCCGACATTCAAGGCCCCTCGACGGAAAAGGCGGACACATTTCGGCAGGACCATCGGATCTGGAGCGGTTTGCGCATCGGCCTCCGCCCATGGCGGCGGAGAATTCCCCTTGGACTGCGGCACATTCCACGGCGGGGAGGGTTTTACGTTGGCGTTCGTCAATCTGAAAAACAAAGAGGTCCAGGCAAAAGTGGTATACTATGGTCCCGGAAGGGGCGGGAAAACCACCAACCTGGAATATATTTACGGAAAGTTTCGGGAACGAATCAAGTCCGACATGGTCAGCATCAAGACCCATGGAGATCGAACCCTCTTTTTCGATTTTCTGCCTTTTGACATCGGCAAGATCATGGGCTACGACGTCCGGATTCAGCTGTACACGGTTCCCGGTCAGGTGAAATACAACGCCACCCGCCGACTGGTTCTCAAGGGCGTGGACGGCATGGTGTTCGTGGCCGATTCTCAAGTGAACCAGCGGGAAAAAAATCTCATGGCTCTCAAAAATCTGCAGGAAAACCTGGCCATCTACAAAAAAAGCATTTTCAAGGTGCCGCTGGTGCTTCAGTACAACAAGCGAGACCTTGAAAAGGAGGGCGTTCAGCTCATGTCGATGGAGCGAATGGAAAAGGACCTCAACAGCCAGCTCAAGGTTCCCTCTTTCGGCGCCAGCGCGGTTTCCGGAGAAAACGTGATCCCAACGCTGAAAAAAATTGTCTCCTTAACCATGGCTTCCTTGCAGAAGGTACTCAAATAGGGAGGAAAGGCAAATTGGCACCCGAATACGACGACGGCATTACCTTCTCGGAGTACACGCTGGGCCAGGAACAACTTGACCAGATCGAACACATTCTGCAGGATGACCTGGTGGAAAGCGGCGTCCACAGCGTGTTGCTCATCGACATGGCCGGAAACATCATCGCCAAGGGGGACAACGGCAACTGCGAGCACGACGTATACTCCCTGGCGGCCCTCGCCTCGGCCAATTTCGCGGCCGTGGACACCATGGCCAAAATCGTGGGAGAGGACGAGTTTTCCCTCCTCTTTCACAAAGGGGAGAAAGAAAGCATTCATTTCAGCAAGGTCCAAAACGACTTCCTGCTGATTTCCATTTTCGGCAAAAAAGTTTCCCTTGGGTTGTTGCGGCTCAAGGTGGCCGAGGCCGTGGAAAAAATCAAAGAGGTCTGGAAACAATAACCTTTCCCGGCCTGCCGGGCCAGGGGTACGCGGAGGAACAACAGGACTTTGGGCGCCAACGACACCACTGGAATTACCGAACAGGTAGACAGCCGCCTGAACGATCTTTTCGGCTCCGACGACGAACCGGATTCGTCCGCCTCCCCTCCGGCTTCGTCGGCGGAGGCCGCGGAAGAGTCGCCCGGCGCCGAAGTCGAACAGCGACTCGACCGTTTTTTTGAGGAGGAAGAAGACGTCCCCGAAAAAACGAACCGAAAACCCGCGCGCGAGACCGCCAAAATGGAAACTTCCCCCATCAACGACCTGAAATCCGTCATTCTCTCTTTGGAGTGGGAAATCACCGACCAGGTGATGCAGAAGCTCGGGGAGGAAATCCGAAAGCTGGAAGGGGCCTACCGATCCGATAAAATCGCGGTGGCCTTCCTGCAATTGCTGGGTTCGCTCGGCAAGTACATCCGGAAAAAACGGGCAGAGGCGCATCCGGAATCCATTCGTCTGCTCAATTCGGTGTACGAAAATCTGGAGATGGTCCTGACCTCCAAAGAACTGGGCGAAGCCGAAAAGAAAAAAATGCTGGTGTCCCAAGTGAACCAGTATAAAAAACTCAAGGAAGAAATCAAAACGCCCGGCGTCGGGCGACGCGTCCCCGAAGGGGCGGGCCCTTCGGAATCGTCCACGCCCGCCACCGATGCTTCCGAACCCCGGATGTTGGATGCCGACCCCGGGATGATGCGGCTTCCCGGCAACGGAGGGGCGATCGACGACGCCGCGGGCGCCCGTCACCAGGAAATGATCCAAGCCATTCGAAGCCTCCAGAAAACCGTTCAGGAGGAGCTTCGGGCCCTCCGTCAGGACATCCAGCGGATTTCCGGAAATCGGTAATCGGCAATCTCCCCGGAAAAGAACCCCCCTTCCCTCGCCATGATCGTATTTTGCGAAGAATGCGGGACCCGAAACGTGGTCGACCCGCAAAAATTGGAAACATCGGCCGGAGCCGCGCGCTGCAAGGCTTGCGGGGACATGCTTCGACTTTCCGTTCCCCCGCCCCGGGCCGCTCCCGCCCCGGCGCCAACCCGGCCGACGCCTTCCCGCCTGGAAATCCGCTACGGCGAGCAGTTGCTTTCCCTCAATCAGACCCGCCCCACCATCACCATGGGCAGGCAGGAGCACAACGACCTGGAGGTGATCGACACCCGGGTGTCCCGCTCCCATGCCCGCATCGAATACCGGGAGGGCGATTTCGTTCTGATCGACCATTCCACCAACGGCACGTTCGTGCTCATGGAAGGCCGTCAGGGCGTGAATCTCCGGCGGGGGGAGATTCCTTTGGAAGGCAGCGGCATCATCACCCTGGGCCGGAAGGGCGACCCGAAACACCCCAAGGCCATCCATTTCAGCCTGAAAGCCTGATTTCTTGAAAATCGAGGCGGCAAAAGAGTTGGCCGCCCCGCACAGGCTCCGCTCCCCTTTTTCAACGCCCCTCCCCGCCTTCCGATCCCTCCGGTTGAAACCCCTCGGACCAAAATGCCAACGTGCCGATCCGAAACCGGCGATTCCTCCCATGGCCTCTAAACGCAAAAAGCCGGGGAGGGGCGTTTTTTCCAACGCCCCTCCCCGGCTTTTTTGAGGTCTCGTTTTCGTCGTCCGCGCTAAACGGCCGTTTCTCGGGGGCCGTCGTTGATCAGCAAGGTGGAGGGATCCAGCACCACCGGAGGGGAGGCCGAAGCCGGCCCGCCCTTTACGGGACGAACCGCGATCTGGTTGGCCTCGGGCTGCAATCCGATGGCCACGTCGAACAAATCGGCGACGTTAAGCATCTGGAAGGGCATGCCGTCGTCCGCGGGCGACTGATGTCGATGGGTGCGGACCGTAAACCAGACCGGAAGCTCAAATCGTTCGGCCAGCTCCTTGAGCGCGGTAAAGGTGGTCCGAGGCGTGTCTTCGAAAGACATTCCGTCGATCAGAAGGTTCTGGGGCATGAAAATGTCCTGCTCGGTCAGGTCCGTGATGCGCTCCTCCAGCTTGGGAACGCTGAACCCTTCCGCCTTGAAGGTCATCACGAACCGCTTGGGCAAAATGTTTTCCCACAGCGGATCGAGCTTGTTCAGCCCGCAGGCGGCCGCGATGTTCCGAAACACCTCTTCGTACCAAAGACACACCTTGTCCACCGGCTCGCTGAGGCTGATGTGGAGCACGTTTTTGTCCCGAAGCATTTTGTCCAGCGCGATCTGAACCAGGAAGGCCGTCTTTCCGATCCCGGCCCGGGCCATCAGCGCTCCGAACTGGCCCGGGGCCAGAATGTCGTCGGTGTCGTACCCCATCATCCGCAGGGGATTCCGACGGATGATATCGTTTTTCATCATGGTGAAATTCCTTTCCTTGATGTAGATGACCTGGGCCGCTCGGGGCCGCGGGGACCTACGCCACATTCTTCTTTTCGTCCGCCGCGCGCTTGACGAGTTCCTCGGCCACCGACTGGGGCACCTGCTTGTAGGCGTAAAATTCCATGGTGAACTGGGCCTTGCCCTGGGTGGAGGAACGCAGCACCGTGGAATAGCCAAACATCTCGGAAAGGGGCACCTGGGCCTCGATCACGCACATCGGACCCTCTTCCTGGGTGCCGACGATGATGCCGCGCCGCTGATTGAGCGTACCCATGACGGAGCCCTGAAATTCGGTGGGGGATTCCACCACCACCTTCATGATGGGCTCGTGAATTACCGGTTTGGCGCGGTTGTAGCCCTCCAGAAACGCGCCCCGGGCCGCCGCCTGAAACGCCATCTCGGAAGAGTCCACGGCGTGGGAGGAGCCGTCGTTGATCACCACCCGAACCCCGGTCACGGGGTACTCCATCTTGGGCCCCTTGGCCATGCAAGATTCGAAGCCCTTCTGACAGGCCGGAATATACTGGGTCGGGATGGAGCCGCCGGTGACCTCGTTGACGAATTCGAAGGTCTCCTCGCAGGGCTCCAAGTAGCCGGCCACGCGGCCGAACTGACCGGCGCCGCCGGTCTGCTTTTTGTGGACGTAGTTGAAATCGGCCCGCTGGGTGATGGTCTCGCGGTAGGCCACCCGGGGGGCGCCGGTTTCGACCTCGGCCTTGTATTCCCGACGCATCCGCTCCACGTAAACCTCCAGATGAAGCTCGCCCATGCCGGAAATGATGGTCTCCCCGGTCTCGTCGTCCACGAAGGTCTTGAAGGTCGGGTCTTCCTTGGAGAACCGGTTCAGCGCCTTGGACATATTGATCTGGGACTTGTTGTCCTTGGGCACGATGGCCAGCGAGATGACCGGCTGCGGCACGTACATCGAGGTCATGGTCAGCGAGGTGCCGGGACCGGCGAACGTGTCGCCCGAGGCGCAATCGATGCCGAACAAAGCGCCGATGTAGCCGGAGGGAATCTTGTCTATCTCCTCCATCTGGTCCGCGTGCATCCGAACCACTCGACCCACCTTGACCTTCTTGCCCGTCCGGACGTTGTAAATGGTGTCGCCCTTGGCGAGCGTGCCCTGGTAAACCCGGATATAGGTCAGCTGGCCGTAGGCGCCGTCCTCCAACTTGAAGGCCAGGGACACCATCGGCTTTTGGGGATCGCTTTCCAGCTTGACGGGTTCTTCCTCCCGCTCCATGTCCAGCGCCTCGTTGGTCACGTCGCTGGGACAGGGCAACAGTTGGGTCACCGCGTCCAGCAGGGGCTGAACCCCTTTGTTTTTGTAGGCGGAACCCATGAAGACCGGGGTGATTTCCCGAACCAGCGCGCCTTGGCGAACGGCCGCCAGCAGCATTTCGGCGGGAACGTCCCGCTCCTCCAAAATGGCTTCGGTCAACTCGTCGGAAAAAACCGACGCGGCGTCCAGCAACTCCTCGCGCCGTTGCCGAGCCTCTTCCAGAAAAGCTTCGGGAATATCGGCGGTACGGACCTCGTCGCCGCTTTCCCCGTCGAAATAGATCGCCTTCATGGTGGCCAAATCGATCACCCCTTCGAAACCGGCCTCCAGGCCGATGGGCATCTGCATGGGGACGGCGTTATGGCCGAGCTTGTCGCGAAGCTGGTTTACCACCCGGAACGGATTGGCCCCGCTGCGATCGCATTTGTTCACGAAGGCGATGCAGGGCACCTGATACCGGCGCATCTGCTGATCCACCGTGATGGACTGGGACTGGACCCCGCCGACGCTGCAAAGCACCAGAATCGCGCCGTCCAGCACCCGAAGGCTGCGCTCCACCTCGATGGTGAAGTCCACGTGGCCCGGGGTGTCGATGATGTTGATCTCGTGCCCCGCCCATTCGCAAAACGTCGCGGCGGAGGCGATGGTGATGCCCCGCTCCTTTTCCAGCTCCATGGAGTCCATGGTCGCCCCGACGCCGTCCTTGCCCTTGACGTCGTGGATGGCATGAATCCGCTTGGTGTAGTACAGAATGCGTTCGGTCAGGGTGGTCTTCCCCGAGTCGATGTGAGCACTGATGCCGATATTTCGTACGTGCTGAATGTCGGCCTTCATAACCTTTTCCCCTTTGCAAAATGAAAGCGTCCCCCGGCCCCGCGCGGGAGGCCGGAAAAAAAGTATCCTCTCCGAAAATCAACGGATTTCCGGGCCGATTGCATTTTCAGGCGATTGGATAAACCGTCTGGCGATGAGGCGCCGGTGGCGGCGACAAAAAAAATCCCACAATTGGAATGATGCACCAGTTGAGGGATGCGCCGATAAAATGAGGATGTCGATGTGAAAAGCAGGCGAACATTAAGGACCGCGAATCTCTTTGTCAAGCGTTTTCGACGGAAAAGCGCCCTGGCAAGAGATTTTTAACGCCGGTTGAACATTTGGAATGGCATTGCCGCTTGCGCCGGGGCATCGGTTGGTGTATCCCATTGCCGCCGATGACCCCAAACCCCAGGAGGCCCATGGAAGCCCACTCCCATCCGGAACCCGAACGCCGCCCCTTCGCCGCAGGCGCGGCCGCGGCCTGGCCCATCTGCCTCGGCTACATCCCCATCGGCATGGCGTTCGGCGTTCTGGCCCGGAAGGCCGGTCTGTCGCCGCTGGAAATCGGGTTGATGTCCATTCTCGTTTTCGCCGGAAGCGCCCAGTTCATCGCCGTATCCATGTGGAGCGCCGGGGCCGGGCTGGTTTCGGTGGTGGCCACGACCTTCGTGGTCAATCTGCGCCACCTGCTGATGAGCGCGGCCCTTTCGATCCATTTCCCCGCCGCGTCCCGCCGGGGGCTGTCCCTGTTGGCCTACGGGGTGACCGACGAAAGCTTCGCGGTGAACCTCTCCCGCCTGCGGGAGGGAAATTGGGGGCTGAAGCCGGCCATCGCCGCCAACCAGACCGCCAATTTCGTCTGGATCGCCAGCACGGTGGCCGGCGGTTTCGGCGGCGATCTCATTCCCGAAGGGGCCTTCGGCACCGACTACGCCCTGATCGCCATGTTCCTCTGCCTGCTGGCGTACCAGCTTCGGGAACGCATTCATCTGGTCACCGCCCTGATCGCCGGCGCGGCGTCGATCCTTCTCAGCCTGGCGCTGCCGGGCAACCTCTATGTGATGTTGTCCGCCGTCCTGGCCGCCAGCGCGGGGCTTTGGCTGAAACGAAGCGGGAGACCGGCCCGATGAACTGGCCCGACGCCGAGTTCCTTCTGCTGGTGGGGGGCATGGGGCTGGCGACCTATCTGCCCCGATGGGCGCCGCTGCTGTTTCTCTCCGAGCGGAAGTTGCCGGACTGGCTGGTGGAATGGCTGGACCTGATTCCGGCCGCGATTCTCAGCGCCCTGGTGGCCCCGGCGCTGGTGGTGTCCGGCGATCCCCGGCAACTGGATTGGCTCCGTCCCGAACTGGCCGCCGCCGTTCCGACATTCTGGTTCGCCCGCAAAACCCGCTCCCTCGCCGGCGCCGTGGTGCTGGGCATGGCCCTGTTCTGGCTGCTGGAACGTGTCGCGGGCGGATAGCGGCGCCTTCGGAAAGGGGAACTTCCCCCGGGTTTGGAGCACGGGCCCGAGATGGACGCAGTGTCGTTCCTTTATCGCCCAGATGGTCGGAGCGTAGGGCATCCGCGTCGGGCCAATCCCGCAGGATCGGCCATTGGGAATCCAAAGCGAACGGCGTTGGGATCAGGCGGATTCGGAACCCGACGGTTTTCGTTTTCGTTCCCGACGGGTGGCCGGACGGTTCCGCAACAACACGTAGGTGGCCCCCGCTCCCCCGTCGCATCGCCGTGCGCTGGCAAAGGCCATCACCCATTTTCGCCGGGGCCCGCCGGTCAGCCATTGCCGGACCTTTTTTTTGAGCACCGGCTCCACGGGGGAAGACAGTCCCCGGCCATGCACGATCAAAACGGCCCGTTTTCGCTCCCGCAACGCACGCGCCAGGAGACGGTCCACCGCCTCGCCGGCTTCCCGGACGTTCAAACCGTGCAAATCCACATGGTCCTGAATGGAAAAATCCCCCCGATGCAGCCTTCGGACCACCTCCGCGCCGACGTGGGGTCCCCGTCCCTCCATGTATTCGGGGGTATCGGAGACCACGAATCCGTTGCCGCACTCCACCAATTCCCGCAGTCGGCGCAGCGGCTCGTCGTCGGGAATCGCTTCC
>JBKHDD010000214.1:0-7765 GCA_046541515.1 Desulfococcaceae bacterium
AGGTAGTTGCCCAGCTCCACCGTGGTCAGGTCGTAAGGGTCCATGGGCGCGATCACCGACGCGAAAACGGCGGCGAAGGCGAACCCCAGCAGAATCAGGCTTCCAACGATGGCGGAGGGTTCCGACCGGAAGCTTTTCATGCGCCGGGATTGCCAAAACCCGGCCGGCGCCTTGGCCTCAGTCATAGCGGATTCTCGGGTTGAGGACGGCATACAACAAGTCCACCAGGATGTTGATGAACAGGATGATGAAGGCGGCCAGCATGATGTAGGTGACGATGACCGGCTGGTCGGTCTCGAAGATGGAGGTCAGCAGCAAATTGCCCATGCCCGGCCATTGGAAAATCGTCTCCGTGACGATGGAAAAGGCGATCAGCTCGCCGAAGGAAAGCCCGGCGATGGTCACCACCGGAATCAGCACGTTTCGCAGGGCGTGTTTCAAAATTACCTTGCGCGGCGACAGCCCCTTGGCCCAGGCCGTCTTGATGTACTCCTCGCTGAGCACCTCTCTCATGCCCGCCCGGGTCAGCCGCAGCAGCACGGCCAGCTGATAGCCGGACAGGGTGAAGGCGGGCAGAATAATGTGCTTCCAGCCGGAAGGCGTCAGCAGTCCGGTTCGCCACGGCCCGAGCTGAACCGTATCCCCCCGCCCGAAGCTGGGCAGCAGCTCCAGGTAGACGCCGAAGATCATCACCAGCAGGATTCCGATCAGAAAGGTCGGGATGGAAATCCCGAACAGCGATCCGGCCATGATGACCCGACTGAGCCACCCCCGGGGCCGAAGCGAGACGATGACCCCCAGCCCGACGCCCAGGGAGAAGGAGATGAGCATGGACATGGCCGCCAGCTCGAAGGTGGCGGGAAACCGCTCCAGGATCATGTCCAGCGCGTCGATCTGGCTCACGTAGGAGCGGCCGAAATCCCCCCGCAGCACCCCGCCCAGAAAATTCAGATACTGTTCCGGCGCCGAACGATCCAGCCCGTAGGCCTCCCGGACCTGCTCCCGCTCCTCCTGGGTGGCGTATTTCCCGGCCAGCATGAGCACCGGGTCGCCGGTGTACCGGAAGAGGAAGAAGCAGACCATCGAAACCGCGAGCAGGACGATGATTCCCTGGAGAATGCGCCGTGCGATGTAGGTGGCCATGGCGTTCCCGCCGGCGGCCGGTTCATGCCCGGCCGCCGGATTGGATCGAAAGATTTACCGGATTTCCTTCACCACGATCCACTGGTCGGAACGCGGAGTGAACTGGATATCCTTGCCCTTGATCACGGCGTAGAGGTCCTGCTGATAGTGCAGCGGAATCCACGCCACGTCTTCCACCGACTTGCGGTTGATCTCCTGAAGGGCCTTCTCCCGCTCTTCCAAATCCACGATGCTGGAAGACGCGATGATGGCCGCGTCGATCTCCGGGTTTGAATAGAGCGCGCCGTTGTAGACGCCCATGCCCTTGTCCGGGTTCGGCGTGTGAAGCAGCTTTTCCGCGCTGCGGCCGAAGTCGAAGGAGCCGTCGAACCAGCCGATCAGGTAGAACCGGTGCTTGTAATCGGAAAGTTCGTCGAAGAAGACCGACTTGGGCTTCACGTCCAGGGTCACGTCCAGGCCGATCTTGGCCAGATACCGGGCCACCGCCTCGCAGATTTTCTCGTCGTTCACGTACCGGTCGTTGGGTCCGGCGATGGTGATCGGAAAGCCGTCGGGATAGCCCGCCTCGGCCAGCAGCGCCTTGGCCTTTTCGGGATCGTAGGGCAGCCGCCGGATGTCGGAATCGTAGCCCACGGTGGGCGAATCTGGCACCTGGTGGGCCAGGGTGGCCTGGCCGCGCATGACCCGCTCGATGATTTCCTCTTCGTTGATGGCGTGGGCGATGGCCTGGCGCACCCGGATGTCCTCGAAAGGCGTGCCCGGCTTGTTGCCGATGTCCATGTAGATGGCGCGGCGGGCGGGGCGGGAGATCAGCTCCACATGCGCCATGTTCTGGATGCGCTCGAGCAACGTGATGGGCACGCCGTTGACGATGTCGGCCTGCTTGCCGGCCAGGGCGGCAAAGCGGGTGGATTCCTCGGTGATGGGCCGGATGTCCACGTTCTTGTATTTCGGCGCGCCTTCCCAGTAGTCGGGATTGGCCTCCATGCGCACGTAGGAGCCCTTGACCCATTCCACGAATTGATACGCGCCGGTGCCGATGGGCCGGGTGTTGTAGTCACCGTCGTCCCGGTCTTCGGAGGACTCCTTGTCCACGATGAAATTCTGGTGCATGGTCTCCGCGAACCAGGGCACCGGCTTGCCGGTTTTGAAGATGACCGTTTGGGCGTCCGGCGTCTGGATTTCGGCGATGGAATTGGCGATGTTGAGCAGCTTGGAATACTTGGGTTCCTTCATCCGCTCGAAGGTGAACTTCACGTCGGCGGAATCGAAGGCGTTGCCGTTGTGGAATTTCACGCCTTCCCGGAGCACGAACTTCCAGGTCACCTCGTCCACCCGCTCCCAAGAAACCGCCAGGGCCGGGGCAAGCTGGCCGTCCGGGGATTTGCGCTGCAAGAGCCCGTCGAAGAAATTGGACATGTAGGACAGGTTGGCGTCCGAGGAAAAGGCGTGGGGATTCATGGACTTGGGCGGGGCGTCGGTGGCGATGGTCAAATCCGCCGCCGCAAAACCCGTCGCCGCCGGAATCACCAGGGCGAACGCGATAAAAAGGATCAATGCCAAACGTTTCATGCGCGATTCCTCCTCTTGATTTTGGGGTTGAATTTGGGGGAGCCGGGGATGCGCCGCGCCCCTATTCCCCCGTCTCCGGATACAAATGGCACGCCGCACGGTGGCCGTTTCCGAAATCCCGGAAGACGGGTTCTTCGGCGGGACAGATGTCCATCGCCTTGGGGCAACGGGTGTGGAAACGGCAGCCCGGGGGCGGGTCGATGGGGCTGGGCACGTCGCCGGTGAGCAGAATCCGTTTTTTCTCCCGCAGGGGATCGGAGACCGGCGCGGCGGAAAGCAGCGCCTGGGTGTACGGGTGCTTGGGATCGCCGTAGAGGGCCGCGTAGGGCGCGGTTTCGATGACTTTGCCCAGGTACATCACCACGATCCGGTCGCAGATGTATTCCACCACCGCCAGATCGTGGGCGACGATCATCAGCGACAGGTCGAACTCCCGCTTCAGCCGCATGAGCAGATTGATGATCTGGGCCTGGATGGAAACGTCCAGCGCCGAGACCGGCTCGTCGCCGATGAGGACCGAGGGGTCCAGCGCCAGCCCCCGGGCGATGCCCACCCGCTGCCGCTGCCCCCCGGAAAATTCGTGGGGATACCGCCGCCCTTGTTCCGGGCTCAATCCCACAGTCTCCAGCAAAAAGGCCAGCCGCTCCGCCCGCTCCTTCCCGGTGTAGAGGCCGTGGACATCCATGGGATCGGAGAGAATCTGGTTCACCGTCATCCGGGGATTGAGCGAGGAATAGGGATCCTGGAAGATGAACTGCATGTCCCGCCGGACCCGGCGCAGGGCCTCCCGCCCCATTTTCGCCATGTCCTCGCCCCGAAACCAGACCGTCCCGCCAGTCACCGGCGTCAGCCGAGCGATGGCCATTCCCGCCGTGGTCTTCCCGCAGCCCGACTCGCCCACGATCCCCAGCGTCTCGCCCTTTTCCAGATGCAGATCGATCCCGTCCACCGCGTGGACGTGTCCCACGGTGCGGGACAACACGCCCTTCTTGATGGGAAAGTGAACCTTCAGGTTCTCGGCGCGGATGAGGGGCTCGGTCATGGCGCGTCCGCCGTTCCCGGGGAATCGTGGGGGATGTGCAGCCAGCAGCGGACCGCGTGGCCGGAATCGATTTCGGTCAACGCCGGCTCCCGCGCCCGGCAAACGTCCATGACATGCTTGCACCGCGCCTGGAACTTGCAGCCCTCGGGCAGATCGTAGAGGCTCGGCACCATCCCCTTGATCTCCTCCAAGGGCTTTTCCTCCCCGGCGGCCCGGCTTCCCAGCAGCGGGATGGAGCCCAGCAGGCCCTTGGTGTACGGGTGCAGGGTGTCGTAAAAAATCCGGACGTTGGGTCCCTCCTCCACCACCCGCCCCGCGTACATCACCACCACCCGGTCGGCCATTTCGGCGACGACGCCCAGGTCGTGGGTGATCATCTGGATGGCGGTGTCGAACTCGTCCTTTAGCTTGAGCATGAGGTCCAGAATCTGGGCCTGCACGGTCACGTCCAGGGCGGTGGTGGGCTCGTCGGCGATGAGCAGCTCGGGATCGCAGGCCAGGGCCATGGCGATCATGGCGCGCTGTCTCATGCCGCCGGAAAGCTGGTGGGGATATTCCCGGACCCGCTTTTCCGGCGCGGGAATCTGCACCCGGGCCAACATGTCGGTGGCCGCCGCCATCGCCGCCTTGCGGGACATCCCCTTGTGCAGCTCGAACATTTCCCCGATCTGGTCGCCGATGGTGAAGACCGGATTCAGGGAGGACATGGGCTCCTGAAAAATCATGGCGATCCGGCGGCCCCGGATACGGCGCATGGCTTTTTGGGAGAGGCGGGTCAGGTCTTCGCCTTCCAGCAGAATCTGGCCGCCAACGATGCGGCCGGGGGGATCGGGCACGATGCGCATGATGCTGGAGGCGGTGACCGATTTGCCGCAGCCGGATTCGCCCACGATGCCCAGCACCTCGCCCCGGTTCAGGTGGAACGATACGCCGTCCACGGCCCGGGCCACGCCCTCGTAGGTGAAGAAATAGGTTTGGAGATCGCGCACTTCCAAAAGCGGAGACGCGGCGGGCGGTTTCACGTCCGGGCCTTTCGGCCAGCGAGATTGGGGCACTCGCCCCCGGCGGCGGAAAGGAAGCCGTCCATTTTGCCGTGGAGGTCGGCCAGACTGTCCAAGAGGATGTGTTCGTCGGAGGTGTGCTGGGACATCTCCCCTTCCGCGCCCCAGACCACGCCGGGAACCCCCCGGGCGGAGAAAAACCGGGCGTCGGAGCTGCCGTGCTCCCGGGTCAACTCGGCGCCATTGGCATATTCCAGCAGGAGGTCGCGGTAGGGCGAAGGGCCGCCCAAAAACAGCGGCTCCCGGATCAGCAGGGCCACCTCGGCGGCGACCGCGTTCCGGATGGAATCGAGGATGGCGTCGGGGTCGTCGGTTTCGGTGAAGCGGATGTCCAGGATCGCCTCGGCGAAACCGGGCAGTTTGTTGGTGGAACCGTCCCCGACTTCACAGCGGCTCAGAACCATTGTTTTGTGCCAATGGTCCGGGGCGTCGTCGGAGAAAATTTCTTTGAGGCGGGCGTAGTCGGCGACAAGGTTTTCGAAGGCGCTCTCCCCCAGCCAGGGCCGGGCCGCGTGGGCCGCCTTCCCCCGGGCGGTCAGCTTGAGTCGGAGAACGCCCTTTTCCTTCACGACAATTTTATTCGGCGCGCCGCCGTCCAGAGCGATGAAAAAATCGGTGTGGATGGACTCGGACGCCGGTCCCGCCCCGTTGGCCCCGCCGATCTCCTCGTCGCCGGTGAGCAGCAGACCGAAGGGCAGGTCGGACTGAGTCCCGCCGTCGCGGCGGACCCGTTCCAAATGATCGCGGAAAAGAATGAGGGAAAGGGCCACGGCATACTTGTCGTCGATGGCGCCCCGGCCGTAGAGCCGCCCGTCTTTTTCGACCGGGGTGAAGAGATCGTCGTCGGCCTCGACCACGTCGAAATGGGCCATGAGCAGAATATCGGCGCGGTTTTCGTTGGGCAGGACGGTGAGAACGGGCGTTCCGTTCACGGAAGTCCGGTCGAAGGCGATGTCCCGGGCCGAAAGCCATTCCACGATGAATTCGGCGCACCGGCCGATTTCCGCCTTTCGGGAATGGACGGAGGGAATCCGGATGAGGTCGGCCGTGAGATCGGCGATTTCACGGAGAGTTGTCATGCCGGTTGTTCTCCCGGGGAAGAAGACTCGGCGTGATGGAATTCAGCCCGGCGAAGCCAAGGCGCAGAGCGAAGAATCCGTCGGCTTTTCGGGAAATCGGACATCCGTTCCTCCGATGACGCGGGAAAGAATGAACGAGAATTCGGCAAAATGGCGAAGCGATTCCGGGCGGCGAAGGGCGTGAAAGCCGAAGCGGCCGCTGCCATCCAGCATCCTCAAAATTAGGGGTTGCCGTTGGTTGAAAAAAATGTTTAACCGGAATTGAACAAAAAATCAAACCAAATTTTCCAAAAAATTCACCGGTGGGATTTCCCGGGGTTTGTCCCATAATTTCACCTCGCCTTCGAGCCGATCATTGGGACCGGAATCCGGGCCCGGAACGTTCACCACCGCCGCCGAAAGGCCCGCCATTCCGCCATGCGCAGATTCCCGGGGAAAATCATCGACGTCGTCGAAGAAAGCGGACTGAACCCGAACCAGATCAGCAAGGCGTCCGGCGTTTCCAACGCCTACCTCGCCAAGCTGATCCACGGGGAGATCAACCGGCCCGGCAAGGACAAGGTCGCCTCCATCATGCTGGCGCTGAACCACACCATGTCGGAGATCAACGAGCTGCTGGCCGACTACGACTACCAGCCGCTCCACGCCGACGACATCCCGGCCATTTTGGAGAACAACCGCCGCCGGAAGATCGAGGGCGGCAACCTGCCCCAGTACGACCACATCTATTTCGACCTGCTGCTGGTGGCCCTGGAGCAGATCGGCGGCACGAGAATCGTTGTGAAGGACCGGCCCAGCGGGATTTTCATGCCCCGGGAGCTGTACCTGATGAAGGAGTATCCCTACGAAAGCGACGACGACGCGGCCCGGTTCCGCCGGCAATTGACCGGGGCGCTGCTGGCGGAGCGGATGCGCCAGTTCCAGGAGCAGCTCGCCGCCGGAACCCGGCTGGAAACCTACATCTGCCGCCGCTGCCTGGAGGAATATCTGGACCGAAACATCGGCCCGGCGGCCCGGGCGGAACATCCCAAGCGGGCGGCGCTGGTGACGCGCTACATGGCCAACGCGCTCTCCCTGGCGCTGAAGCGGCCGGAGCAACACCTGATCCGGATCATGCGGCGGTGCCCCTATTTCCACTTCCTCATGCAGGACGCCGACGGCGAGCAGCCCAAGGTCTCCTACCCCGGCCGCAAGCCCCACTTCTACGACACCCCCCACGACCAGCGAATGCTGGAAGGTTTCACTACGGATTTGCCCCAGGTCGTCGGCCACTTCAAACAAGAGGTGGAAATGTGCCGGGCGGCGGTGGAGGAATCGTTGGTTGAAGGGTATCCAGGGTCGATCGAGGAATATTTGGCGGGGTTGTTCGAGGAACGGGGGATGGGGGAGGAATTTCGTTTGGCGGTGGGGGAGTTGATGGGGAGGGAGGAGGTGGCGTTTTTTTAAATTTTGAATTCCAGTCGAAAACAATATGATTTCAGCATTATGCAGGTCTGACCCTGTCGGTTGGGTTCGTGGTACGTATTGCCAACGCCCTCCATTCGCTGCCCACCCACACCCGCCGGGCATTCAACGCCATCCAACCCCTAATCTTGGTCATAAACCCCCTGTTTCACAAATTTCTGGAAACTCGAATAGGGCCAATCAATTGGCCGTGAAACATACCCGTGCTTAACCGGGTTAAAATGGATATATTCGAAATGCTTCAAAAAAGGGTGCGGATCTTTCTAAAAAATTTCTTTTGATATAAAGCTTATCTTAAATTCAAAAACCTATTGAATTTTAGTTTTTTGTGCATTAAATTTTTCATCCACATCGTTTTTACCCTCAAATTAAGGATGTGGATCAATGGAAAATTTTGAAAAACA
>JBKHDD010000215.1:0-7760 GCA_046541515.1 Desulfococcaceae bacterium
TCGATGGAAATGTAATCCCGCTCCACCGAGCCGGTGTAGATCTGTCGGGGCCGGCTGATCCGCCATGCGGGGTCGTCGATGCTCTCTTTCCACTGGGCGATCCATCCGGGCAGCCGGCCGATGGCGAACATCACCGTGAACATGTTGGTGGGAATGCCGATGGCCCGCAGCACGATGCCGCTGTAGAAATCGACGTTGGGATACAGGTTGTGATCGATGAAGTACGGATCTTTGGTGGCGATGTCCTCCAGCTTCATGGCGATGTCCAGCAGCGGGTCGTCCAGCCCGAGTTTGGAAAGCAGCTTGTCCGCCATCTTCTTCATGATCTTGGAGCGGGGATCGAAGGTTTTGTAGACCCGGTGGCCAAAGCCCATCAGCCGGAAGGAGTCGTTTCGGTCCTTGGCCTTGGCGACCGCCTCGTCCAGGGTCATTTCGCCCTCGTGAATGCGGGTGAGCATTTCGATGACGCCCTGATTGGCTCCGCCGTGCAGCGGCCCCCACAAGGCCGCGATCCCGGCCGAGATGGCGGCGTAAAGATTCACCCGTCCGCTGCCCACCACCCGAACCGCCGACGTGGAACAGTTCTGCTCGTGGTCGGCGTGAAGGATGAGGAAAATGCTCAGGGCCTGGACCACGTCCGGGTCCAGCGCGTAGGGCTTCACCGGCGAGTCGAACATCATGTTGAGAAAATTTTCGCAGTAGGACAGATCCGGCCGGGGATAGTTCACCAAGTGGCCCCGGGAGATTTTGTAGGACATGGCCGCCAGGGTCCGGATCTTGGAGATCAGTCGGGCCATGGTGACGTTGGTTTCCTCCTCGGTGTCTTCCAGGTAGGGATAGAAGCTTTTGAGCGCGTTGACCATGGAGGAAAGAATGCCCATGGGATGGGACTGGCGGGGAAAGCTCTGGAAGAAGGTCCGCATGTCCTCGTGGACCAGGGATTGGTCGTTGAGCAGGGACGAAAACCGGCTGATTTCCTCCTGGCTGGGCAACTCGCCGTTGATCAGCAGGTAGGCGACCTCCCGGAACGTGGAGTGCTCGGCCAATTGTTCGATGGGATAGCCGCGGTAGCGGAGGATGCCTTTTTCCCCGTCCATGAAGGTGATGGCGCTTTTGCAGCTTCCGGTGTTGGCGAAGCCGGGGTCCATGGTGACGAGCCCGGACTGGGCGCGAAGACGGGAAATGTCGAGGGCGAGTTCTCCCTCGGTTCCCTCGATCACGGGCAGTTCAAGGGTTCTGCCCCGCCAGTTGAGGGTGGCGAATTCGGTCATGAGAATCTCCTTTCCATTGCAAATCGTTGCCGGCGTCCCGGAGGTTCACCTCGCCGGCGGTCCGTCGGGGACGGCCGGAGAATGGGATCGGGGCCGGTTTCTTCGGAATCGCTGGCCGGGGGAACTGCGGACGACTCGGGAGGGCCGGTAAAGGCCGGAGGTCACGCGGGGAAATGGGGATTTGTACCCTGTTTCTCGAAAAGGGTCAAGCGGGGAATGTTTCGCGGCGTCGCTCATAAAAAAATCCGGGAGGGAGGCGCTCCCTATTCTCCGAAGCCACCGAAAATCGCGGCGGCGAACGCGGCGAAAGGAGGGAGATCGGTCTGTGGGCCGAAGGGGAACCGTCCCAAGGGGGCGCCTTTCGTGCCCTTTGAGCCGCGCCTCCTGCTCATCGGGGCATGCACGGCGCCGTCACCGAAACCGTCGAAATCCTTTCGGCAGACGCATGCGCACAGGCCATGCATAGTGGGATTCAACGGAAATTGGTTTAATAGAGGGCGTATCCGGTCAAAATAGGCAGGGAAACGCAGGGGCCTCGAACGGTTTGATTTGGGGTTTCGGACCCGTTGTCCTTGATTGCTTCGACGCTGGCGAACAACCGGCCCATTGCCGGCACAATGGCCACCGCAATTCCGCAGCCCAAACCCAAACGCAGGAGGACCCTTCGCCAATCAAAGGCATAGGCCGAAGCCCTCGAGGCCGCCACGACGGGATTTACGACGGGACCGCCGAGAAGATCGGCGATGGCCGCGGAGAAAGGAAGACCCTTGCCGGTCAATCTTCGTACCACCGGCACGACCGCACATTCGCAAACCGGGAAAAGAAGCCCTGCACCGGCCGCAATGCACACCGTCAAGTCGGCCCTTTCGGGGCGGCAGGGCGGCCATGCGTTCCCGGCTCACAAACGCTTCTATGAAACCGCCGGCAAGCGAACCGGCCATCATAAACGGAACGGCTTCGAGCACGATGCCGACAAACACAACGACCAAGGATGTGAGGTAACTGGACTTCGAACTGAAGGGCAGAAAAACAATCGCCATCGTCAAAAAAACACAGGAAGGAAATCGATTGAGTCATCTTTCCTGTCGGCATACGCGCTTGGATGAGAATGAGATGGTTGTTCCGCCATTGGCCCCCTTGCCATGGAATGTCATCCTGAGAACCCAAAATTCTTCCGACTATGCCAAGCAAGCTTTGGTTTCTCCGGAATGGTCATTGCGCTGCCGCTCCAATTTGTTGCCGTGTTCGAAATCAAGATTCCAAGTCATGCGCCATCTTCGCCGGCGACATCCCCCCTTCCCGGTTGGAAATACTCCCAGCCGTCGGTCGTCGAGTTCCAGGGAGAGGCGGCCCCCGCCTCCGGCGGCGGCGGAAGGTCCGGATCGGAGGCCGCCCACCAGAAATCGTTGTTTTCCAAGGGATCGAAAAACAGAACCGCGCCCCCCACGCGAACTTTGGGAACGCGGTGAATCGTGTCCCGACCGCAGCGCATGAGCCGGTCGCAGGCCATGGCCCAACCGATCAGCTCGCCGTGCTTCGCCAGCGCCTGGAGGCCGTATTTTGAACAGCTCGGATACATGGGGCAAAGCCCATACCGTACCGCCGACAGATGGTTCAAGGGTCCCCGGTAGAAGTCGATCAGGCCGGAAAACGGCCCGGCCCCGGAACCCGGAGAATTCCCGCAGCCGATTGCAAAAAGCGCCAAAAGGGCGGCGCAGGTGAAAACGAGATGGCGGCGTCTCTCGGTGGCCATTGGCATATCCCCCTCCCGATTATGGGCGGCGCGCGGATTCGGCGCCGGAAGCCGTTTCCGGCGCAAACCGCGAGATCGGATCCGTTTCGGAAGTCTCGGCGAAGAACAAATCCCGCCGGAAGGGACCGGCGTGGCCGAAACTGGCCATGTTTTCGAAAAATTCCAGCCGGCCGTATCGAATGCTGCGGGCTTCGGTCGCCCCCATGGCCGAATAATAGGTTTCGCGGGGAATGGGGGCGCGGTCCGCGGCAAGATCGACGACGTCCTCGCCGATTTCGCACCAGGCATGAAGAATCCACCGTTTGCCGGAGAAAAGCCATGCGTGGACGACGACGGCGGAAGGCGTTTCGGCGGCCACTTCCAGGGTGGCATCGAAACAGGCCGGCCGGAAGGCTTCCGGAGGGGATAGTTTGCTCATGGCAGGCTCCCTTTCTCTTCCGCTTCGAGGGCGATCCAAACGGCGCCCAGCGCGTTGCCGACTTCATAGTAAGGCGGAAAAACAATCTGAGCCCCCAGTTCTTCGGCCACTTCGGGCAACAACAGCCGGGCGGCGGCCCCCAGGGCGACGATGGGAATTTTGAGCGCGAAGGAAACCGCCAACATCTGGTCGTCCCCGCGTTCCGGAAAACAGGCGTCCACCCCTTTTCCGGTCCGCTTCCGAAAAGCCACGTTCAACATTGCCCGTCGAAGCCGAATCCGGGTTTCCCGGAGCACATCCTCGCAAAAGGCTTCGGGAGACTGGGACCGGAGCGCGCCCAATGCCTTGGCCGCAGCCATGGAACGGTTCCCGTCGCCAATGTCCAGCTTTCCCAAGGCATGAAGGGCGTCGGTGGGCGTGAACCCGGAGAGCCGAACGGTTCCAAGGCGGGCGAGCCCTTCCAGCTCCCGTTCCACCCCGATCTGGGAAAGGCGAAGCCGCGCCACCAAATCGGCGGCGGGAACCGCTTTTTCCCGGCGCAGAAAGTTGAGAATCGGCGAATCCGCGCCGTCCGCTTCGTCCCGCTCGTCCGCCAGGAAGACGCAGCGCGCCCGGGCTTCCGGGCCGATCCAGCGACCGGGGTCCGGGCATTCCGGAGCCATCGCCAGCGGCGTGGCCCGACAGGGACCGATCCGCAACGTTCCCGAACGGTCGAGAATCGTCAGGCTGTCGCCCCCTATGCCCACGGTATCCATTTCCACCGCGTCGATGTGGGTCCGCCACGAACCGATCCAGCTTCCTTCCGACGAAACCGCCGGTCGGCCGTCTTCGATGAGGGTGATGTCGGTGGTGGTGCCGCCCACGTCCACCACCAGCGCCCGCTTGGCTAACGCGGAACGGGCGCCGAAAAAGGCGGTGGCCGCCGGGCCGCTGGCCGCGGTGGCGGCGGCCCGCCGAATCACCGCGTCAAGATCAATGGCTTCGGCGTCGCCCCGGATCATCCGGACCTCCCCGGCAAATCCCCGGCGACGGATCAGGCCGCGCAATTCTTCCACGAAGCCGGAAATGATTGGGAGAAGGCGGGCGTGCAGCACCGCCGTGGCGGCCCGCGCCTTCAATCCGGCGCGTCCGGCGACCTGGTGGGAGGCAAATACCGGCTTCGGGTCCGTCAGTTCGATGGCCCGGGTCGCCACCTGTTCGTGGGTCGGATTTTCCATGCTCATGGCCCCGGCCACGACGTAGGCGTCCACATGGCCGGCCAGTTCGGCCAAAGCGTCGGTCAGCGCCTCCAGGTCCAACGGACGGACTTCGCGGCCCAGATGGTCATGCCCACCATCCACGTAACGAACCGAAACCACGGGCAGATCGAAGGTTTTGACGTCGCCGATGACTAGCAGGCCGACCCGCGCGCCTTGGCCTTCCACCACGGCGTTGGTGGCCAACGTGGTGGAAAAGGCCATTCGACGGACGCGCTCGGGCGGCACGCCCGCCGTCACCGCTTCCAGCGCCCGGGAAATGCCCAGCCCCAGCCGGTGATGGGTGGTGGGATGTTTGGCGGTCTTCAACACCCGGCCGCCCTTCATTTCCACCAGCACGGCGTCCGTAAACGTGCCGCCGGTGTCGAGCCCCACGGCAAGCGGAATGTTTGTTGGGATTTCGGGTATCATGGAAATTTCCTTTTCTTCCAAAGATCGGGCAATCAAAATTTCAATCGGACGCGGCAGATTTTTCGGACATGGCCAGCCATTGGATGGCGGCAAAACGAACGATACGGATTCGGCGGCTATCGACCGTGGCCACTTCTCCATGCGCTGTTCTGGAAACGACGATCCGACAACTTCGAAAAAATGCGCCGAGAACCAATTGGATTCCATTTCGGGCGACAAAAAGCAATCTCGTCTGGTTGTTCGTGGGCCTATGCGATACGCATCAGCATTTTTTTGGCAAAATGAACGGGATTGCGTTTAGAACACAAAGCTCAGCGTCCCGTAAAACGACCGGCCGGGTTCATAGACGATGGGCGGATTGGCCCCGCCGCCGGAGACCACGTCAAATTCGTAGGAATTGGCCACCGCGTAACGCTTGTCGAAGAGGTTGTCCACGCCGGCGGTCAGCGTGAGGTCTGGCCGGATGTCCCAGCCGAGCCGAAAATTGACCACGTCCCATCCGGACAGGGCCTGCTCTCCCGCCGCTTCGTCGATCTCGTCGTTTTCCTCGGAGTGAATCCACTCCAACGTCCCGAAAAAGGGATTCCCGTCGTAAACCATTGCCAAACGGGTTTTCAGCGGTGGAATGTCGGCCAAGTCCTCGTCGAAATTGTTGGCCGGAAAAGAATCTTTCTCTCCCACCTGAATGGCGGCGCCGCCCTCCAGAGTGAAATCCGCGCCCAAATCAACGGCGCCCCGGGCGTCGATTCCGTAGATCGTCGCGTCGATGTTGACCCATGTGCGGGCCTGGCCCTCGCCGCCCTGCTGGTAGATGTAATTCCCGATATCGCTGTAAAACGCCTTGGTCTGAAACCGAAAACGCCCGCCGACGTATTCCACGCCCAAATCGACCTCGGTGTTCCGGGAGGGGTCCAAATCTGGATTCCCGGCAAAATTGGCGGTGCGGGGCGGCTGCAGGTAGCGCTCCACGCAATTGGGAAATCGGACGCTTCTGCCGATACCGCCGAAAAAGGCCAGCCGGCTCGTCACGGCGTAGCGGCCTTTGACGAAGCCGGAAAACTCCGTGTCGGATCGGGCGTTGGTGTCCGTCCCCAGGCGCGCCTGGGAGTTGGGCAGCGGCTCGTCGGCCTCGGTCTCGTGGAGATCGCCGCGGACGCCGGCGCTGACGAACCAATCCCCGATCTCCTTTTCGGCCTGGGCGTAAAGCCCGTAGTTGTCCGCCACCGTGTCGGGAACGAATTCATCGTTGAACATGGCCCCGGTGAAGCGGTTGAATTGATCCCCCTGCCAGGTGCGCCGGTAAAAATCGGCTCCATAGATGAATCGGGCGAAATCGGTGGGATGGCGGTTTTCCACCCCGCCCCCGGCCACAATGGAAACCACGTCGTTTTTCAGAGGCGGCCCGGCCTCCCGAAATGCCGTGGACGGGATGTGCCGGATGTGGTTGTAATAGGCGGTAACCGTCAGCGATTCGGAGGCCGGCCCCAGGTCGGTCAGCGTGTAGTCGAGGTTGAGCAGGTGGGTCTCCTCCTCCTCGGTGTCGAAGGCCACGCGGGGCGTGAGGATGTCTTCGGCCAGGCCGAAAATGTAGGAAAACAGCAGTTCCTGGTTGTGGGCCGGCGAGAAGCGGATTTTGCCCCACAGGTCGTTTTTCTGGAAGGCCTTGGCGTCCCGCCCCTCCGCGTTGTAGGCGTTGCCCGGGCTGGCGAAGGTGTGCAATTTTTGGCCGTCGCCGTCTTCATATTGGTCCGATTCGGAGTAATTGTAGCCGAGAAGGGCCTGAATGGCGTCATTTCCCCCGGTGACATAGCCGCCCATGCTTAGGAACCCGTAGCTGCCGACTCTCGGAAGCACTTCGCCGTGAAAGCCCGGCTCCGGATCGTGGGTGACGACGTTGATCCCGCCGCCGAGTCCGGCGTTCCGGGTCACGTCGAACGGACCCTGCCGAACTTCGATCCGATCCACCATCAGCAGATTCACGTGCGAAAGACTCGGGTCCTTGCGGCTGCCGCAAGCCCCTTCCAAAATCCCGCCGTCGATCACCACCCGCAAGTTATCCTTGGAAAACCCCCGGATGGAAACCTCGTTTCCGTAGCCGCTTTTCCGGATCATGGTCGCCTCGACCATTTCGTCGGAAATCACTTCGGCCAGGTCGGTGATGCTGTGAGTCCGCAGTGCTTTTGCGTCGATCCGTTTTTCCTCCGTCTCGTTTCGAGGGGCCGAAACAACGATGCCTTCCAGCACAAGGGGTTCCGACGCCACCGCCGGCAACGGGGATCCCATGACCGCCGCACAACAAATCAACAAGAAAATTCGTTTTTTCAAAGGAACTCCTTTTCGCTGAATGCCAATTTTAAGATTTATTGGAAAAGACTCCGGCGAGAAATTTCCCCCGGGCCGCCAGCCAACCGGCCGCGGGCAGGGCGGCGGAAACGCCGTAGGCCGGGGGCAGGTCCAACGCCACCGAACCCAGAAAGCCGCACAGGGTTCCCAGCAGCCCGATCCCGAGGTTCGCGAGGAAAAAACCGTCCATCCCGGAGCCGGCCTTGCCGGCGAACATCGCGGGGAAGACCAGGAGGGCCGTTGCGGGCAGCGGGCCGATGGTGATCACGGCCGAGGTCACGGTTAGGGCGACCAGCGCCCGATAGCCG
>JBKHDD010000216.1:0-7744 GCA_046541515.1 Desulfococcaceae bacterium
GGCTGGAGGTCAACGCCCGGCCGCCGGGCGGGCTGACCACCGACATGTTCAATTACGCCAACAATATCGACATTTTTCAGGAATACGCCCGGGTGGTGGTGGAAAACCGGTTTGGGGCCAACTTCAACCGGCCCTACCACTGCGGCTACGTCGGCCGGAAAATCAACAAAAGCTACCAGCGGTCCCATCGGGAAATCATGGAAAAATTCGGATACATGATCGTGCATCGTGGCCCCATTGATTCCGCTTTCGCCAAGGCCATTGGAAATTTCGCCTACATCGCCAACGCCCAGGACGTGGATGAGCTTCGGGAAATGGCCCGGTTCGTTCACGAGCCGGCCTGAAAAGGAACGCGGCATGAACGTGACCTACCACAAATGGTGGAGCCGGGCCTTGGGCCGGGACATGGAACTGAAGGCGTACGGCCACGGCGGAAAACCCGTTGTGGTTTTCCCGTCCTCCGGTGGCCGGTTTTACGACTATGAAAACAACGGCATGGTCGACGCCGCCGCGCCGTTTATTCGGGATGGCCGGGTGACGTTGTACGCGGTGGATTCGGTGGACCACGAATCCTGGCTGAATCACGACATTCCGCCCGGACAACGAGCGGATCGGCACGACGCCTACGAGCGCTATATTCTGGAAGAGGTGGCGCCGTTCATCCACGGCCGGCGGCAAGACGTCCGTCGGCTCATGACGACCGGTTGCAGCATGGGCGCGTTTCACGCCGTCAACTTCCAGCTTCGCTACCCCACCACCTTCGATTTGTCCCTCGGCTTGAGCGGCCTGTACGGTCCCCATTTTCTGCTGGGCGACTACATGGACTCCCATCTCTACTTCTATTTTCCGCTATTGTACCTGCCGGGACTGGAAGACCCCGGCTATCTCGATCCGTTGCGGGAAAGCCGGGTGGTGCTGTGCGTGGGCCAAGGGCCTTGGGAGCGGTGCGATCAGTACGACTGCATTTCCGAAACCGCCGGCCTGGCCGACATCCTGGAGGAAAAGAAGATTCCCCACTGGGCCGATTTCTGGGGGCGCGACGTGGCCCACGACTGGGATTGGTGGCGGAGGCAACTTCCCTATTTCTTGGGCGAGCTGGACCTCTGAACCGCCCGTCCCCTTCTCCCACGCCCCGCCGCCGATGGTTTCCGAATCCGACCTCGGCGGCGCCAAAACCCCCGGCCTCCAAGACCATGCATCTTTCCTGCCGGAACATCACCTTCCATTACTCCGACACCGGGAAACCGGTTTTGCGCGATTTGGACTGGGAGATCCGTCGCCCCGGTTTCAGCGCCCTGTTCGGGCCGTCGGGCGTGGGGAAAACCTCGCTGGCGCGACTGATTTCCGGAGACGCGCCCCCCGAGTCGGCGGAGGGGGAGATCGTGCGAGAGGGCATCGACCGCTACGCCTATACCTACAACCTGGAAAGACTGCCGGGATGGGCCGCCGTAGGTCGCCATCTGGATCGGGTGACGCCGGAGGGGAAGGGGGACCTGCGGGACCGGCTGGTGGACGTGTTCGGGCTGGAGCGGATTCTCGGCCAGCGGTTTTCCCAGCTTTCCCTGGGGCAGAAAAACCGGATCAATCTGGTCCGCTATCTCTTGCAGGATTTCCAGCTCCTGATCCTGGACGAAAGCATGGCGAACGTGGACGAGATGACCCGGGAGCGGATTCTGCCGGCGATCAAGGAGATGTTCCCGGAGACGTTTTTCATCTATATTTCCCACAACGTGGTGGAAGTCTCCACCTTTTGCCGGAACATTCTGGTGCTTCGCGCGCCCCACAAAACGCCACAGGGGGTGCGGGTCGCGGGGCTGGACCTTCGGGAAGGGGAGGAAAAGGACCCGGAACGGCTCGACCGGGTGATGCTGGAGATCGTGAATGCTGCTTAGGCGGATCTACCAGTTCCTCATCATCTACGCGCTGGGCATCGGCCTGCTGCTGGCGGTGAAGTACGGGTTGGGGCTGTCGGATTACGTGATACCCAATCTGGGTTCCGTGTTCGGCGTGTTTCGGGACGAGGCGAAACGGTATTTTCTGGACGTGCTGGACACCCTTTCGGTGGCGGTGGTGGGGCAAATTTCCTCCATCCTGCTGGCGCTGCTGGTGGGCATCACCGGCCGCCAGGCCACCTGGTTCGGTTCCTTCGTGAAGGTGGCGGCGTACAACATCCAGGCCTATCCCATCGTCGCCCTGGCCCCGATCATCTTTATCCTGCTGGGGGACGGTTTCCTCTCCCGCTTGCTCATCGCGGCCATGATCTGCTATTTTCCATTGTTGCTTTCGGTGCTGGGCATCATGTCCGAGCCGATCCCCGACGTGGAGCATTTTTATCGGGCCACGGGGCGGATGCGCTGGCAGCTCGAAGTGAAGATTCGGGCCTTCGAGAACCTGAGCAAACTGACCACCGTGGTCTCCGGCAGCGCAACTCTGGCCATGGCGGGCACCATCGTCGCCGAGTTCATCGCCGCCAACGCCGGCATCGGCTACTCCATCCGCATCGCCCTGTACCAGAGCGATCTGGCCAAAGTCCTGGCGGCGCTGTTTTCCATCGGAATTACCTTGTCCATCTACCAGGGGACGCTGGAATGGGTCGGGGCGGCGATGAAAGAGCGGTGGGCTGGTGCGTAAAAGTTCGGAGTTCCGCCTTCAGGCGGCGGGGTAGGGGCTTCGGACAGCGTTCGAACATTCCAGGGGTATGGCGGGCAGGGCTGTTTCTGCCCACCCACGATTCTTCCCAAGGCAAACCAAAAGGCGGCCTTCCATGCAACGCACGTTCCGATCGACCGCGATTTTCCTGCTCATGACGGCCGTTCTCGGCGCCCTCGAGGCCAACGCCGGAACTCTGAACTACCGGCTGAAATGGCTTTTCAACACCAGCGTGGTGGGCGATCTGTACGCCGACGTCCACGGGTTTTTCAAAGCCGAAGGGCTGGAAGTCAACGTGAAGCCCGGCGGGCCGGAGCGGGACGCCGTTCGCGAACTGGAATTGGGCCACGCCGATTTTGGGGTCGCTTCCGCCGATCAGGTGATCCGGGCCCGGGCCAAAGGCGCGCCGGTTGTCGTCCTGGCCCAGCTTTTCCAGATCAATCCGTTGCAATGGATTTACCGGGCGTCCAAGCCGCCGGTGACCGAATTGGCGGACCTGAAAGGCCGAACCCTGGGCGTCACGTTTGGCGGGAACGACGAGACGATTCTTCGAACCCTGTTGGCCAAGGCAGGGCTGACCGAACGGGACCTGAAGTTGTTCAGCGTGCGCTACGACTACACGCCGTTTTACCGGGATCAGGTGGATCTTTGGCCCGTGTACCGCAACGCCCAGGGACCGATTCTGGCCAAAAAACTTGGGGCGGAAGGGGAGGACGTGGCCTTTTTCAGCCCGGCGGAATTTGGCGTTCAGTTCGTGGCCAATTCGGTTGTGACCTCGGCGGAAACGCTGGAGGAGTCTCCGGAGATGGTGGAAAAATTTGTCCGTGCGCTCATGGCCGGATGGCGAACGGCGCTGAACCCGGAAAATAACGCCAAAGCCTTGGAAACGCTGGCGGAATTTGACAAGGACACGGAGCCCGACATCCTGGAAACCCAATTGGACATCACCCGCGCCCTGGTCCTCCCCAAACCGGATGCGGCGATGGGGGCCATCGACCAAGCGGCCTGGATTCAGACGGAGCGAATCCTGGTGGAACAAAATCAAATCGACGAGCCCGTGGGCGTGGAGAAAGCGCTCCGACCGGTGGCGGGTGTTCCGCTTGCGCGATAAACCCCAATCGGATTTCCGGACCATTTCGGCCTCCGAATCGGTTTCCGAGGGTTTTTTCCCATTGCCGTCTGCTATCAAACCGCATCCCGACCCTGTCGCCAACGGAGCCCAAACGTGATTCGCATTGAGGGATTGACCAAGGAATACAAGGACGTGGCAGCCTTGAAGGGGGTGACGCTGGAGGTGGGCGCCGGAGAGTTGTTCGCCTATCTCGGCCCCAACGGGGCGGGAAAAACGACGACCATCCGCATCCTGACCGGTTTGACCAAGCGCACCGGCGGAGACGCCTGGCTCAACGGCTTCCACATCGAAGGGGAGAAAATCGAGGCCAAGCGGCAGTGCGGCTTGGCGCCCCAATCGGTGAACCTGGACCCGGAGCTGACCGTCTTCGAGAACCTGGACGTCCATGGTCGGCTTTTCGGCATGAAGCGGGCGGACCGGAAACGGCGGATTGACGAGCTGCTGGACTACATCGGACTTTCGGAACGGCGGGACAGCCCGGTCAAGCAACTCTCCGGCGGCATGAAGCGGCGGGCGACCATCGCCCGGGCACTGGTCCACAAACCCCGGGTGCTGTTTTTGGACGAGCCCACGGTGGGGCTGGACGCCACCATCCGCCGGCGCATTTGGGCGCTGATCAAAAAAATTCAGGAAGCGGGCGCCACCATTTTTCTGACGACCCATTACATCGAAGAGGCCGAGTTTTTGGCCGACCGGGTGGCCTTTCTGGACGAGGGGGAGATCGTGACCGCAGACACGCCGCGCAATCTGATCGACGCCCAAGGCGCCTGGGCCATCGACCGGCCGGCGGCCGAGGACATGCAGCCGGTCTACTTCGACACCCGGCAGGCGGCGCGGGATTACATGGCCGAGCGGGAGGCGAGCTACACCCTCCGCCGGGTGAATCTGGAAGACGCGTTTTTGGCGGCGACGGGAAAGAAGGTCAAATGATCCGGGGCTGGAACGCGGTCTACTATCGGGAATTGCTCATTTTGCGCCGCCGGCTGAAGCGAATGCTGGCCAGCATGGCGGTTTCGCCCACGCTGTATCTGGTGGCCTTCGGCTACGCCATGGGCGGAGAAGCGCGGGTGGACGGCCACACCTACATGGAGTTTCTGATCCCGGGGCTGGTGGCCATGAGCAGCATGACCCAGGCGTTCGGCATCGCCAGCGAGATCAATATCGCCCGGTTTTACTGGCACATCTTCGAGGAGTTCCAGGCGGCGCCGGTGAGCGATTTGGCCTACGTGACCGGGGAAGTGCTGGCCGGGATGACCCGGGCCGTGCTGGCCATCTGCGTCATCCTGGCGCTCGGGCTGCTGTTCGGCGTTCGGCTGAACTACGGCCCCCATTTCTGGCTGGCGGCGCTGCTCAACAGCTTCGTCTTCGCCAGCCTGGCCGTGGCGTTGGCCATGCTGGTGAAATCCCACGCCGACCAGGCCATGATCAACAGCTTCGTCATCACGCCCATGGCCTTTCTGGGCGGCACCTTTTTCCCGCTGGACCGCCTGCCGGAATGGGCCCAGGCGATCATCTACTTCCTCCCCATCACCCACGCGGCCGACGCGGTGCGGGCGGCAGCCTTCGGGAAAGCGCCGGCGCCGGCGGGCTACGGAATTTTGGCCTGCCTTGGGGCGCTCTGCTATTTTGTCGCGTTTCATTTGGTGCATCGGGCGAAGGATTAGACCGCCACCCCCTTGCCCAACCTCTCCCCTCCGCGTAAAATACAAAAAAGCGACCAACCATTTTCACCCCATCCCAAAAGGCCGCCCCATGCCCCGACTTCCCAATCTCCCCGTCGGAAAGTCCTCGTTCGAACGAATCCGCAAAGACGGCGACGTGTACGTGGACAAAACCCGTTACATTTTTGAAATGGTGGACCAGGGCCAGCCGTACTTCCTTTCCCGGCCCCGCCGCTTCGGAAAATCTTTGACCGTTTCCACCCTGAAATGTCTGTTCGAAGGAAAGCGGGAACTTTTCGATGGGCTGTGGATTGCTGAAAACACAGAGTGGGAGTGGAAGGAACATCCGGTGGTTTTGCTGGATTTCAACCAACTCGTGCACGATTCCCCGGAGAACCTGAAAATCAGCCTGGGGGAACATTTATCGGAGCATGCCGAAACCCTGGGGATCAAGCTAAAAAAATCCTTGTTGAAAGATCAATTCAAGGAATTGATTCTGGCTTTGCACAAAAAAACCGGAATGCCCGTGGCCGTTCTGATCGATGAATACGACAAGCCGCTCATCGACTTCCTGGGAAAAGGCGAGGAAGCGCTGAACACCGCCAAGGCCAATCGGGACATTCTCAAACATTTTCTCGGCGTCCTGAAAGGCGGGGATGTCGAGCCCGTGTTGCGGCTGATCTTCATCACCGGCGTTTCCAAATTCAGCCGGGTGTCCATTTTTTCGGAATTGAACAACCTGACCGATCTCACCATGCATCGGCGCTACGCGGAAATGCTCGGGTACACCCAGGAAGAACTGGAAACCGATTTTGCGGGGCATATCGAAGCTTTCGCGAATCAGCGGGGAGAAAATCGGGAAGCCGTGATCGAACGGCTGCGGGTTCAGTACAATGGCTATCGTTTTTCCCCAAAAGACGTGCGCGTTTACAATCCGTTTTCGGTGCTCAAAGCGCTGGACGAGATGGAATTCAAAAACTATTGGTTCGAAACGGGAACGCCCACCTTCCTGGTAAATCTGCTGCGGGAAAACCGCTGGCACCCCCCGAAAATCGAGGACATGAAAGCCACCGACACCATGTTCTCCACCTACGATTTGGATCACCTAAAGCTCGAGGCGCTGCTGTTTCAAACCGGGTACGTCACCATTAAAGACATCCGAGGACGACTGTACACCTTCGATTATCCAAACCGGGAGGTGAAATCCGCGTTTCTGGAAACCCTCTTCCACTCCTACGCCGAAGGAATGCCCGATCGATCCCGCTTCGTCTATCTGGCGGAACATCTTCTCGCCAAAGATTTGGACGCCTTCATCGAAACCATGAAGGCCATCTTCGCCGCCATTCCATACACGCTGGAAACCAAACGGGACGAAGCCTACTTCCACACCGTGTTCTACCTCGCCGTTTCCGCCTCCGGCGCGGACGCCCGCAGCGAAGTCTTGACCTGCGACGGCCGGATCGATCTGGTGGTGGAATTCGAAGACAAGGTCTTCATCCTGGAATTCAAGTGCAATCAAACCGCGGACGCGGCGTTGGCGCAGATTCGGGAGAAGGGTTACGCCGCGCCGTACCGGGGGACGGGGAAGGGGGTTTTTCTGGTGGGGATCAATTTTGATACGAAGTTGAAGAATATTTCGGAGTGGAAGTGGGAGCGGATCTGAACTGGGATTTTGAATCCGGATTTTCAGGATGATGGAAGGATGGTCAGGATACTCCCGCTTATCCTGTAAATCCTGCTTTTCATCCTGCCCATCGAGATTCGAAAGGCAATGAAATCCAGCCCATCCCTTTAATCCCCCAAATCCCAGTTCGGAAAGGTTTGAATCAGGATTTTCAGGATTATGGCAGGATTTTCAGGATCATTTCGTGCCATCCTGTCAATCCTGCTTTTCATCTTGATCATCCAGATTCGAAAGGCAAAAAAATCCAGCCCATCCCAAAAATCCCCATAATCCCAGTTCAGAATCAACTGGATTCCCATCACCGTTCGTTGATATCGATACATTTTGAAAAGTTGACATCGCGATTGATTTTTTGGAAAACCAGAGGGACTCGGGCGGAACAACCGAAACCGGAGAAGATCAGGACAGATTCGGACGGGCTGGAACCGATGAAACCGACATGAAGAACGAGAGAAAAGACGCATGAACCATCGAATGGGGCTGGTGCTTTCCGGAGGCGGCGGAAAAGGCGCGTATCAGGCAGGCGTTTGGAAAGCCATGGAAGAGATTAGGCTTTCTCGATAAGAGCCTATCTAAAAAGTCTTCCTATGTTGCAATATCGTTTTAACTAATTAATAT
>JBKHDD010000217.1:0-7726 GCA_046541515.1 Desulfococcaceae bacterium
TTCTCCCCTGGGGAACTCCAAAGGCCGGAATGGACTATTCCCCATCAGACTGGTCGGCCGGCGTCGGAGAAAACCCAACTTCCGGTTCAGTATCTTCTTCGGGTTCATCTTCCACCACTTCCAACACCGCCCCCCTCTCCACATCCACCCAAAACAGCCGCGCGTCCGCCAACCTTTCTTCCCCTGACCGGTTTCGGGCGAAATGAGCGGAAATCAACACCAACAGTTTCTCCCCCGCCGCGATCATCTGAACCGGCGGGTCGGAATAGGAATCGAACGGGATGGGCGGGGAAAGTTCTTTCCGTTCCATCACGGCGCCCTGGTCGGAGAAGGTGACCAGCGTTTTGATTCCCTTTCCAACCGGTTCCACCAGCAAACCGCGAAATGCGTCGTACACCACCGCCCGAAAGCCGAGCCGTTCGAGACCGCTCAGCCTCCGCCAGGCCCAGGCGTCCGGAAAGAAAACGAAATTGTCTCCGCGCCCCAGGAGAATCAAAATTCGGCGCTTGGGGTCCAGCGCGATTCCGGAGGGCCAGCTCAATTCGGGCAGGTCCTCGCTCACGGGAATCTCCTCAAAACCGCCCGTCTCTGGATCGACTTCGCCGAAGCGATGGGTGGTGATTCCGTAAATCGTCCGATCCTCCGGGTCCACCGCGATTTGCTTCAACGGATACGTTCCGGTTTCCGCGGGAAAGCCGGTTCCAGCCACGGGACCTTCGGCCGAAAAATCGAAAACCGAGGCCGAAACCCGGTGACGTTCCATGGGAACATGACGCACTGCCCGGAACGTGGGGATATCGGCCTCGGCTGCGGAAATTTTGGGAATGGGCATAGGGGGTTCCGTTGCCCTCGGCGCCGGTTCCATGTCGGGAACAAATCGGGGCGGCACCATGTTTCCCAGCATCAACACCCACAAAAATCCGCAAAAAATCGCTTCCTTCAAAAAATAGCCGTGGAACCGCCAAAAGGCGTTTCGCCGGTTCAGGATGCGGGGATTGGTGATGGCAAAAGAGCTGCGCCGAAAATTCAGCCGTCGGGTGATCCATCCCCGGCGATAGGCCAGCAGCAGGCGGGTCGCCCACAACGCGGGAAGGACCATCACCACCGTGATTTTGAGCGCCTCCTCATGGGGAATAAAGGCCGCCAAAACCAGAAACAACGACAGAAGAACGAGGGCCGTGACGAAAAGAAAAATGACCAGACGAAAAAGACGATTCATGTCGCCCCTGCTTCTCTCCACGCGAAGGCCGCTTCCCGGATGGCCGAGCTACACGGCGCAATCACAACCGCATTCCAAGGAAATGGCCACCGGGGAAACCAACCGTTTGGCCCCGTCCCGCCTGACGTGCAGCACCAGCAAGGTGTACGGATCAAAAACCAGCACGTCCTTTACCCCCTGGGAGAGATAAAAACGGGGGCCGATTTCCAAATCCTTGGCCTCGTAGCCTTTGCTGATCACCTCAACCACGGCCTCCGGCACGAGCCGAACCGCCTCCTCCTCCTCGTCCGGTTCTTGGCAGAAAATGGAAATGTCGGGCCGTTTCAGCGAACCATCGGGAAATTGGACGTAGATATCCGCCGCATGAATGCAGCCGCACGGGGTTCCTTCCCCGGAGTTTCCCGGCGTGGGCCGGATGGACGCCCGAATCCGGTCCACCGCCTTCTGGTGCTTCCAGACGGGATGGGGCTCCCAGATGGCCAACCCGCTCACCACCTCCAGACGGATGCCCAATTCCTCGGCTTTGATGAATTTTGGATCCATTCTTCTCCCCTTCGGCGTGACGGCATTTGCGCGACCCTCCGTCGGATGTCCCCTGAATGGAGACGCGGACCGATTCCTTCGGCCCCTTGGTCGGATGGGGCGGGAAGCGTCCTGAATTCGCACCCTACCCCACCCGCCGCCGGATTCGCAAGCGGCCAACCGATGTTCCACGTTCCGGTCGGCCCGGAACCCCGCTTTTCCGGACGCCCAAAAACCGGCCCCCGGGGAAAAATTCCGGTTCCGCGATTTTTTTCAGTTGACACCTTTCCAAAGTCTCTGCTACAAGTCGCTCTCGTTTCGGGGGGCTGTAGCTCAGCTGGGAGAGCGCATGACTGGCAGTCATGAGGTCAGGGGTTCGATCCCCCTCAGCTCCACCAACCGATAAAGATATGGGAGAACGGTTCCGCCGTTCTCCCTTTCTTTTTGGCGAAACGCGGAATTCCCGCTTTCCCCCCTCGCCGCCCCAAGGCTTGAAATCAAATTCGCTTTGGGGTAGGTTTTAAACCCATCACGCGCGTCAGCGACGCAAGTCCCGCCTCCATCGAATTCAATCCGGAGAAATCGCCGCCATGCCCGCCGATCGGGTCCCCGCTTCACCGGAAAACTCGGAACGCCTCCAGATACGTCGCCCATCCGCCGAGGTGGTGGAACTCCGACTGTCCGGCGTCTGGTCGCTGGAACGGCCGCTTCCCGACTTTGGGCCCGCCCGCGACGCCGTCTCGGAATCGGGCATCCAATCCGTCCAATTTGACAGCCAAACGCTGGACCGTTGGGATTCGGCCCTGGTGGCCCCGTTGCGGAATTTTTTTCTCCGGTGCCGGGAAAACGACGTCCACATCGACCAAGGGGGCCTGCCCGACGGGGTTCGTCGGTTGCTGGCCTTGGCCGACGCGGTTCCGGAAAAGAAAGACGCCCGCAAATCCGCCGACGCCCCTCCCTTTTTGGCCCGACTCGGCGACTTTTTTCTGAACCTTTGGCGCGAAACCCTCGCCACCTTTCAATTCGTGGGCCAAGCCACGCTTTCCATGAAACGGCTGGTCACGGGGCGCGCCCGGTTTCGCGCATCCGATTTCCTGGTTCTGCTGCAGGACTGCGGGCCGTCGGCCCTGCCCATCATCACGCTCATCAGCGTACTGGTCGGCCTGATCCTCGCCTTCGTGGGGGCGATTCAGCTGGAAATGTTTGGCGCCGAGATTTTCGTGGCCAACCTGGTGGGCCTGGGCATGGCGCGGGAAATGGGCGCCATGATGGCCGCCATCATCATGGCCGGGCGCACCGGCGCGGCCTTCGCCGCCCAAATCGGCACCATGCAGGTGAACGAAGAGGTGGACGCGTTGCGCACCCTCGGTCTTTCCGCCGTGGATTTCCTCGTCCTTCCCCGGCTGCTGGCCATGGGGCTGCTCATGCCCCTCCTGGCGATTTACGCCGACGTGATGGGCATTTTGGGCGGGGCCATCGTGGGCGTAGGCATGCTGGACATCTCGCCGGCCGCCTATTTCCAGCAGACCCAGGAATCGGTTCCCCTGCACCATTTCGCCACCGGTCTCATCAAGAGCGTCTTCTTCGGAGCCATTGTGGCCCTTTCCGGCTGCATGCGGGGAATGCGGTGCGGCCGAAGCGCCATGGCCGTGGGCGGCGCCGCCACGTCCGCAGTGGTCACGGCCATCGTCTGGATCATCGTCACCGACGCCGCCTTCACCGTCCTTTTCAACGTGGTCGGCCTGTGAACGGCGCGCCCCACATTCGGGTCGAGGGCCTGACCATGGCCTACGGCGATTTCGTCATCCAGCGGCAGTTAACCTTCACCATCCAACGCGGCGACATTTTTATCATCATGGGGGGCAGCGGCTGCGGAAAAAGCACCCTGCTCCGCCACATGGTGGGCCTGATCCGGCCGGCGGAGGGCCGGATTCGGTTCGAAGACACCAGCCTGTGGGACGTGGACGAGGAAAAACGGACCGCCCTGCTCCGCCGGTGCGGCGTGATGTTCCAGAGCGGGGCGCTTTGGAGTTCCATGACGCTGCTGGAAAACGTCTGCCTGCCGCTGACGGAGCACACCTCCCTGCCCGACCGGGACATCCGGGAAATCGGCAATTTGAAACTGGCCCTGGTGGGTCTTTCGGGTTTCGAGTCCTTCTACCCGTCGGAAATCAGCGGCGGCATGCAAAAACGAGCGGGACTGGCCCGCGCCATCGCCCTGGACCCGGAGGCGCTCTTCTTCGACGAACCCTCCGCCGGGCTGGACCCCGTCAGCGCCCGGCGGCTGGACGACCTGATTCTGGAGCTGCGGGACAGCCTGGGGGCCACCGTGGTGGTGGTGACCCACGAATTGGCCAGCATTTTCGCCATCGGCGCCAACTCGGTCTTTCTGGACCCGGAAAGCCGCACCATGATCGCCGCCGGCAATCCCCGCAAACTCCGGGACGAAAGCGAGGACCCGAAGGTGGTCCGGTTCCTGACCCGGGGAGAATCCGAGCCGAATTCGACCTCCGATCCCTCCGGCGCGTCCGGCCGCGCAAAAACGGACGGGAAACCCGAACCCAAAAAGGACGTTTCCTCATGAGTCGAAAGGCCAACCCGACCCTGATCGGGGCCTTTGTGCTGGGCGCGCTGGTATTGGTCATCGGCGGCATCATCGTTTTCGGATCGGGAAATCTGTTCTCCACCGCCCACCGATACGTCCTTTTTTTCGACGGCGGCGTCAGCGGGTTGCGGACCGGCGCCCCGGTGGCCTTTCGGGGGGTGCGAATCGGGGAAGTGGCCGACATCCGGATGTACTACGATCCGGACCAGTTGAAGGTCTGGATTCCCGTCGTCATTCAAATCGATCCCGGGAAAATTCGCGGCAACTTTCCTTCCAGTTCCCGCATCGACGAATCGGTGCGGGAGCTGGTGGATCGGGGGCTTCGAGCCCAGCTTCAACTCCAGAGCCTGGTCACCGGCCAGCTTTACGTGGAGTTTGACTTCCACCCGGATCGACCGGTCCGCCTGATCAAGACGGACCTGCCCCGCGTCTCCGAGACGGAAAAGGAGCTGATGGAGCTGCCGACCATTCCCTCGAATCTCCAGGAAATCGAGCAGAAGCTCCAGAAACTGCCGCTGGACACCATGGCCTCCCAGGCGCTTCGCACCTTGGAAGGCATCGAGGAACTCCTGGCGGCGGAACGAACCCGCCAGGCCATGGACAATCTGGGCGAAACGCTGGAAAACGCCAACGCCCTGGTGACGGCCCTTCGGGACCGATTGCCGCCGCTGGCCGACGAATTGGCCGGCGCCGCGCGGGAGGGTCGGACGCTCATCGGCAACGCCGACGCCGCAGTGGAACGGCTGGACGGCCAGGCCGAAACCCTGCACCGGGAGCTGAAGGCGGCCGTCGCCAACATCCAGCGGCTCACCGAAACGGCGGGGGGCACGGTCGAGCGACTGGACGGCGACGTGGCCGCCATCGCGGAAACGCTTCAGTCCGCGGCCCGATCCGCCGATCGGGCCATGGTGCAGGCCGAGGCCACCCTGCGGGCGGCGGAGGGAATCACCTCCAAAGACACTCCGCTGGGATATCAACTCTACCTCACCCTGGAAGACCTCTCCGACGCCGCCAGGGCCTTTCGGAACCTGTCGGAAACCTTGTCCCGCAATCCCGAGGTTCTGCTCCGAGGAAAGGGGAGGAATTGATGCGAGCCGCCTTTCGAAACCCGTTGAACCGGTTTCTCCGATGGTTGTTTCCGCTGCTCCTGGCCGCTCTGTTTTTGCTGCCCGTCGCCTGCGGTCGAAGCCTGCCGACTCGGTTTTATCTGCTAACGCCCCAAAAAACGAACCCCGGCGCGGCTCCGACCGCCGGACCGAGCGTCGGCGTGGGGCCGGTGGAGCTGCCCGACTATCTGGACCGGCCCCAGATTCTGACCCGGGCCGGCGAGCACGAAATTCACTTCGCCGAATTCGACCAGTGGGGCGGCTCCCTGAAAAGCAACATTGCCTACGTGGTGGCGGAAAACCTCAGCAAACGGCTCAATCTGGACGCGGTATACACCTATCCTTGGCAAACGGCGGTTCGCGTCGGGTTCCAGGTGGGGATTTCGGTGATCCGGTTGGATGCCCAACCGGGCGGGAACGCCACCCTGGAAGCCCGCTGGTCGCTGCTGGGCCCGGATGGCCGCCGGGTGCTGCTGACCCGCCGCTCCGCGTTTCAGATTTTGGTAACGGGGGACGAATACGCGGACATCGTGGACGCCCAAAGCCGTTTGTTCGCGGCCCTGAGCGACGTCATCGCGGAGACCATCCGCGCCCGGGCGCCGGAATAAGCGGAGGCTCTTTGCCCCTATCCCAAAAGCGTCCGGTCAATCCGGATTTTCTTCGCGGACTTTTCGCCGGTGTGCTGGGGACCCTGGCGGCCGGGCTCATCGGGGCCTACGTTTCCGGAACGATCTTTACCGGCGGCGGTCTGATTTCGCTTCCCGCCCCCGATTTGCCGGCCGAAGCGACGCCGTCCCCCTCGCCCCGGCTCGATTACGAGTTGTCGGTTCGCACCCTGGGCGGCCAGTCGGTTTCCCTGTCGGCGCTTCGGGGACACGTGGTCTTTCTCAGCTTCTTCGCCTCCTGGTGCACGCCCTGCACCGCCGAACTGCCCGCCATTCAAAACCTCTACGGCCGGTTTCGGGGCGTCCCGGATGTGCGGTTTCTCCTGGTTTCCCAGGAAGACCCGGCGAACCTGCGCGCCTATCTTTCGGACCGAAACGTAACCGTGCCCATTCTTCGGGAGGACGGCGCGCTGGCCCGACGGTTCGGGGTGGACGCCATTCCGGCGACCTTTCTGCTGGACCGCGAGGGACGCGTGGTCTACCGGCACGAGGGCGCGGCCCGGTGGGACGCGGAAGGCGTCGAGGAATTTATTCGGGATTTGCGGTAGTTCCGGGGTTTCACGCAGGCGCCCGGGGAGAAGGCCCCGGAGCCCAGGCCGCAATAATCCTTCGGCTTTGGGGATTACGCGGGCGGCGATTCCGACGTTTCGATGGAAAAAAGGAGGAAAGCCATGTCGGTGGCACGTTGGGGTTTTTTCTTCGGCATTTTTCTTTTGCTGACGGCCCCGGTTTCCAACGCCCGGGCCCAGGTTGCCTTTTTCGAGGATTACGACGGCCGGGGGAACAGCTTTCGGGCCGGGGTCGGAAATCGGGCGTCCCTGCCCGGCAATTGGAACGACCGGATCAGCTCGGTGCGGGTGGACGACGGATACGTGGTGGTCGTCTACGAGCATTTCAACTTCCAGGGCCGAACCGAAACCATTGTCGGACGGCGGGGCGGCACACTGTACAACCTGAACACCTTCAACGACCAGACATCCTCCTACCGGGTCCGCCGGGACCGGCCCGGGTCCGGCCCCCCGTCGGAGGCGCCGGACCACCGGCGCGGTCCCGTCACCTTTTTCGAGGATTTCGAAGGCAGCGGACCCAGGTTCAGCGACGACCGCGACCGGTCCAACCTGGGCGGCCGATGGAACGACCGGATTAGCTCGGTCTGGGTGGCGGACGGGTACGAGGTGACGGTGTACGAACATTCCAACTTCGAAGGCGAACGGCGCAACCTGGCGGGAAGGCGCAACGGCGCGCTCTACGACCTGCGGAATTTCAACGACCGGGTTTCTTCCTACCGCATCCGGCGCGGCCACTACGACGACGGCTACGGCCCAAGTCCCGGCCCCGGCTACTCCTCGGACGATCCCTACTACGGCGATCGGCCGTACTACGGAACGGGAACCGCCACCGGCGCCGAATGTTTCATCGGCGCTTCCCAAGGGTTTACGTCGTCATGGCCAAACCGCCTGCGCGGCTGGTTGGTCGTCCCGATAATTTCGGCCGGAGAAATGGCTCCCAACGGCCGGACCGAAGCGGGAGAGGAATATTTTTGGTTGAAAGAGATCGGACAATCGAGATAAGGATTCGCCATCGCCCGATTCACGAACCGATTCGCGAA
>JBKHDD010000218.1:0-7529 GCA_046541515.1 Desulfococcaceae bacterium
CGGGAACAATCTTCGGCAACGGGAAATTGTCCTTCCGAATAGCCCAGCGAGGCAAAGGCCCGCTGAAGGTGCAGCGGCTTGGGATAGTAGATCACCGACGGAATGCCGTCGGCCTGCAGGGCGGCCTGAAGCTCCGTTCGGCGCCCCCCGTCCCGCGCCAGGACGGAATACTGCGCGTAGACGCTGGTCATCCCTTCGGGAACGAAGGGCGGAGTGAGCCCGTCAATTTCCGCGATGCCCCGCGTGTATCGCTCCGCCGCCGCCTGCCGGAGTCGAACCTCCTCCGGAAATATCTCCATCTTGACCAGCAACACCGCCGCCTGGATGGCGTCCAACCGGCCGTTGATGCCGATGCGGTCGTTGTCGTACTTGTCGGTTCCCTGACCGTGGACGCGAACCGAAACCATCCGCTCCGCCAGCGCCTCGTCGTCGGTGAAAACGGCGCCCCCGTCCCCGTAGGCGCCCAGCGGCTTGGCGGGAAAAAACGAGGTGCAGCCCATTTCCGCCAGCCCGCAGGCTCGGCGGCCCTTGTACTCCGCGCCGAAGGACTGGGCCGCGTCTTCGATCACGAACAGGCCGTTCCGGTCCGCCACGCCCTGGATCGCGTCGTACTCCGCCGGCAGGCCGAAAAGGTCCACCCCGATGATCCCCCGGGGGCGCAGGCCGGCGAAATTGGCGGGAAGCGGGTGCATTTCCGGACTGCCGGTTCGCACCGCCTCCACCGCCCGCTCCAAGCCGGCCGGCGACAAATTGAAGGTCGCCGGATCCACGTCCACGAACACCGGCGTGGCCCCCAGCAGGGAAACCACCTCGGCGGTGGCGATGAAGGTGAACGGCGTGGTGAAGACGGCGTCCCCCGGCCCCACCTCCTTGGCCATCAGGGCCATCAACAGCGCGTCGGTCCCGGATGCGCATCCCAGGGCGAATCGGACGCCGGTAAAGCCGGCCAGTTCGCGCTCCAGTTCGCCCACCTCGGGGCCCATGATGTACTGCCCGTGGTCCAGCACGGCCCGGATTCGGGCGTCAATCCGTTCCCGAATGCGGGCCTGCTGGGCGGCCAGATCGATAAACTTCATGAAAACTCCGTTCAGCCGCAGACGAAAGCCGGGTCTTTGAAGTGGGTCAGCGGCGGCATTCCGATGGGAAACACATTGAAGCCCATTTCAAACAGCCGCGGGTGATCCAGGATGTTGCGCCCGTCAAAAATAAAGGCCGGCTTCACCATGGACCGGTAAATCCGGTCGTAGTCCAGCTCTTTGTACTGTCGCCATTCCGTCATCACCGCCACGGCGTCCGCGCCCTCGGCGGCCCGGTAGGGATCCGGGTCGTAAATGATCTCCCCCTCCAGGCCGGCAAGGTCCGTCCGGGCGTTTTCCAGCGCCTGGGGATCGGAGATGACCAGCCGGGCCCGCTCTTCCAGCAAGCGTCGAGAAATGTAGATGGCCGCGCTCTCCCGGGTGTCCCCCGTATCCGCCTTGAAGGCGAAGCCCAGCAGGCAGATGCGCTTTCCCGCCAGCGTGTTGAACATGCTGCCCAGCATGTTGGTCACGAACCGTTCCTTCTGATATTCGTTGATCCCGACCACGCCTTCCCAATAGTTCGCCACCTCGTCCAGGCCGTAAAATCGGCAGAGATAGACCAGGTTCAGCACGTCTTTTTTGAAACAGGAACCGCCGAATCCGACGCTGGCGTTCAAAAATTTCGAACCCAGCCGGCTGTCCATGCCCACGGCCCGGGAAACCTCCCGCACGTCCGCGTCGGTGCGCTCGCAAAGGGCCGAGATGGCGTTGATGGAGCTGATTCGCTGGGCCAAAAAGGCGTTGGCCACCAGTTTGGACAGCTCGCTGCTCCAGATGTTGGTGGTCAGAATCCGGTCCCGGGGCACCCAGTTGGCGTAAACGGCCACCAGTTCTTCCCGCGCGGCCCGTCCCGAATCGGTCTCGTCGGAGCCCACCAGCACGCGGTCCGGCTCTTCCAGGTCGGCGACGGCGGTGCCCTCGGCCAGAAACTCCGGATTGGAAAGCACCTCGAATCGCTGGGGATGATCGCCCGCCATCAAAATCCGCTTCATGGCCTGGGCGGTCTTGACCGGGAGCGTGCTCTTTTCCACGATGATCTTGGGCCCTTCGGCGCATTCCCGAATCTGACGGGCCGTTTTTTCCCAATATTGAAGGTCGGCGGCCATGCCCGCGCCGGTGCCGAAGGTCTTGGTGGGCGTGTTCACGCTGACGAAGATGATGTCCGCCTCCCGAATGCCGCCCTCGACATCGGTGTTGAAAAAAAGGTTCCGGCCCCGGGCGGTTCGCACCACCTCGTCCAGGCCGGGCTCGTAAATGGGCAGGGCATCCGAATTCCAGCGGGCGATGCGCTCGGGATTCACGTCCACGGCGGTGACCTTGTACTGCGGGCATTTCGCCGCGATCACCGCCATGGTGGGGCCGCCCACATAGCCGGCCCCGATGCAGAGGATCTTCTTTTCAAAATTCTCTGGATTCACGATGCGTTTTCCTTTGGTCCGCATGGACCAGCTTGAAAATGATTTCCTGAGGCTTGATCAGTCCCAGTTCCCTTCGGGCGATGTTTTCGATGTAGGCCAGATCGCGGGCGTCGGCAAGCCGCTGAATCTGATGATAGATGCCCAGGTTTTTTTCCGCCAGCACCTGGTTTTTCCGGATCAGGTCGTCCCGGGCCTCCTGCTTCATGCGCAGATCCCGCAGCCCGTTGTCGCCGAAAAAAATGAACAAAAACAGGGCGGCCATGACCGCCCCGGCCAGCGACATGCCAATGCGATGGGTCGTGTGCATGGGAATCCTATTCCTTTCGGATGATCGCCAAAAGCGATGAAAATTCCGGATGACGAATGCCATGGGAGAAAAGGCCGTAGACGAAAACGCCGGCGGCGATGGCGGCGACGAGCGCGACGGCCTGGGAAGCCGTCCCGCCGGTCGGGGGGAACAGCCGCGCGACAAAAACGGCGACCGGAGACATTATTAGCGAACCCGCCAGGGATTGGCAAGCGGATTTCCAAAAAAACCGGTCGCAAAACCGCCACTTGCCCCCGCCCGCGAAAACCAGAAGCAGAAAAAGATGCGTCCAGCCCGCGCCGGCCACTCCCAGGGCGACGCCGGCGTGCCCCCATGGCCCCAGCAGAATCCACCCCAGAACCAGATTGATCCCCATTGCGCAAAGCCCGGTCCACAGCGGAAGGCGGGCGTCTCCGGTCGCGAAACAGGCCGCCAGAACCACCCGGACCCCGGCGAACGCGGGAAGCCCAAGGCCAAACCCGAGCAGCGCGGTGGCCGTTTCCCGAACCGCCCCGGCCTGGAAAGCCCCCCGGCCGAAAAGCAGACCGACGATGGGCGCCCGAAGGGCCAGCAGCCCGGCGGCCGCGGGAAGGGTGAGAAAGAAGGCCAGCCGCAAGGCGAACCGGCCGTTTTGAAGAAAGCCGTTCCAGTCGCCGGCGGCGAAATCCCGGGAAAGGCTCGGCAGCGCGGCGGCGCCCAGGGCCGCGCCGATCAATCCCAGGGGAAACTGGAGCAGTCGGTCCGCGAAATAAAGCGCCGCCACCCGGCCCTCGGGGAGGAAGGACGCCAGAAAAGTGGCCGCGACCAGGTTGACGTGCAACACCGAAGCGCCCAGCGCCGCCGGAACCGTGCGCGCCGCCAGCCGGGCCAGATTGGGCTTCTCGCCGCCCGGACGGCGAAAAAGCGAAAAACCGTTTTGACGGAGCGCCCCGGCTTGAAGCGCCAGTTGAAGCCCTCCGCCCAGCAGAACGCCCAGAGCCAGGGCGATTGCCGCGGAACCCAGCGGCGCCGCCAGTCCGAAGACCGCCGCGATCATGGCCAGATTCAGACAAACGGGGGCCAGGGCCGGCGCGGCGAAGCGGTCCTCGGCCTGGAGCGCCCCCATGCAGACCGCCGCCATGCCCGCCAGGGGAAGATAGGGCAGCATGACGCGGGTCAGGGCGGCGGCCAGATCAAAGACCTCCGGTCGATGAACAAAACCCGGGGCCATGCAGGAAACCAGAAACGGCGCGACGGCCATTCCCAGGCCCGCCACGCCGAAAAGAAGCAGGCCGAATTGGCGCAAGGCATGGGCCGCCAAGTCCCCCGCCGCCCTTCGCCCCTCCCGAACCCGGACCTCCAAAAAGGCGGGAATAAAGGCGACGGTCAAGGCGCCTTCGGCCACCAGCCGCCGCCAAAGATTGGGAATCCGAAAGGCCACGATGAAGGCGTCCGCCACCGGACCGGCGCCGAAGACCGCCGCGACCGCGGCGTCGCGGACGAAACCGAGAATTCGGCCGAGGAGGGTGGCGGCGCTCGCCACCCCGGCGGCCCGGGCCATTCGCCCGCGTTCCGCCGAAGACGATTCCGTGGTTGACAAAAGGAGAGAGTCAGTCTATTGGTGAAGGGTTTTAAGCGGGATTTTCATTTACGAAAAGAAAACCATCGGGAAAGGAGTTCAATACCTTGGCCAATCACAAATCCGCACTGAAACGCGCCCGGCAAAACGTCGTTCGGCGCGAACGCAACCGGGCCAACAAGACCCGCGTGAAAACCGCCGTCAAAAAAGTCCGGACGGACGCCGCCACCGGCGCAATGGACGCGATTCCCGGCGACCTCCAGGCCGCCCAGTCGATCCTGGACAAGGCCGCCAAGAAAGGCGCCATCCATCGCCGGACCGCCGCCCGCAAGGTGGCCCGCCTGATGCGGCTGGCGAATCGGGCCGCCCAGGCCTAAGTCGTCCGGGTCCAGGCCCGTTTCCGACAAGGGGGCCGTCCGCCCGGCGGCGGCTCCCGGAAACCGGTTCGCCCGCCGACCTTCGTCATCCATCGGGTTCGGGCGCGGAACCCGCCTCTCCCTCCTCCGACGGCGACCGCCCGGCCGTCAACCGAATTCGCCCGTAGACCTGTTCCGCCAGCCGACGGGCAAGGGTTCGAATTGCCTCCCGTTTGGCGGTATCCGTGGCCACTTTGTCCGAAAAGACCGCGTAGGCCTCGGAAGCCTGCACATCCGCCGCCGACCAGAGCCGTTCCCCCGCCTTGTTCACCAGCCTTAGCCGCACCGACGCGGTGATCCGTCGTTCCAGGGAGGTGATCTCCCCCGCCCGGGAAACCGTCTCCACGTTCATGCCGGCAACCGTTCCGGACAACACGCCGTCGGCCGCTTCCACGCCCCGGACCGGATGGCCGTTTCGGGTGAATTCGTAGATCAGCTCGTTGGTGACGATCTGCTCGGCCCCGATCTCGGCGGTGCGGTTTTCCAGCACCGTCACCGCCACGGAGGAAAGCCCGGCCGGCAACGGCCCGCCCACGGTGAAGCGGTAGCCGCAACCGGCCAGGAAAACCAGCGAGATCAGGGCGAAGACTCCCGCCCGGGATGGCGGAATTCCGGTCATCCCGCCACGATGTTGACGAGTTTGCCCTTCACCACGATCACCTTCCGGACCGTCTTGCCGGCCATGAACTTCTGCGCCTGCTCGTCGGCCAAGGCTTTCTCCTTCAACGTCTCCTCGTCCGCGTCGGCGGGCACGGTGAAACGGCCCCGGAGCTTGCCGTTGACCTGAACCACGATCAGCAGCTCGTCCTTGGCCAGGGCGTCCTCCCGCCAGACCGGCCAGGCGGCGTCCAGCAGGCTCTCCGAATTTCCGAAGGCGTGCCAGAGTTCCTCGGTCAGGTGCGGCACCATGGGCGAAAGCAGCATCACCGCCGATTCCAGCCCGAGCCGCATGACGGCGGCGGCGGTCTCGCCGGCGTCCTTCCGCTCCACGCCGTAGAGGGCGTTCACCAGCTCCATCACCGCGCTGATGGCGGTGTTGAAGTGGAACCGTTCCTCGATGTCGCCGGTCACCTTCTGGATGGTCTCGTGAATTTTGCGGAACAGGTCCCGCAGGTCGCCGTCCAGCGCGTCCACCGGACCGTCGTAGGGGGCCACGCCGCCGACCCGGTCCATCCAGTCGTAGGCCAGCCGCCAAACCCGGTTCAAAAACCGCGCCGCGCCCTCCACGCCCTGGTCGCTCCACTCCAAATCCCGCTCCGGCGGCGCGGCGAACAGGCAGAACAGCCGGGTGACGTCGGCGCCGTATTCCCGAAGCAACGTGTTGGGGTCCACCACGTTGCGCTTGGACTTGGACATCTTTTCGACCCGGCCCACCGCGATGGGCTGTCTGCACCGGGCGCAGGACGGGGTGTCGCCCCACACCACCTGATCCGGAAACAGAAAGCCGTGCTCCGGACATTTGGTGGTTTCTTTGCACACCATGCCCTGGGTCAGCAGGCGGGTGAACGGCTCCCGACAGTCGATGAGGCCAAGATCGTTGAGCACCCGGGCAAAGTAACGGGAATAGAGCAGGTGGAGAATGGCGTGCTCCACGCCGCCGATGTACTGGTCCACCGGCATCCAGTAATTCGCCGCGGCCCGGTCGAACATGCCGTCCTCGTATCGGGGACTGCAATACCGGTCGAAATACCAGGAGGACTCCACGAAGGTGTCCATGGTGTCGGTCTCCCGCCGGGCCTCCGCGCCGCAGGACGGGCAGGTGGTCTGGATGAAACCCTCCAGAAAGGGCAGCGGGGAGCGGCCGCCTTCCAGCAGGTCGGCGTCCTCCGGCAGCACGATGGGCAGGTCCGTCTCCGCCGCGGGAACAATGCCGCAGGAGGGGCAGTGAATCATGGGAATGGGCGCGCCCCAGTAACGCTGCCGGGATATGCCCCAGTCCCGCAGCCGGTAGCTGACGGTGGCCCGGGCCTTCCCCTGCCGTTCCAGCTCGGCCACGATGGCCTTTTTCGCCGCCTCGTTTTCCATGCCGTTGAAGGAGCCGGAATTGACCATGGTTCCGGGATCGGCGTAGGCCGCTTCCATGTCTTCGGCGATCAGCGTTTCTCCGGGCGGCCGCACCACCGGCACGATCTCCAGATCGTATTTCCGGGCGAAGTCGAAGTCCCGCTGATCGTGCGCGGGAACCGACATCACCGCGCCGGTGCCGTATTCCATCAGGGCGAAATTGGCGGTGTAGATGGGCATTCGCCGTTTGCTGGCGGGATTTATGCAGTAGGCTCCGGTGAAGACGCCTTCCTTCTCGTACCCCTCCACCGCGCGGGCGGAGCGGTCCTGGAGCGACATCCGGTCCACGAACTCGGAAACCGGCGATTCCTGGTCGGTCCCGGCGGAAAGTTCCGGCACCAGCGGATGTTCCGGCGCCAATACCATGAAGGTGGCGCCGAAGACGGTGTCGGGCCGGGTGGTGAACACGGAAATTTCCGTCTCGGAATCGGCCACCGCAAACCGGATTTCCGCGCCCTCGCTGCGGCCGATCCAGTTTTTCTGCATGGTGGTGACCTTTTCCGGCCAACCGGGCAATTGGTCGCAGTGGACCAGCAGGTCCTCGGCGTAGTCGGTGATCCGAAAAAACCACTGGGCCAGCTTCTTCTGCCGCACCACCTCGCCGCAGCGCCAGCAGGCCCCCTGCTCCACCTGCTCGTTGGCCAGCACCGTCTGGCAGGTCTCGCACCAGTTGACGAAGGATTCCTT
>JBKHDD010000219.1:0-7374 GCA_046541515.1 Desulfococcaceae bacterium
TGATTTCAACATGCTGATTTTATTGCCCCCCCAAATTCTACACGCGATTGCCCTGACCGGAAGTGTCCGGTCGTTTTTGGGAGTTAATATCGAATCGATCAAAGCGGAGCACATTCGCGGATTGCCGTTCCCGTCGGTTTCGGAGATCAACAATCCGTTCAGGTCGTAGTGGAAGTGGGTCGTCACGCCGTCCGCGACCTTCAGCGCCCGGCGCTCGGAGGCGTATTCGGCGATGGTCGCGCCGTCGATCTCCACGCGGATCAGCCGGTTGTTCTGGTTGTGGAAGTAGTCGGTGTGAAGGCCGTCGGAGACGATGTTGCCGGCGGCGTCGTGGGCGTAGCTCGCGCCCGTGGCGGGATAGTCGGGCGGAATCGTCCAGAGGGTGTCGATGGAAGTCAGGCGGTTGGCGGCGTAGGCGACGGTCTGGGCGTCGCCGTTGCGGTCGGCGATTTGAAGCAGCTTCCCGTCGGCGTCGAACGAAAGGGTCCGGCCGTCCGACTCGGTCAGAATGTGGCCGCCGCCCGACGCGACGATGGTCCGGACCCGGTCCGCCTCCGACACGAAGGTTCCGGAGCCGTCGTCCATAAAATGCGCCTCCCGGCCGCCGGCCTCCCGAATATGCCTTTGATTATCGGCGAAAGGACGATCTGGTATCGGTGACAGTCAATCGCACCAAAAGATGGATCGCTTCCTCCAATCCGATTCTATCGTCGCCATTTATATCCGCGAGGCAGGGAGGCGGTTCGATTTCATGCCCGGCGAGAATTTTCAGCATCTGGATCAATGACGCCAAATCGGCATTCAGATCGAATGGATTTTCACCGGTCGATAATTCGGAAATATCGTCCTTCAGGCCGGTTGGATAGACGGACCCGTCGCACTCGCTTCCATCGAGAAATTCAAATAACAGGGTAAAAAGGGTTCCTTCCGCGCCATTGGGAATTTTGTACCCGCCGATATCCATTCCGCCGATTCTGAGTAAACCGGGGGATACGACACGAGCGAGGATATGGGAAAATCCTTTCTCCAGAAGTGCTCCCCGTTCATGCCGACGAAAGCGGAGCATGGTGGCCGGATATTGAATGTCAAAACCGAAGGCGTCCGTATCGGTTGTGACATGTGCATTGACGGTAAAGGCGAGGGTGTTGGGGCCGTAGAAGTGCGGGCCTTTTAGTTCCAATTCGGCCGCGCGGGCGTGCCGGGCATGAAAACAAAAGCAGAAGGAAACAACCAGCAGTAAACAGTAGCTATATTTTTTCATGTAACTTCCCCTTTCTCCCGCCATTTTCGAATATCCCCGGCGGTAAACAGGCGGGACTGCAATGTTCCTTCCCGGAAGTCATTGCATCGGTTATTACCAATCGCAGCCATTCACTGGATTCCGAAACAGCCGATTCCGATCGGTTGTCCAGATATCGTCACCGACTCCTCCGTTCCAAATACCGGGGAATCTGGAAGTCGCGATGGCGGTATAGGATGTGGGTCCGAAAAGAGAAATGCTGTATTCATAGCGGCTTTGTTCAGGGTTGCTTTCCTGAAAGCCCAATTGTTCAATGGAATCGGCATAGGCGCCATTTTCCAATCGATATATTTCTTGTTCTTTCGTGATGGTCCCAAGTGCCTGTTTGGCTTCACTCTGACGCCTTTTGCATTCATAGCCGGGAAAGAAAACTTCATCACGAGGGCAATTCGGACAGGGATTGAGAACCATTTCCAATCTTCCATCCTGGTCCATGGTCCAGATGTTGTCCCCGGCGCCCCAGGTCATGATTCCGGGTTCTTTGGATTGCGCCGTAATCAGGAAGGTTTTTGTGCTGGAAGAATTGTCCGAGGAAATGGTGTATGTATGTCTGTCGTAAGGATTCACTTCATAGCCGATTTCAGAGAGGGAATCTGCATAGAACCCGTTGCTCTGATAAAATGCGAGAAGCTTGTCCCGGATCAGGCTCATCTTATTGACGGAAAGGGTTTGCAGGGAACGACAGATATTGCAATCCTTGGCGTCCGCCATGCAAAACGAACAGGCGTCCCGGAGGTGAATTAGTTCAAAGTTCTGGTCGATCGACCATTTGTCATCCCCTTCCCCGCCATTCATAATGCCCGGCGGCTTAGAGGTTGCGGTGACCGTGTATTCCCCACCGGATGTTTTTGTGTACTGATAGGCGTAGCGGGCCAGATAGCCGGAAGACAAGTATCCCAATTGCTCCAGTGAATCTGCCAAACGACCATGTTCCAACAAATGGGCTTCCTGGTTCTTGGCGATGGCAAGGAGCGAGCGTTTCATCGCCTCTTGGCTTTCAGTGCAATCGGAGCAACCTGAATACGGGCAGGCATCAACCAAATGGCGGATTTCACGCTGATGATCAATGGTCCAGACATCATCTCCAGCGCCTCCATTCATGATTCCCGGTTCCACCGACGACGCCGTGGCGAGAAAGGTTGAATCGGAAACATTGCTCAGGGAGTAGCGGTAGAGAGGATCGCCTCTTAGAATAAAGCCTATCTTTTCCAATGTGTCCGCATGGGTACCAAACTCAGCGAAATAAGCCTCCTGTCCTTTTGCAATAGTACCCAGAGATCGTTTTGCTTCGATCTGCCGATCTCTGCAACGCCCACAGGGTTCCCGCGGATCCGGAGGACATGGGCCGCAACCGTCTTTTTCATTCGTGACGGTCAGTGTACTGTTTGCAGCGGTACTGATCCAGATATCATCTGCTTCTCCACCATCCATGATCCCTGGAGATTTGGACCGGGCAGTCGCCTGATATTCCCACGCATCCTCATTAAAGCTGGATTGAATTTCATAGGTGTAGTTCGCGGTATCGTCCAGCATGATGCTTAGCTCCTCAAGTGATGAGGGCAAATAGTCGTTTTCCGCAAAATATGCTTCCATACCCATCATGATAATATTGAGCGCGTCTTTGGCGCGATCCTGTTTGGAACGACACTGTTTGCATGGCGTCATGTCTTCACAGAGGCTTTCCCGCCCCAGATAGTGCCAGGAAATCTGCTGCGCATCCGCGGGTGTCGTTTCTCCATCCCCGTTGATGTCGCAGGACAATTCACTGCAGGAGATGGCAAAGGTTGTAGGACAGACATTCAGGTACAATTCCAGGCACAACTGCACATCCGCTTCGTCAATTCCGCCGTCGCCGTTGATGTCGCAGTCGGCTCCGAAAACAGGAGAGGCATTTGTTGAAAAGAGAAAAATGATCATTAAGCCGATCCATCTGAAAAACCGCCAATAAATTCGGTTTGAAAAGAAGGAATTCTCGATTTTCACTCGCATCCTTTTCTCTCCCTTCGCCGAAGATGGAAACGTCGCCCGGAAAGCCGACGGAAGTCGATTCATGAAACGGGAAAATTCCACAATATTGCCCCTCCTTATCCCGTTCGGAAATATCCGCATATGAAAAAAATCACAAAACCTCGGTATTCGGAATTGCCCCGAAGAAATATCCGGACGAAAACGGGCCGCCCCCGTTTCGCTCCGCTCCCCCGCGGAACGATCGCCGCTTGACAGACGCCTTCCTTTCGCCTAACCGGACCCTTTTCACTTCAACCGCCCGCTCCCCGGAAGTCCGAGCGCCTTCTCCGGCGCCCCCCGGTTCGGGCCGCCCCGGAGACCCGAATGAAACCCATCGTCAACCTGCTGTTCGAAGCCCGCATCCTCAAAACCCTGCCTCGCTCCGGCTACCATTTTCTGGGCGCCGGCAAAGAGTCGGTGGCGGAGCACTCCTTTTTCGTCGCCTTCATCGCCTACGTCCTGGGCCAGATGGTCCCCGAAGCCGACCGGGATCGAATGGTCGCCATGTGCCTGGTCCACGATCTGCCCGAATCCCGCATCGGGGACCAAAACTACGTGAACAAACAATACGTCCGGCCGGACGAGGAACGGGCGATCCGGGATCTCGCCGCCGGCATCCCCTTCGGCGAGGATCTGGCCGCGCTGATCGCCGAGTTCAAAGCCGCCGAAACCCTGGAGGCCCGGCTGGCCCGGGACGCGGACCAGCTCGCCCTGATCCTCGATCTCAAATCGTTGCGGGACGTGGGATTCCGGCCGCCGGAAGACTGGCTTCCCCCGGTGATGGAACGGCTGCAAACCGAACCGGGCCGGCGGCTGGCGAAGACGATCATTGAAACCCGATCGGACGCCTGGTGGCGGAAAGCCATAGAAGAAGGTTGACACCGGGAGGGGGTTCCATTAAAGAGGATAGTTTCCGCTTCGGGATACGAAATCCCTAATGATTAGGGATTCATAACATAAAATCTCGTTCAACAATTTCATTGCGGAGGATCGGATGAACTGGCTTGTCAACACTCTGGGCTCTTCCATCGGCAAGAAGCTCCTGATGGCGATCACGGGCCTCGGCTTCATCCTGTTCCTGATCGGACATCTGGTCGGGAACCTCACCATCTACGCGGGAGGAGAGGCCTTCAATTCCTACGCGGAACATCTCCATTCCCTGGAGCCGGTGGTGAAAGCGACCGAGGCGGGCCTGATTCTTTTCGCGCTGATCCACATTTCCATGGGGCTTTTGCTCTTCTTTCAAAACTGGCGCGCCCGTCCGGCCCGGTACGCCGTCAACGCCCGCGCCGGCGGCCGCACCGTGGGCTCCGGCACCATGCCCTACACGGGGCTGTTGATCCTCGTCTTCGTCCTCCTCCATCTGGCCAATTTCACCCTGGCCGACAAAACCAACATCACCATTTTCGAAATCGTCCGCAACGCCTTCCAAAATCCGGCGACGGTGGTGTTCTACGTGGCCATGATGGCCGTGGTGGCCGTCCACGTCAGCCACGGCTTCTGGAGCGCCTTCCAGACCCTGGGCGCCAACCATCCCAAATACATGCCGATCATTCAGGTCGCCGGGATCGTGACCAGCATCGTTTTCGGGATCGGCTTCGGCTTTATTCCGATTTATGTTTCCCTTCTCGCTTAAGGAGGTTTCGATATCATGAAGCTTGACGCCAACATTCCCGGCGGGCCGGTTCAGGACAAATGGGACCGGCACCGGTTCGAGCTGAAACTGGTCAACCCGGCCAATAAACGAAAATTCGACGTCATCGTGGTGGGCACCGGCCTGGCCGGCGGCGCCGCGGCCGCCTCCCTGGCCGAGTTGGGCTACAACGTAAAAAATTTCTGCATTCAGGACAGCCCCCGGCGGGCCCACAGCATCGCGGCCCAGGGCGGCATCAACGCGGCCAAAAACTACCAGAACGACGGGGACAGCATCTGGCGGCTCTTTTACGACACGGTCAAGGGCGGCGACTTCCGCGCCCGGGAGGCCAACGTCTACCGGCTGGCCCAGACCAGCGTCAACATCATCGACCAGTGCGTGGCCCAGGGCGTGCCCTTCGCCCGGGAATACGGCGGCCTGCTGGCCAACCGTTCCTTTGGCGGCGCCCAGGTCTCCCGGACCTTTTACGCCCGGGGACAGACCGGCCAGCAGCTCCTGCTGGGCGCATACAGCGCCCTCTCCCGCCAAATCGCCGCCGACAAGGTGAAAATGTATCCTCGGCGGGAAATGCTCGACGTGGTGCTGGTGGACGGCAAGGCGCGGGGGATCGTCTGTCGAAATCTGGTCACCGGCGAAATCGAGCGCCACTCGGCCCACGCGGTGGTGCTGGCCACCGGCGGATACGGCAACGTGTTTTTCCTGTCCACCAACGCCATGAACTGCAACGTGACGGCGGCCTACCGCGCCTACAAACGCGGCGCCTGCTTCGCCAACCCCTGTTTCACCCAGATTCATCCCACCTGCGTCCCGGTTCACGGCGACTACCAGTCCAAGCTGACGCTCATGAGCGAAAGCCTGCGCAACGACGGCCGGGTCTGGGTGCCCAAGAACCCTGGCGACAAACGCTCGCCCGGCAATATCCCCGAATCCGAGCGGGACTACTACCTGGAACGCAAATACCCCAGCTTCGGCAACCTGGTTCCCCGGGACGTGGCCTCCCGGAACGCCAAGGAACAGTGCGACATGGGCAAGGGCGTGGGCGAGACCGGGCTGGCGGTCTACCTGGACTTCGCCGACGCCATCAGACGCGACGGCCGCGACGTGATCGAGCGGAAATACGGCAACCTGTTCGCCATGTACGAGAAGATCACCGCCGACGATCCCTACGAGACGCCGATGATGATCTACCCGGCGGTCCACTACACCATGGGCGGCCTCTGGGTGGACTACAACCTGATGGGGACGATCCCCGGATTGTTCGTGCTGGGCGAGGCCAACTTCTCCGACCACGGCGCCAACCGGCTGGGCGCCTCGGCGCTCATGCAGGGGCTGGCCGACGGCTATTTCGTCATTCCCTACACCATCGGCGGCTATCTGGCCGGCACGGAGCTGGGCGACGTGGAGGCCGGCCATGGGGCCTTCATGGATTCGGCCAAGGCGCTCCAGGAGCAGACGAACCGGTTCCTTTCCATCAACGGCAAGCGGACGGTGGACGACTTCCACAAGGAGCTGGGCCACATCATGTGGGAATACTGCGGCATGGCCCGGAACAACGAGGGACTCCAGAAGGCCCGGGGCATGATCCAGGAGTTGCGCGGGGAATTCTGGGAGAACGTGCGGGTGCCCGGCGCGGCCGCCGACGTGAACCAGAGTCTGGAAAAGGCCGGACGGGTTGCCGACTTCCTGGAGTTCGGCGAGCTGATGCTGGTGGACGCCCTGGCCCGCCAGGAATCCTGCGGCGGCCATTTCAACGAGGCCTACCAGACCGAGGAGAACGAGGCCCTGCGCGACGACGAGAATTTTTGCCATGTTGCGGCCTGGGAGTTCAAGGGCGTCGGCGAAGATCCGGAGCTTCACAAGGAGCCCCTGGAGTTTGAAAACGTGAAACTGACGCAAAGGAGCTACAAGTGACGGCCAAATCCATCAACCTCACCCTCAAGGTCTGGCGACAGAACGGCCCCGGGGACAAGGGGCGATTCGAAACCTATGCCGCCACCGATATCTCCACCGACATGTCGTTTCTGGAAATGCTGGACGTGGTCAACGAAAAGCTGACCCTGGAAGGCCGGGAGCCCATCGCCTTCGACAGCGACTGCCGGGAGGGCATCTGCGGCCAGTGCGGCAGCGTGGTGAACGGCCGTCCCCACGGCAGCGAAAAAGGGACGACCCTCTGCCAGCTCCACATGCGTCATTTCGAGGACGGCGACGAGGTGGCCATCGAGCCGTTCCGGGCCCGGGCGTTCAAGGTGCTCAAGGACCTGATGGTGGACCGAAGCGCCCTGGACGGCATTATCCAGGCCGGCGGCTACGTTTCGGTGAACACGGGCGGCGCGCCGGACGGCAACACCATTCCGATCTCCGCCGACGTGGCGGAGGCGGCCATGGACGCGGCCCAGTGCATCGGCTGCGGCGC
>JBKHDD010000220.1:0-7291 GCA_046541515.1 Desulfococcaceae bacterium
CGATCTCCCGGCCCTCGGGCGTGCGAAACACGAAATCCCCGAAGCCCAGATGGGTCAGGAAGAATTCGTGAATTTCCTCCATCAGGCCGGGGCCGTTTTTGTCCAGAAAGGCGGCGGGAATTTTGCCGGCGGCTTCCCGGTTTTCGGGTTGAGAGCTGAGCATCAGGAGCGGCAGGTCGGGAATTTCTTTCCGCGCCCGCCGCAGCAGGTGAAAGCCGGCATCCGGGTCGCGGGTTTCGCCCCGGGGAAACCGGGCGTCGGAGATGATGCCGAAGAGGTAGTCTCGGTATTTTTCGTAAAGCCGTTCGGCCTCTTCGTAGGTTTCGGCCATGAGGATTTTGGGCCGGGCCCGCATGGTGAGAAGGCGGTGCTCCTCGTTGAGGCCGGCCTTGAGCACGGCTTGGGTCTGCTGAACGATTTCCTTGTACAAAAGCGGCAAAATGGCCGAGCTGTAAACCGCGGAATCTTCCACGAAGATCAACACCCGCACCATGGCCCGGCGGGTGTCCCGGTCCACGTTGCGGGCGTCTTCCACATGCTTGACCAGGGCCAGAAGCAGATCGGAATTTCCCGTCCAGACGAACAGCCGGTCGATGTGGGGATAGTCGCCCCGCTCTTCAAAAAGGCGGAGGGTCCTTGGGCTGTGGGCCAGCAGAATCACCGGCAGGTCCGGCCGCTTCTCCTTGATCGCCGCGCTCAGCGCCCGGGCGTCCGTCTCCCCCAGAAAGGGCATGGTGACGACGAGGTCGAACGCCTTTTCCTCAATCCGCTCCAGGGCTTCCCGGGCCGAGGACGTTCGGGTGACCCGGGGGGGAAGACTCAGGTTGAGTCCGCTGTATTCGTTGATAATTCGGGACGCGAGGCTGCCGTCCTCCTCCAGGATGAAGGCGTCGTAGGGACTGGAAACCAGAAGAATTTCCCGCACCTTCTGGGCCATCAGCTCGTGGAACACCTTGAACTGGGCGTGAAACTCCGCGGTCACGCGGGATGAATTCATCTTTCCCCAATCCCTCCGCCAAAATCCATCGATGGGCGAGCCGTCCGGATTCCCGGAGGATTCTCCGGCCCCCAGAGATCAAAAACCCTCGCGAAATCGGCATTTACTAGTATCCCGGGGCGAGAACAGTGTCAAGCCAACCAGGCGCCCAAAAGCCCTGTGAGTCAAGTTATGACCCATTTCCTTTTCCCTTGACACCCTTACCCATTCTCCATAGGTTGGTCGCGGAATCGACCACGAAACGCACCGGGCGAAAACGCCCGCAAACCCGCCTTCGGCGGCAGGCCCAAGGAGTTGAACATGGCCCAATGGTATCTCAGCTATGGCGGCGAACAAACCGGTCCGTTCGAGGAACAGCAAGCCAAGTTTAAAGTGGATATGAACGGGTCCAACGGATTTGCCTGGCGGGAGGGCATGGCCGACTGGCTGCCCATCGCCCAGGTTCCCGAGCTGTCGGGTTCTCCCGCCCCCGGCGGCGGACCGGCGGCGCCCCCGCCGCCCAAATCGGGACCGCCCACCCAATCCGGCGGCCCCACCACCAGCGCCGATGAAATCGACTACAAAATCTTCGGCGCGGAAATGCAGTTCGTTGAAGTGGAGCTGGACCCGGGCGAAAGCGCCGTCGCCGAGGCCGGGGCCATGATGTACAAGGCCCAAGATATCGAAATGAAAACCATCTTCGGCGACGGTTCCGGCCAGGAGGGCGGCTTTATGAACCGGCTGCTGGGGGCGGGAAAGCGACTGCTCACCGGCGAAAGTCTTTTTATGACGGTCTTCACCCACAACGGTTCCGGCAAGGCCCACGTGGCCTTCGGCGCGCCCTTCCCCGGCAACATCATCCCGGTTTCCCTGGCCGACGTGGGCGGTTCCCTGATCTGCCAGAAGGACAGCTTTCTGTGCGCGGCAAAGGGCGTTCAGGTGGGCATCTACCTCCAGCGAAAAATCCTGACCGGCCTGTTCGGCGGCGAGGGTTTCATCATGCAGAAGCTGGACGGCGACGGCATGGTGTTCATGCACGCCGGCGGCACCGTGGTGGAACGGGTGCTGGAGGCTGGGGAAACCCTGCACGTGGACACCGGCTGCGTGGCCGCCTTCGAGCCGAGCATCAACTTCGACATTCAGCAGGCCGGCGGCATCAAAACCTCGCTGTTCGGCGGCGAAGGTCTCTTTTTCGCCCGCCTTCAGGGACCGGGCAGGGTCTGGATGCAATCCCTGCCCTTCTCCCGACTGGCCGGCCGCATGCTCCAGGCCGCGCCCCAGCGGGGCGGCAGCAAGGGCGAAGGCTCGGTACTCGGCGGCCTGGGCGGTTTGCTGAACGGCGACAACCGCTGAATCCCAAACCGTTTCGCCCAGGAGTTTTCGATCAACCACAGGACGGAATCGAACAGGGGCGTATGCGACATGCCCCCGCAGTCTATCGGTTTCTTTTGACGTCTCGGTTCCACCGAATCGCCCATTCGGATACGGCGATGCGACCGGTTTGCGGCGAATGCTCCGGAATTGGGCGAGAGGGCGTCCTCCCCCGACGCATTGGCCTTGCATGGAAAAATGCTTTCCGCCCGGAGTGCCCGCGAGAGGGCGCGGCGCCCCGAGGCAGGGCCGGCATTTCTCGTTGTCGGGCGCGATTCCGGACGCCGCAAATCCTCCGGACAACGCCCCCCCGACGGGCTTGTCGCGTTCGCCCGTCGTCTTCCCCCCCCTTTATGAAGCAAGGAAGAAAGGAAAACCAAACATGCGACGCAGGATGGCGGTGCTGTTTCCACTAATCGGATTGCTCTGCACGGCGATTCCCGCGATGGCCGGCTTGTCCGAGGACTACCAGGAACTGGTCCAGACCCGACAGGAACTGGAACAAGAACGGCGAAACTACGAATCGCGACTGGAGGCGATGGGCAAACAAATCCGCACCCTGAACATGGTATTTTTTCAATGCGCCACCCTGAAGGAAAAAGACTTCTGGGAGGCCCGGATCAACGAGGCCAACGCCGCCAAGAACGAACTGGAAGTGGAGCGGAAAGCCCTGGCCAAAATCCGCAAGGAAATCGACGCCGCCCGCCGGGACCTGGAGGCGCGGCGTCGGGAGATCGAGGCCAGCCACCTCCGCAAAGGGCCGGGCACCCCCTATGAGACGGAATTCCGGGACTATATGGCCGCGTTGCAGTCCGATTACTTCTCGCCGCTTCGGAATCGGCTTTTCGACGGATACGAGGCCTACGGAAAAGAGGTGCAGGCCTACATTGACCTGCTGAAGGACTCGGTCGGCCGCTGCATGAACCGGAAACCCGACTGATCGCGGCGGAGGACGGCGTGAAAGGCGTGGGCGGGCTGTTCAAAACCAATATCACCCGAAAGCTCGCGGTGATCAACCTGCTGTTCTGCGCCGTTTTCCTGCTCGTCACCGTTCTCAGTTTCGTTTCCCTCCACCGGGTTCGGACCACATTGGCCACCGCCTTTCAGTCTCAGGTGGACCGGGTGATGACCAATGGCCGACTGGGTCGGGAGTTGGCACGCGTGGTGGGCGACGCCAACCTGGTGGTCAGCGCCTTTTACGGCCGATCGGAATTTTTGCGGGACCGGGGGGAAGCGCTTCTTTCTCGTGCCCGCCAATTGAGCGAAAAATCCGGAACCGACGCCCTTTCGGAAATCTTGGCCGGCTACGCCGCCGCCATCGACCGCGTCCTGGCCCACTGCCGAACCGTCAATGCCCTCCGCCGGGAGATGGACGACAACCATCAAACCATGATCTCCCGAATCGAAGCCCTCAAGGAAGCCATTTCCCGCAAAATCATGGACCGGATCATGGCCGGCGAGGATGCTTCGGCCCTGGAGCACCTGCCGCTCATGGCCGCCGACTACGGCCGGACCGCCTATCAAGTGGCCGTCGCCTTCAACCGGCGGGGACTGGATTTTTTCGAACAACCCCCCCCGGAAACCGACCACCCGCTCCTCTCCCCGCTGGGACAATTGGAACTGGCGCTCAAAGCCTTGGAAATGCCCGATGCCGAAATCGCCGGCTTCGGGACGGAACTGCGAGGACAGGTCGATCGCTACCGAGCGACGATCGCGCGGTTCCACGCGGCGGCCGGGGCCCTGGCCGAAGAGGCCGACCGGATGGAGGAGGCCAAGGAAACCGCCCTGTCCGCCATGGCGGAGAGCGACGAATCCGTTCGTGAAACGACTCGTCAGGCGGGTCTCGAACTGGAAAGGACCATCGACCTCGCCGGCGCGATCGGCTTCGCCATGGTGGCGATCATCCTTCCCATTCTGGGGATGGCCCTTCTTCTCAACCGATCCATCAACCGTTCCCTCCGCCGGGTTATTCGAGGTCTCCAGACCGCCGTCCGCGACACCTCCCTCGACGCCGACCAGGTATCCGCCGCCAGTCGCGCCCTCTCCGAAGGGGTCGCCGCCCTGGCCGGCTCCTTGGAGGAAACCGCCGCCTCCCTGGAAGAAATGGAGGCGGCCACCCGAAACAACGCCGATCACGCCGTTTCCGCCGACGCCATCGTGAACCGTTCCGCCCACGAAATCCGTCGGGCGGCGGAGGCCATGCGGGGATTGACGGCCTTCGTGAAGGAAATTGCCCTGTCCAGCGAAAAGAGCCGAAAAATCATTCGGATCATCGACGACATCGCGTTTCAGACCAATCTCTTGGCCCTAAACGCGGCGGTGGAGGCGGCCCGGGCCGGAGAGGCCGGGGCCGGATTCGGCGTGGTGGCCCAGGAAGTCCGGAATCTGGCCCAGCGGACCGCTTCGGCCGCCCGGGACACCGCCGCCTTGCTGGAGGATACGGTCCAGAAAGTTCAGGACGGCTCCGCCCGGTTTGGGGAGACCACCACGGCCTTCGACGTGATTCAGGAACAGGGGGAAAGTATCCGCGCGCTGATGGGGGAAATCGCCGGCGCCTCGGACCAGCAGGCCCGGGGCATCCACGAAATCAACCAGGTGATGGACGAAATGGACGGCCTGGTCCATCGCAACGCGGAAAACGCCAAGGACCTGGCCGACACCGCCGACCGAATGACCGTGCAGGCCGACCACGTCGACGCGGTGGTGGCCTCCCTTGCCCGGCTGGTGGGAAAGGACTTGGAAGACGAAAACCGCCCGCCCGCCGGCGGTCTCCGCGACGGCGCCAACGCGGAATCCGCTTCCACCGCCCTCCCCGCCTTCTCTTCGCCAACCGGCCCGGCCAAACGGTCCAAATCGAGTTGATGCGTCCTTGTGACGTTCCGTTCCATCCAAACTCGAACACAACCCTATGAATCTACAAGCAATTTGAAGGGGCATCGAATTGGCCCCAGGAAATGGGGGCCACCTGCGGCCAGGATTATGATCTCATCGTCAAGTGGATGGCCGCCGCCCTGAAAGGCCAAACGTTAAAGGTGTTTGGACCGGAGATCGGGCGAATTCAGGAGGTTTTCGGCTTCGAACCCCCGTGGACATCCCCATTCACGCGGGCCGGGTGGATCTGACGTTGCGGGATGATGTGGACGACCTCTACCTTTGCCGCTGTATGGGCCGGAAACCGGGGCGGTTCGCGCGAAAATCGTGGAGCGAATCATCCGCCTCGAAACCGAACTCTGCAAAGCCCAAAAAATCTCCTCCGCCCTGCTGGCGGCGACGCCGGTTGCGTTCAACAAGCTGATCGACAAGGATCGCATCGAAGCGTTGTGGGAGGAGATTGAAATGCTGAATGTTTTGGAAGTCGCAAAAGAACAAGGCATCACAGGAAGGAATTGAAATGGCCCGCTCACGTTGCACGGCGCCTTGCGCGACCACCGGATTCGGAAACTGCTCCGACGCTCGCCGTAAACCGGCGCCGCGCCGAACCTTCCGGACGAAGACCGCATCCTCGCCATTTCTTCGGACGAATCGAGCCGACATTACCCGCTTTCCATCCCCGCCAACCGGGGCAAGGACCGAAACCTGTGGAGGGTCTTTCTGGTTCTGCGGGACGCGACGCGCCCAAAGAAGATGGAACGGCGGAAAAGCGAGTTCATCATGGCCGCCTCCCACGAGCTTCGCGCGCCGGTCGCCGGCCTGGGGATGAGCGTCGATCCGCCACTTGCACAAGTCGCCCCACCTTGGCGGAAAAGGACCGGGAGCTGATAGAGACCGCCCACGAGGAAGTTCGCCGGATGAAGGCGCTGTTCGGCGACCCGTTGGATATATCCAAAATCGAAGCGGGACGAATCGACCTGAAATTCGACCGGACGCCGGTCGCGACGCTGTTCGAACACGCCCGCTCCGCGCTTCAGCGGCAGCTGGACCCGAAGTGAATCCGTTTGACCGCGGACGCCGGCGCCGATCTCCCCCCCGTTCGCGCCGACGCCAACAAGGTCGCCTGGGTTTTGACCAACCGAATTTCCAACGCTTCGCGCTATGTCGAGGAAGGCGGACACATCCGGCTTGCCGCCAAGGCCGCCGGCCCCAACGTCCATTTTTCGGTGACCGACGACGGCCCCGGCATTCCGGCGGAATACCAGACCCGCATCTTCCAGAGATTCGTTCAGGTCCGGGGGCGTCCGGGCGGCACGGGATTGGGGCTTGCGATCTGCCAGGAAATCGTCCGGGCCCACGGCGGAACCATCTGGGTCGAATCCCGGCCCGGCGAAGGCGGCGCGTTCACTGTTGCCCTTCCCAAACCGTCGGAAGAAAAGGAGAAAGGGGCATGAATCCGAAAACCGAACGACGCGCCGAAAACGGAACGTTCCCCCAAATTCAACCGCTGGAAGAAAAACAGCAAGATTTGCTTCGACGCCGGCAAACCGCCGAGGATTTGCGGAAGCACAATCTCGCCGCGATCCGGGCGCTCGAAGACGCGGAAACCGACCCGGAGGGCGATGCGCAAGCCATCGAAGATCGTTTCGCCCGGGACCTTCACGCCCGGGGAAATCCGAGATCTCGCGAAGCGGGTACTCGGCGGAATCCATGGCGCGCCGCAATGGAATTCGACGGACATCCCGGAAAAATAGGAATGAATCATAATGAAAAAGCGATCCATCTTGGTCGTGGACGGCGAAAAAAACATTCGATCCACAATGCAAAAGTCGCTGGAAACCGAAGGAACCTCCGTTTTCACGGCGGTGAACGCGGAAGAAGCTTTGGAAACGCTTCAACGGAATCCCTTCGATCTGGTTTTTTTGGATTTGAACGTACATTCAACACCCATAACCATTGTCAATAGGCTAATTGATAAAAGAGATTTTTCTCGCTAGACATCTAGCCCGAACTCCATCATGACCTCGGGGAACCTACACCCCGGGAGGCAATTTTGGAACTGGACGTTGCCGA
>JBKHDD010000221.1:0-7207 GCA_046541515.1 Desulfococcaceae bacterium
GGGCCATCGCGGGCTGGTGGGCTCGGCGATTCGCCGGAAACTGGAAGCGGCGGGCTACGCGAATCTCGTCACCCGGACCCGTTCCGAACTGGACCTGACAAATCAGGCGGCGGTGCGGCAATTCATGGCGGCGGAAACGCCGGAATACGTTTTTCTGGCGGCCGCCAAGGTGGGCGGAATCCTGGGAAACGCCACCTATCCCGCCGATTTCATCTACCAAAATCTGGCGATCCAGAACCATGTGATCCACGCGGCGTTCGAGGTCGGCGTGAAACGGCTGTTGTTTCTGGGCAGCTCCTGCATCTACCCCAAACACGCGCCCCAGCCGTTGCGGGAAGAATACCTGATGACCGGGCCGTTGGAGCCGACCAATTCGCCCTACGCCGTGGCCAAGATCGCGGGCGTCGAAATGTGCTGGGCCTTCAACCGGCAGCACGACACCCGCTTTCTGCCGGTCATGCCGACCAATCTGTACGGAACTCACGACAATTTCAATCTGGAAACCAGCCACGTGCTGCCGGCGTTGCTCCGCAAATTTCATCTGGCCAAAAAAGTGATGGAAGGGGATTTCGAGGCGGTGCGGCGGGACGAGGAACGGTTCGGACCGATTCCCGAGGATTTGAAGGCGGCGTTGGGAATCGAGCCGAAAAAGAAGGCCGAAGACGTCAAGGTGGTGCTTTGGGGCACCGGGTCCCCCTGCCGGGAGTTTTTGTTCGTGGACGACTTGGCCGACGCCTGCCTTTTCCTCATGACCCATCCCGATCCATCACGGATTTCGCTCTTCGAGGAATTTCTGGTCAACATCGGCACGGGAGAGGACCTGACCATCCGGGAGCTTGCGGAATTGATCGCCTCGGTGGTGGGATACGAAGGCCGCGTGACCTGGGACGCCGCCAAGCCGGACGGCGCGCCGAGAAAATTGCTCAACGTGGGGAGAATGCAGGGGCTGGGGTGGAACGCCGAGACGTCCCTGGAAGACGGGATTCGCCGGACGTACGAATGGTACCAGAAGGAGTTTGCGGGGTCGTAGGCGCCGGAGCTTCGGTTCTTCGGCCGCCGAATCGACGCCATTTCCCCCTTCGCTCCGCCCCAAGCGGATTGTGATGGTTTTCGTGCTCATGGTGCGCTCCTTCCCGCGGGACAAAATTCGGTGGCCGCCATCCGTCGCGTGGGAACGAATCGAACGAGAGATCGACGTTCGCGGCGATTCCCTGAATTCCCGCTTCGCTCAGGGGCCGGAAAAATGGATTCCTGATGTTGGCGGCTCGCTTCATCCAAATGTCTTTTCGACGGACGCATTCTTGCGCCACCTCTTTTTTTCGAGTGCCCTTCATCATGGGGGAAACCCGGCCTTCCGGTAAACGCGGGGAATCCCCCGTCCCAACGCGAAAAGCCTTGACAATCCGGAAAACGGAAGTGTAGGGTACGGCGAAATCAACCATGAGGCATGTTCGGATCGTGAATTCAATGCAACAGCTTTTTGCGCGGAAGGTTCGGAACGGATGGTGGTGGTGCTGGCGGCCCCAACCCGACCGGTGCGCCCGTTCCCGACCGACCTTCTGACGACGAATTCGCCAAAGTTTCAAGGACCGTGGGCCGCACCGGCGCCCACGGTCCTTTTTTTTTCTGGAAAGGGTCGCGGGCCGAAACCGCGACCTTTTTTTATGGAGGGAGACGCGAACATCATGTTCATCCAGCAGTTTCCGGAGCCGGAACGGTTCCGAGAGTTGGCCGCCGACCATAATGTCGTGCCGGTGTGCGCCGAAATCCTGGCCGACACCGAGACGCCGGTGTCGCTTCTGCGCAAGCTGTACGCGGACCAGGGGCCGGTGTTCCTTTTCGAGAGCGTGGAAGGCGGCGAGCGATGGGGCCGGTACAGCTTTCTGGGCGGATCGGCCCGCAGCCACATCCGCGTCTTTCGGGAGGTGGTGGAAGTGGCCGAAAACGGAACCGTGGAGCGGCTGGAACACGCCGGGGATCCGCTGTCCGTCCTCCGCTATCTGATGGGCCGGTACCGTCCCGCCCCCGCGCCGGAGCTGCCCCGGTTCTGGGGCGGGCTGGTGGGCTATCTCGCCTATGAAATGGTTTCCTTTTTCGAGGCCATCCCCAACCGGCTGCCCGAAGACGCGCCCATGGCCAGCTTCATGGTGCCGGACGAGCTGATCATTTTCGACAACATTCGCAACACGCTCATGGCCGTGGCCATCGCCTTTCCGGAAAGCGCGGCGGAGGCGGACGCGGCCTACGCGGACGCCCGGTCCCGGCTGACGGGGCTTCTGGACCGGGCCGGCGTCTGCATCGAGCCGGGGCCGAAGAAGCCTTCTTCCGGCTACGCGCTGGAAACACCGCTGGACGAGGAAGCCTTCCGCCAACGGGTGGTCAAGACCAAGGAATACATCCGGGACGGCGAGATCATCCAGGCCGTCGTCTCCCAGCCCTTTTCCTGTTCGGCCCCGCCGGACCTGTGGACCCTGTACCGGGCCCAGCGCTTTGTCAATCCGTCTCCCTACCTCTACTTTCTCCACCTGGAGGACACCGCCCTGGTGGGCTCCTCGCCGGAGACCATGGTGCGGCTGGAAAACGGCGTGGCCACCCTGCGGCCCATCGCCGGCACCCGGCCCCGGGGCGAGACGGAGCAGACCGACCGGGCCATGGCCGACGAGTTGCTGGCCGACGAAAAGGAGCGGGCCGAGCACCTCATGCTGGTGGACCTGGGCCGCAACGATTTGGGCCGGGTGGCGGAAACCGGCAGCGTTCAGGTGACCGATTTAATGGTGGTGGAACGGTATTCCCACGTCATGCACCTGGTCTCCAACATCGCCTGCGACCTGAAGCCGGACGTGGACGCCTGGGATTTGCTGCGGGCCACTTTTCCTGCGGGGACGCTCTCCGGCGCGCCAAAAGTCCGGGCCATGGAGATCATCGCGGAGCTGGAGGAGGGGCCCCGGGGTCCCTACGGCGGCGCGGTGGGCTACGTCTCCTTTTCGGGCAACATGGACATGGCCATTACCATCCGCACCGCCTGCGTGGCTGGCGGCGAGCTGACCGTTCGGGCCGGGGCGGGCGTGGTGGCGGATTCCGATCCCGAGCGGGAGCGGCAAGAAACGGTAAACAAAGCCCGGGCCATCGGCCGGGCCCTGGAAATGGTGGGGGCATAGGAGGACGCCATGCTGGTGATGATCGACAACTACGATTCCTTTACCTACAATCTGGTGCAATACCTGGAGGGGCTGGGCACGCCGGTCCGCGTCTTCCGCAACGACAAGGTCACCGTGGATCAGGTGGCGGCCATGGACCCGGAAGGCATCGTCATTTCGCCGGGGCCGGGCCGTCCGGAAAGCGCCGGCATCAGCCTGGAGCTGGTCAAAACCCTGTCCGGCCGGTTTCCCATCCTGGGCGTCTGCCTGGGCCATCAGACCATCGCCGAAGCCATGGGCGGAAAAGTGGTTTCCGCCGCCCGGCTCATGCACGGCAAAACCTCCACCATCACCGCCGACGGCCGAGGCGTGTTCCGGGGCATCAAAAAGCCCTTTCCCGCCATGCGCTACCATTCCCTGGCCGTGGCCCGGGAAGGGCTGCCGGCGGAGCTGGTCGTCACGGCGGAATCCGAAGACGGCGAGATCATGGGGCTGCGCCACCGCTCCCATCCCACCGAGGGGATTCAGTTCCACCCTGAGTCGATCATGACGCCGGTGGGCAAACGGCTGTTGCGGAATTTTCTGGAATTGTCCCGCGAAAGTAACTGCGAAACGGCGAAATCGGCGTAGAAGGCGGGGTTTGGGCCGGAAAGCGCAGTATGGGTTTCCCGCTCCGCCTCCGGTCGCGAACGTCCATTTCCGCTTCCAAAATCGAAATTGAAGCCTAGGGTTATTTGTTGCGTTGAAAATAACTGTCGCCGCCGTCACCGGGGGATAAATTCCCCGGCTGAATCCGAAAAAGCCCGCTAAAGCGGGCTCCCAAGTATTCCGGCGTTTATTCGGGTTGAGCGCCCTTCAGGGTGCTTTTTCGGGGTGAGCCGGGGGATTCATCCCCCGGCTGGCAGGGCGGGTATATTCTTCGATGCAAATCGCTAAAAATGAAGAACGGCGGGCGCTTCCACTTCATGACATCGGCCCGCGAATACGGGGAGACATCCGGGATGTTTCGAGACCACCTGACCCAAATTGTTCGAAAACAGGACCTGACCGATACGGAAATGGCCGAGATGATCGGCGAAATCCTCTCCGGCAACGCCACCGATTCCCAGATCGGCGCGTTCATGGGGGCGCTGGCCACCAAGGGCGAAACCTTCGAGGAGCTGGCCGGGGCGGCCCGGGCCATGCGGCGCAAGGCCCACCGCATCCAGACCGCCGCCGGAACCGTGGTGGACACCTGCGGCACCGGCGGCGACGGCCTCAATACCTTTAATATTTCCACCACCGTGGCCTTCGTGGTGGCCGGGGCGGGCGTCACGGTGGCCAAGCACGGCAACCGCTCGGTTTCCAGCAAATGCGGCAGCGCCGACGTGCTGGAAACCCTGGGCGTGAAGCTGGACACCGATCCCGAAGTGGTGGAAGAGGCGGTGCGGGAGATCGGCATCGGCTTTTTATTCGCGCCCGTCTACCACGGCGCCATGCGCTTCGCCGCGCCGGCCCGGAAGGAAGTGGGCATCCGCAGCATCTTCAACATGCTGGGGCCGCTGACCAACCCCGCCGGGGCCAACTGCCAGCTGTTGGGCGTCTTCGCGCCGGAGCTGACCGAGATGTTCGCCCGGGCCCTGCAAATGCTGGGGACGCGCCGGGCGTTGGTGGTCCACGGCCACGACGGGCTGGACGAAATTTCCATTTGCGCGCCGACCCGGATCAGCGAGCTGGCCGACGGCCAGGTGCGGACCTACGATCTGAACCCCGAGGATTTTTTCGAGGATTTCGCCGACCCCGCCGACCTGGCCGGTGGCGATCCCGCCGAAAACGCGGTAATCACCCGAAAAATCCTGGACGGCGAAACGGGCCCCCGTCGGAACGTGACCCTGCTGAACGCCGCCGGGGCGTTGATGGCGGCCGGGGTGGCGAAGGACATCCGGACCGGCCTTCAGCAGGCGGCCGCCGCCATCGATGACGGAAAGGCTCGGGAGAAGCTGGACGCCCTGGCCGAATACACCCGGGAGAACGGATAGATGGCCGAAGACATTCTCCAGCGGATTGTGGCGACCAAGAAAAAGGAAGTGGCCGCCGCCGAGGCCGACATGCCGTTGGATTTTCTTCGTCGGCTGGCCGGGATGGACAAGAAGCGGCGGCCCTTTTTGGAGCGGCTGCGGGAACCGGGGGTTCACGGCGTCAATATCATCGCCGAAATCAAGCGGGCGTCGCCCTCCAAGGGCATGATCCGGCCGGATTTGAATCCCGGTGTCTACGCTCGGGCCTACCAGGCGGGCGGGGCCGCCGCCATGTCGGTGTTGACCGATCAATCCTACTTCCACGGCGGCTTCGAAGACCTGATCCAGGCCCGGGAAGTGTCCGCCCTGCCGGCGCTGCGGAAGGATTTCCTGATCTCCGAATACCAGATTTACCAGTCGGCGGTGCAGGGGGCCGACGCGGTCCTGTTCATCGTTCGGATTCTCGCCCCGGAACAACTTCGAGATTTCCTGGCCATCGCCGGCGATTTGGGGCTGGACGCTTTGGTGGAGGTCCACGACGAGCCGGAACTGGACACGGCCCTGGCGGCCGGGGCCAAGCTGGTGGGCGTGAATAACCGGAACCTGCGCTCCTTCGAAACCAGCCTGGACACCGCCATGGGCCTTCGGGAGAAGATGGGGAACGACGTGGTGGCCGTGGCCGAAAGCGGCATCCACGGCCGGGAGGACATTCTTCGGCTGAACGAGGCCGGATTCCACAATTTCCTCGTTGGCGAAAGCATCGTTCGCGCCCCCGATCCGGAGTTTTTTCTGCGGGAGCTGATGGGCGCGCCGGAGCCGGAGGACGAACCGGAAGAGCCCTCCGAGGAAAGTCCTGAAACGGGCCATTCCGGCCAAAAAGGGGCGACGCAATGATCGGCCGCATTCAGGCCAAAATTTGCGGCCTCACCGATCCGGGCGAGGCGGCCGCCGTGGCCGCCCTGGGCGCGGACGCCATCGGCTTCGTTTTCTTTCCCAAAAGCCCCCGCCACCTGGCCGACGACCAGGCCCGGGCCATTTCCGACGCCCTGCCCACCGACATGGCCCGGATCGGCGTGTTCGTGGACGTGGACGCCGAAAGCGTGCTCCGGAAGGCGAAATGGTGCGGCTTGACCGGGGTTCAGCTCCACGGCCGGGAAACGCCGGAGACGGTGGAACGGCTCCGGGACGAAGGGCTCACCGTCATCAAGGGGCTGTTCGCCGGCCGCTCGCCGGGGCTGGACGAATCGGGACTTTACCGGCCCAGCGCCTTTCTGGCCGAGTGCGGAAAGGGGACCCTGCCCGGCGGCAACGCCAAAATCTGGGACTGGTCGGCGGCCCGCACCCTTGGGCGAGGACGGCCTCTGGTGCTGGCCGGCGGGTTGAATCCCGACAACGTGATTGAAGCCGTCCGGGAGGCATTGCCCGACGCCGTGGACGTGAGTTCCGGCGTGGAGGCGAGCCCCGGCCGAAAAGATTTGAAGCGCGTCCGGGCCTTTCTGGAAGCCTTGACCCGCGCGCCCCGAAAGACCCCAAGCAGGAGGATTTTCTGATGGAACACCATACCCCGACCCCCGCGCCCGGCGCGGCCCATTCGCTGGAGCGGTATCCCGACGACCGCGGCCATTTCGGCGATTTCGGCGGCCGGTACGTGGGCGAAACCCTCATGCCCGCGCTGCTGGAGCTGGAAGCGGCCTACAAAAAATATCTCCCGGACGCGGCGTTTCAATCGGAATTTCGCCGGCTTCTCCGGGATTTCGCCGGCCGGCCCACGCCGCTGTTCCACGCCAAACGGCTGTCGGAACACCTGGGCGGCGCGGCCATTTACCTGAAACGGGAAGACCTGACCCACACCGGCGCCCACAAGATCAACAATACGGTGGGGCAGGCGCTCTTGGCCCATTTCATGGGGAAGAAAAAGGTGATCGCCGAGACCGGCGCCGGCCAGCACGGCGTGGCCACGGCCACGGTTGCGGCCCTTTTCGGTATGGAATGCAAAGTGTTCATGGGCACCGAGGACGTGCGCCGCCAAGCCCCCAACGTCCGCCGCATGGAGCTGATGGGCGCGGAGGTGGT
>JBKHDD010000222.1:0-7185 GCA_046541515.1 Desulfococcaceae bacterium
AGCAGGGTTTCCAGCCATTCCCGGTCGAGGGGCGGGATTCGGTCCCGGCGGACGCCCAGCGCCTCCAATGCCTCCGGAGAAACCCGCCCGCCGACGTGGTGGAGAAAGACCAGCATGCTGGAAAAATAGGCGGTGTCGGCGAAAATCGCCTCCGAATGATCTTCCGGAACCACCATCCAGGGATGGAGCGCGACCGCTTCGATGAAATCCAGGTCAACGGCGAGATCGGCCACGAAGGCGTCCACCGCCTCCCGGAACTCCCGGATGGGGCGATGCTCCGCCTCGGCGGGCGCGGAAAGGAAGACGTAGTCCTGATGGGGACAGAGATTGCGTTCGATCACCAGCTCCGGCACGACGATCTCCGCGTCCACGGGGCCGCAGAAGCTTCGGTACCGGGCCCACTCCGCCGGGGACACGTCGAAGGGCGGCGTGGCGGTGAGGGCCACCACCGTGGGGCGGTCCAAAAAATCGTGGAGTGCGGTCAGGCTCCGCCACCAAGCGTTTCGCAGATGGTGGGCCTCGTCCACCACCAACGTTCGGACGCCCGCTTGGCGAAATCCCTCGAAGGCGGAGTCGGAGGGCGTTCCGGAACGGGATTTCGGCTCGCCGCCGGCGTCGTCTTCGTCTTCCGGGGAATCCTCCGGTTCCGCGTCGGATTCTTCGGGCGTTTTGGTCTCTTCGGTGGATTCGTCGGCGTGGAGGCGATGGAGCGCCTGGTAGGTGATGGCGGTCAGGAGCCCCGGCCGCCGGGGATCGGTTGAAATCCAGTCGGGGCGCACATGGGGCTCGGGCAGGAAAAGCTGGACGAAGCGATCCACCCATTGGTCCCGGATGGTGCGGGTGGGCGACAGGACCAGGGCGGGCCGGTTCAGGCGAAGCAGGGTTTCCAGCCCCAGCACCGTTTTCCCGGAACCGGGCGGCGCGATGACGTGGAGCCGGTCGTCGGCGAGGTGGGCGGAAAGCTCCGCCAGCACCCGTTCCTGATATGGACGCCAGGGAAAGCAAAACCGGATGCCCTCGGGGAAGGAAGGGCGAGAATCCGGTTGCCCGGAACGTCTTCCGCGTTTCGCCATGGCGTTTTCCCCCGGTTGGGTTGTGGAAACGGGAGGGCGAAGCCGCCGAGCGGACGGCCAAGCCGATTCGGCGATCCATACCACGACGATCGGTTCGGGGGAAGATGGCGAAAATCCGGAAGGGTCACCGGGACGATTGGTTCGATTTCCTCTTTCGTCGCCGCGCCGCCCGCCGTTTCGGCCCCCACGCCCCCGCCCACAATCCCGTGAAAAACCGTCGGGCGTTGATTCCCATGCTTCGGGTTTTGTATCCCCCTTCCTGCACCACGAGCGTCGGAAGCCCCAGCGCGCCGATCATGCGGCCGTTCTCCTCAAAATCCCCCGCCCCGAGACTCCAGGTCCCGGTGGGATCGCCCGTGGCGGTGTCCAGTCCGAGAGCCACCACCAGGTACCGGGGCGCGAACGCCTCGATTTTTCGGAGCGCCCGTGCCAAAATCTTCCGGTAGCCTTCGCCGTCCATTCGTTCCGGCAGGGGAAAATTGAGGTTGAACCCCGCCCCCTCGCCCGTCCCGATCTCGTCCTCGAATCCGCTGAAATAGGGATAGGCGAAGCGCGGATGGCCGTGGATGGAGACGGTGAGCACGTCGGCCCGGTCGGAGAAGATTTCCTGCTGGCCGTTGCCGTGGTGATAGTCGATGTCCAGAATCGCCACCCGTTCGTCCCGGGCGAGATCGTGGGCCGCGATGGCGTTCGAATTGAAATAGCAGAAGCCGCCGAAGGCGCCCCGTTCCGCATGGTGGCCCGGCGGCCGAACCAGGGCGTAGGCCAGCCGGTCGCCCTCCCGGAGCTGCCGGGCCGCCGTCAGCGCGCAGTCCACCGCGCCCCGGGCCGCCGCGTAGGCGTTGGGATTGAGCGGGGTGAAGGTGTCGATGCAAAAATAGCCCGCCCGCACCGCCAGCTCCTTGGGGGGCCGAACCGCGTTGCGAATGGGGAAGACGTAGGGATAGATCGACTTCCCCTCGGGCAAATCCTTGCAAACTCGTTTGAAATAGTCCACGTAGCGCCGGTCGTGGACCGTCCGGATCGCGTCCTCGGAAAACCGATGGGCCGGGATTTCCCGGAACAGGCCGGTCCGGTCCAGCTCCCGGCGGATGGCCCGAATGCGCACCGGCGCCTCCACGTAGCCGCGCTCCCGGACGTGGTGGATGTCGTGGCGGGCGTTGACCACCAGCGCGATCCGTCGATCCTCGGGAACCCCGTCGCCCACGGCGGCCGAGGGCGCGGTGACGTAGCGGGGCGGCCGCAGCCGCACCGGATCGTCCCGGAAGGATTCCACCACCCGGTCCACGTATTCCTTGGGGCAGAGGTCGCCGTATTTCCGCTCCAGGATGGCCCGGACGATGCGGCGGCAGGGCGAGCGACGTAACGGACGGTTCCGGCCCAGGCCGTCGAAGACCAGGTACGGCGGATCGGAGTCTCCGGGCGTCACCGGCGTTTCGTAGGCGGTGCCGTCCACCGGCCGGGCGTCGTAATATTCGTAAAACCGTAGCCGCGCCGCGTTCTGGGCCCGAATCTTCGGGTCCGGGGAGAGGGCCGGGTCGTCGGGCAGGCATTCCATGAACACGCCGGCGGCCCCCAACGCCCGCGCCTCCTGACGAACCCGCTCGTACAGGGCGCCGCCCACCCCGCCTCCGGTGCGGCGGGGCGCGGCGGAGATGAAATCCAGATAGCAGAAGCCCAGGTCCGGAAAATGGAGCAGAATGGCGAACCCCAACACCCGCCGTCCCGACGCGTCGGCCGTCCGCCACCGGGCGTCGTCGGCCACGAACAGCAAGGTCCGGAACCGGTGGGCCATCGGGTCCCGCAGCTTTTCGGGCAGGGCGTCCACCTCCGCCTCGGACACCGCCGGGAACTGCTCCCGCAGGATGCGCTGGACTTGGGCGATGTCCTGCCGGTTGGCCGGAAGGGTGTGATCGTAGATCAGTCGGATTCGAAACATGGGTTTCCGCGGCGTTCCGTCGCCGGAACGCCCGTTGGAGATTGATTGCGCGTCAGTGGGTCATGGACGCGCCGCCGGCGTCGGCGGGCCGGTTCGACGGTGCGAAGGCCCCCGGGAAGGCGGCGGGAATGTTCGGCAGATCGTTCCGGTCCATTTCCTCCACCACCATGGGCGCGTCGGTTTCTCCCTCGGGTTGGCGATAGCGGAAGACCCGGCCCGCATAGTTGCGGATCACCACCTCCTGGTCGCTCATGTGGAGCACGTACTGGGGCAGAATGGGAATCTTTCCGCCGCCGCCCGGCGCGTCGATGACGTAGTAGGGCACGGCCATCCCCGAGGTCCATCCCCGGAGCGCTTCGACGATCTCCAGGCCCCGCTCCACCGAGGTCCGGAAATGCTCGGTGCCGGACACCATGTCGGCCTGGAAGATGTAGTAGGGCCGCACCCGGGCCATGAGCAGCCGCTGCATGAGCTTCCGCATGACCAGGGGATCGTCGTTGACGCCCTTGAGCAGCACCGTCTGGCTGCCCAGGGGAATGCCCGCGTCGGCCAGTCGGCCCAACGCCTTCACCGAGGCCGGGACCAGCTCGTCGGGATGGTTGAAATGGACGTTCATGTACAGCGGATGGTATTTCCGCAGCATTTTGACCAGCTTGGCCGTGATCCGCTGGGGCAGGAAATTGGGGACCCGACTGTGGATGCGGATGATCTCCACGTGGGGAATGGCCCGGAGCCGCCGCAGGATGTCCTCCAGCGCGTCGTCGGTGAGCAGCAGCGGATCGCCGCCGGAGACGATCACGTCCCGCACTTCGGGATGGTCCGCGATGTAGGCGATGCCGCCGTCCACGTGGCGCGGGTTGATCCGCTCCGGGTCGCCCACCTTGCGCCGCCGGGTGCAAAAGCGGCAGTAGCAGGCGCAGTTGGCGGAAACCAGGAAGAGCACCCGGTCGGGATAGCGGTGGACAATGGCCGGAGTGGGCGCGTTTTCGTCCTCGGCCAGGGGATCGGCGAAGAGGTCGGCGTCGGCCATTTCGGCCATGTCCGGCACCAGTTGCCGGTAGATCGGGTCGTCTTTTTCGTGGATCAGAGACAGGGCGTGGGGCGTGATCCGAACCGCGAATTCGTTGCGGGGCCCCCGGACGTCCGCCTCGGGGATGCCGAAATGGCGGGCGATGGATTCGGGCCGGGTCAGACTGTTCTGAAGCGCTTTTTGCCATCGTTCCATGGATGGAATTCCTTCCGTTCCGCCCCGCGTTGCGACGGGGGCCGGGAGATGAAAATAACGTTCGTTCGCGTGTCGGGCGAGTCGCGGGAATGTTCATGCCAAATCCGGGAGCGACGAGTTGCACTCGTCGCCCGATACCGACCAAGCGCCGACTCGACGAGTGCAACTCGTCGCTTTCGGGGGGCATGGTACTGGCTTTCTTGCCAATCGCCTTAGAGATACCGGGTGAAAATCAGCTTGTCGTCCCCGGGCCGGTAGAAATCCGGAATCCGGGCCGCGAGGGCGTAGCCCCCGGCGAGATAAAAAACCCGCGTGGGGGCGTATTTTTCCTGGGAAGAGGTTTCGACGACCATCAGCCGTCCGCCCCTTTTCCGAGCCTCGGTCTCCGCCGCCGCCAGCAGCCGGCGGCCGACGCCTCGGCCCTGAAACGCCGGGGAGACCGCGATCCAGTAGAGATCGAAGGTGCCCTCGGTCAGGGGCGTGGAACCAAAGCAGGCGTAGCCGATCATCGGGCCGCCGTCTTCCGAGGCGATCCGAAAGAGGTAGTCCGCCGGTTCTCCGCCTTTCAGCGCGGTATCGACCAGCTCCAGCGCCACGGCGATTTCCGCCGGGGTGAACATGCCGGTGTCCGCCAGCAGGTCCGGAAGGCCGTCCCGATCCCGGGCTTCAAGATCGCGCAGGACGATCATGTCCGCTCCGTTCCCGGGCCCATCGAACCAGATCCCGGAAAAAATTGGGGTAGGAGATTCCGGCCGCCGCCGCGGCCCGGGCGAACCCGGCGTCCGGAGAGGTGTCGGGGTTGAGGTTGACCTCCAGCACGAAGACCCGTCCGTCCGGGGCAACCCGCAGGTCCACCCGGCCGTAGTCCCGGCCGCCGGTCAACGCCCAGGCCCCCAGCGCCGCTTCCGTAATCCGCGCCGTCAACTCCGGGGTAACCGAAGCGGGACAGACCGCCGGGGTTCCCCGGTAGAGGGGATGGCCGGGCAACCACTTGGCTTCGTAGCCGACGATGGCGGGGGCGTCCGGCGGAAGGCCCGAAAAGTCGATTTCCGCCAGGGGCAAAAGCCGGGGCGGATCGTTCCCGAGGATCGCCGCGTTGAACTCCCGGCCCGGGATGAATCGCTCCACCAGCGCCGGTTGACGATACCGTTCCAGCAAATCGGCCACCGCCCGCCGCAGGGCGGAAAGATCCCCGACCACCGAGGCCGAACCGATGCCCAGGCTGGCGTCTTCCCGCACCGGTTTTACGATGGCCGGGAAGGGGACCGGCGCGGCGTTCGGGACCGTCTCGCACAGGGCCCATTCCGGCGTGGCGATCCCCGCCGATTCCAGTAGCCGCTTCACCGTCGCCTTGTCCCGGGAAATGCCTAGCGCCAAGGGCGGCGAACCGGTGTAGGGAATCCCGGCCAATTCCCAAAGCGCGGCCACGTGCATTTCGTGGCGGGCGTCTCCGGCCAGCCCTTCGCAAAGATTGACCACGGCGTCGGGGCGGTACGCGGCGAGGGTTTCCAACGCCTGGGCCGGCGTTTCCAGGGCGAGGGAGACCACGTCGTAGCCCAGCGTCTCCAAGGCCGACCGGGCGGCGTCCGCCGCCGCCTCCACGCCGGCCTCGGAAATTCGGTCCGGCCCGGAACCCGCCGGGCGGTTGTGGGCCACCAACACGCGAAGGGGCGTCACGAAGCCTCCGACAAATGGAAGCGTGCGTCGGCCGCTGTTCCGGGAAGCATGGTTTTGGTTTGCGTCACGGCGGGAGCGAGGCCCCAGCGCCGGGCGGCGATGTCCACCACGCGATTCACCATGGCGTTGAAATCGTACCCGGCGGTCCGGGCCGCCTTGGGGAAGCAGGAATTGTCCGCCGGATCGGGCAGAATGCCGGGCAGCGGGTTCAGCTCCAGCACGAAGGGACGCCCCTCCCGATCGCAGCGCACGTCCACCCGGCACCAGTCCCGGACGCCCAGGGCCCGGTAGGCGGCCAGCGCCACTTCGGCCACGGCGTGGGCGAGTTCCGGAGACGCCGCCGCGGGACACTGGAAGATGGCCAGCGGGTCCTGCCGAGTGTCCCAAATCCATTTGGCTTCGTAGGAATAGATCGGCCGCGCCCCCGCCGGGAGCCGGGCGTAGTCGATCCCCACCAGCGGCAGGGCTTCGGCCTCCGGGCCGTTTCCCCACACGGCGACGGTGAACTCCGGCCCGTCCAGAAACTGCTCCAGGAGAACCGGCTGATGGTAGCGAGCCAGCTTTTCCCGAATCCGCGCCTCGGCCGCCTCGGGGGTCTCCACCACGGAATCGTCGAAGATGCCCTTGGAGCTGCCTTCGGAGGTCGGCTTGACGATGGCGGGGAGAGACGCGCCGTTCACCCGGACCGGAATTCCCGGATGAAACAGGCGGAAGGCCGGGGTCGGCACCCGGTGATAGGCCAGAAATTCCTTGGTCCGCGCCTTGTTCAGGCAGAGGGCCAGGGCGAGACCGTCGGAGCCGGTGTAGGGCAGGCCCATTCGTTCGCAGACCAACGGGACGTAGGATTCCCGGAGATCGCCCCAAAGCCCCTCGGCCATGTTGAACACCAGATCCGGCCGATGAATCGCCAGCGCCCCGGGGAGGGCGTCGTCCGCCTCCAGGCCGATTGTCCGATGTCCCGCCGATTCCAGGGCGGCGCGGACGGCGGCGATGGTTTCCGGGGAGTCGCCTTCGGCGAACACGTCCGGCGGGATGTCCGATTCCGGGATGTCCCTTCCGTACCGACGCCGGTATTCTGCCAACAGTCCCGCTTTGCTGCTGTATGCCACGACGATGTTCATGAACACGCCTCCTTCGACGCCGGGATGCAACCCGACGCCCGAATTCATGGAATGCGCCACGAGCCAAGCCCGGCCGCTTCCGCGGAACGCGGCGGGGTCCGAATATACGGGTCTATCGAATTCGGACCTGGCGAATTCGGACCTGGCGAA
>JBKHDD010000223.1:0-7133 GCA_046541515.1 Desulfococcaceae bacterium
GGGGCGGCGGTCTGGGTCTGCGTCTGGGCCGGAGCCTGGTAGGCCGCAACGGGCATTCCCTGGGGCGTTTCCACGTCCACCTGGAAGTACTCGTTGTCCACGAAAACGTTGAAGGTCCGGTAGGCGTCGGTCTTTTCCGGCGTCTCGGGCTTGCGCTCCACCAGCAGTCCGGCCTTGGCCTTCTTGACCAGCTCCTCTTCCTTCTTCACGTCCTCCATGGTTCGCGGCAGGACGTCCGCCGGGGGGGCCTCCTTGCCGTATTTCCACTTGAGGAACTTCTTCCCGGTGGTCGGATACAGGGCGTAGAGGATCACGTCGTCGATGTCGGCGGCCAGGTCGCCGATTTCTTCCTTGGCCTTTTCCAGCTCGGGCTCCAGCACCTCGGCCGGGCGCACGGAAATGGGCTCCTCGCCCCGGGGATAGCCCTTGAGGGCCTTCTTCTGCACTTCGGAATCGATGGGAACCGCAGTTTTTCCGTAGAGGCCGTAGCAAAGGTCCTTCACCTGGGCGGTGATCATCTTGTAGCGCTCGTTCTCGTCGTCGAAGAGCACGTTGTTGACGGTCTGGATGCCCACGATCTGGCTGGTGGGGGTGACCAGGGGAATTTGGCCCAGCTCCTTGCGGACCCGGGGCAGTTCGTGGAACACGTCGTCGAGCCGGTCCAGGGCGTCCATTTCCCGAAGCTGGTTGGCCAGGTTGGAGAGCATGCCGCCCGGGGTCTGGTGCAGCAACACGTTGATGTCGATGATGGACATCTTGGACTCGTTGAGGAGATGCCGGTACTTGGGCATGACCTCCTTTTCGAGGACGTTGTTGATTTTGGCCAGATGTTCGATGTCGAAACCGGTGTCGCGGTTGGTGCCCAGCAGGGTCATGACCAGCGGCTCCAGCGCGGCGTGGGAGGTGCGGTAGGCGTAGGGCGACATGCAGGTGTCGATGATGTCCACGCCGGCCTCCACGGCCTTGAAATGGGTCATGGGCGACATGCCGGAGGTGAAGTGGCTGTGCAGATGGATGGGCAGCTTCACCGCCGCCTTCAACGCCTTGACCAGCTCGTAGGCGTCGTAGGGGGCCAGCAGGCCGGCCATGTCCTTCACGCAGACGCTGTCCGCGCCCATGTCTTCCAAGGCCTTGGCCTTGTTCACGAAATAGTCGAGATTGTAGACCTCGCCGCCCATGCGGGGCTCGGTCATGGTGTAGCAGATGCAGCCCTGGAAATGCTTTCCGGCGTCCTTGATGGCCTTGAAGACCGTCTCGAAGTTCCGATAGTCGTTCAGGGCGTCGAAGGTGCGGAAGACGTCCATGCCGTTTTCGGCGGCCCGCTCCACGAAGGCCTTGGCCAGGTCGTCGGCGTAGTTGCGGTATCCCACCAGGTTCTGGCCCCGCAACAGCATGGAGAAGGGGGTCTTTTTGATGTACCGCTTCAGGGTCCGCAGCCGCTCCCAGGGATCTTCGTTCAGGAACCGGTGCATGGTGTCGAAGGTAGCGCCGCCCCAGACCTCCAGGGCCCAAAACCCGACCTCGTCCATCATTTCGGCGACCGGGATCATGTCTTCGGTGCGGCCCCGGGTGGCGAACAGGGACTGATGGCCGTCCCGAAGGCTCAGGTCCTGCACTTTCACCGGGTTTTCGGCCTTGGGACGGTCCTTGCCGTAATTCATTTCGGTCATTTTGACTGCGGTGTGGTCGGTCATGATCGGAATCTCCCCTCCTGTCGGAAAATGGGTGAATCGGTTTTATTTTTTGAGGGCCCCGCCATTCCGGGGACGTCGGGACCGCGAGCGCCAATCGTTGGCGCGGCGCGCGAAAACGTCCTCGGCCGGACATCCGGGCGCGGCCGGAATCAGCGGCGTCCGCCGTGAAAGGCCTTGAGCAACATCATGGCGCGGGTCTGCATGATTTCCTGGCGACCGCTGACGCCCCACAGCGGGGGCGGCGGCGGCGGCGCGGGCGCCTCGGCGGCCTGGGCCTGGGCCATGGCCGCCTGTTCGGCCTGGAGATAGGCGGTCACCGCCGCGACGGCGGCGGCGCGCATTCGTTTTCTGCGATCCTTGTCGGACTTCTCCATGGAAATGACTCCCTTCCTCGGGTTTCGATGCGGCGGCGATTACAGCGGGATGTTGCCGTGCTTCTTGGGCGGCCGCTGTTCCCGCTTGGTGCACAGGACCTCGAGGGCGTCGATGAGCCGGGGGCGCGTTTCGCTGGGCACGATCACCCCGTCGATGTAGCCCCGGTTGGCGGCCCGGTAGGGGTTGGAGAACATCTCGTCGTACTCCGCGATCTTCTCCCGGCGCTTGGCGGCCTTGTCCTCGGCGGCGTCGATTTCCCTGCGGTGGATGATGTTGGCCGCCCCGGCCGCGCCCATGACCGCGATCTCCGCGGTGGGCCAGGCCAGGGCCATGTCCGCGCCTAGATCCCGGGAGCACATGGCCAGGTAGGAGCCGCCGTAGTCCTTGCGGGTCACCAGCAGCAGCTTGGGCACCGTGGCTTCGGAGTAGACCCACAGAAGCTTGGCGCCGTGGCGGATGATGCCGCCCCACTCCTGGTCGCTGCCGGGCAAGTAGCCGGGCACGTCGGCGATGGTCAACAGCGGGACGTTGAAGGCGTCGCAAAAGCGGATGAACCGGCTGGCCTTGTCGGACGCGTTGATGTCCAACGCCCCGCCCATGTAGCTGGGCTGGTTGGCGATGATGCCGACGCTGCGGCCGTCCAGCCGGGCGAATCCGATCAGGATGTTGGGGGCGTAGTATTCGTGGGGCTCGAAGAAATCGCCGTTGTCCACGATGGAGCGGATCACGTCCCGCATGTCGTAGGACTTGTTGGGATTGTCCGGGATGATTTCGTCCAGGGCCGGATCGGTCCGGTTCCGATCGTCGCCGGTGGCCACGATCGGCGGGTCTTCCATGTTGTTGGAGGGGAGAAAGGAGAGCAGGGTCTTGATGCGGCCGATGGCGTCTTCCTCGGACTCGCAGGCGAAGTGGCAGACGCCGCTCTTTTCGCTGTGGGCCGCGGCGCCGCCGAGATCCTCGAAGCTGATTTCCTCGCCGGTGACCGATTTGATGACCTGGGGTCCGGTGATGAACATGTAGCTGGCGCCCTTGACCATGAAGATGAAGTCGGTCATGGCCGGGGAGTAGACCGCGCCGCCCGCCGTGGTCCCCAAAATGGCGGAGATCTGCGGAATGACGCCGGAGGCCAGGGAGTTGCGGTAAAAGATCTGGCCGTAGCCGGACAGGGCGTCCACCGCCTCCTGGATGCGGGCGCCGCCGGAGTCGTTGATGCCCACGCACGGGGCCCCGGCCTTCAGGGCCATGTCCATCACCTTGCAGATTTTTTTGGCGTGCATTTCGCCCAGACTGCCGGCCCGGGAGGTGAAGTCCTGGGAAAAGGCGAAGACCGGTCGGCCGTCCACCTTGCCGTAGCCGGTGATGACGCCGTCCGCCGGAATGTCCACCGATTCCATGCCGAAATTGGTGCAACGGTGGGTGACGAACATGTCCACCTCCCGAAACGTGCCGGGATCGAACAGCCGGTCCAGCCGCTCCCGCGCGGTCAGCTTCCCCTTTTCGCGGTGCTTGGCCACGGCCTTTTCGCCGCCCATCTGGAGAATCTTCGCTTCCCGCTCCTTCAGGTCCTTGATTTTGTCCGCGGTAATGCCCATTGACGCATCCTTTCCTTCCTGCCAGTTTGTTTCCATCCGCTCGTCGCGCCCCACGGATCGAGACAAAACGATAGGGCGAGGGGCGACCCCGCCAGGTTTCCATCTCGCCGGAATCTCGGATTATCCGGGTTCCCGGCCCGTTCCACAGGTCTCCAGAAATTCCAGCAGCGCATCCGCCGCCACCGTGGGAGAGGTCCGGCCCAGGGCCACGTCCTCCCGCAGCCGGGGCAACCGTTCCCGAACGTCCGGACTCCGGTAGAACCAGTGTTCCAGCCCTTCCTTGACCAGGTACATCATCCATTCCAGCGCCTGGTCTCGCCGTCGGTCGGCCAGTTCCCCGCTGGCAGTCATCTTCCGGCGATGGTCCAGCACCGTTTCCCAGACCCGGTCCACGCCGGTCATCTCCAGCGCGCTGCACGTCAGCACCGGCGGCGACCAGGTGGGCGTGCTGGGGGTCAGCAGATGGAGGGCCGCCTCGTACTCGCGCCGGGCCATCTCCGCCCGCTGCGCGTTGTCGCCGTCCGCCTTGTTGACCGCCAGCGCGTCGGCCACTTCCAGCACGCCCTTTTTGATCCCCTGGAGCTGGTCTCCGGCGCCCGCGATCATGAGCACCAGGAAGAAATCGACCATGGAGGCCACGGTGGTCTCCGACTGGCCGACGCCCACGGTTTCCACGATGATTACGTCGTAGCCGGCGGCCTCGCAGATCAGCATGCTCTCTCGGGTCTTCCGGGCCACGCCGCCCAGGGTGCCGCCGGAGGGCGACGGGCGGATGAAGGCCCGGTCGTTGATCGACAGCTTTTCCATGCGGGTTTTGTCCGCCAGGATGCTGCCGCCGCTTCGGGTGCTGCTGGGGTCCACCGCCAGCACCGCCACCCGCTTGCCCTGTTCCGTGAGAAACAGGCCCAGGCTTTCGATGAAGGTGCTCTTGCCGGCCCCGGGAACCCCGGTGATCCCCAGCCGGACCGCCTTGCCGGTCCGATCCAGCAGCCGGTCCACCACCTGTCGGCCCAGCTTCTGGTGTTCCTGGAGGCCGCTTTCGATCAGGGTGATGGTCCGGGACAGGACCAGCCGATTGCCCTCGGCCACGCCGGCCACGTAGTAGTCGATGTCCTTGGTCATGGTCTCCTTCGCGTCGGTTCGGGTGCGCCGGTCCCGGGGGTCCGATCGGTTGCCCCGATCCGGCGGCCCCGGACCGGCCGGACGAACGCCGTTCGCGCGAAACCGGCCGACCGCGAGGGTCGGCCGGGCCTCTTTCTTGGCCGGATCGGCCCGCCTACAGGTACTTTTCCTCCAGGACGTTGAGCGTCTTGTTGGCCGAATCCACGATGGAGGTGCCCGGGCCGAAGACGCCGCTGACGCCCGCGTCCAGCAGGAACTGGTAGTCGCTGGGCGGGATGACGCCGCCGGCGAAAACCACGATGTCTCCGCCGCCCTGGTCCTTCAGCGCCTGAATCAGCGAGGGGATCAGGGTTTTGTGCCCGGCGGCGAGGCTGGAGGCGCCCACGGCGTGGACGTCGTTCTCGATGGCCATCTTGGCCGCCTCTTCCGGGGTCTGGAACATCGGTCCGATGTCGATGTCGAAGCCCAGGTCGGCGTAGGCCGAGGCGACCACCTTGATGCCCCGGTCGTGGCCGTCCTGGCCCATCTTGACCACCAACATGCGGGGGCGACGGCCGGTCTTCTCGCTGAAATGCTCGGTCCGCTTGCGCAGGCTGGCGATGATCTCGCTGTCCCCGGCGTACTCGGAGGCGTAGGCCCCGGAGATGCACTGGGTGGTGGCCACGAAGCGGCCGAACACCTTCTCCAGCGCGTCGGAGATTTCGCCCACGGTGGCCCGGGCCCGGACCGCCGGCAGTGCCGCTTCCAGAATGTTGCCGCCCTGTTCCGCCGCGTTGGTGAGATCGGCCAGGGCCTTTTCCGTGGCGGCGTTGTCGCGGGTCGCCTTGATCTCCTTGATGCGGGCCACCTGCTCGTCGCGCACCGTGGCGGGCACTTCCCGGACGTCGAAGTCGATTTTCTCGTCTTCCAGCCGGTACTTGTTGACGCCCACGATCACGTCGTGGCCCTGGTCGATGCGGGCCTGCTTGCGGGCGGCGGACTCCTCGATGCGCATTTTGGGCATCCCGGATTCGATGGCCTTGGCCATGCCGCCCAGCTCCTCGATCTCGTCGATGATCTTTTGGGCGCCTTCCACCATGCTGTGGGTGAGGGACTCCACGTAATAAGAGCCGCCCAGCGGGTCCACCACATGGCAGATTTCCGACTCTTCCTGGATGATGAGCTGGGTGTTCCGCGCAATGCGGGCGGAGAAGTCGGTGGGCAGACCGATGGCCTCGTCGAAGGAGTTGGTGTGCAACGACTGGGTGCCGCCGAGCACCGCCGACAGCGCCTCCAGGGTGGTCCGGATGACGTTGTTGTAGGGGTCCTGTTCGGTGAGGCTCCAGCCCGAGGTCTGGCAGTGGGTCCGCAACATGGAGGAGCGCGGATTCTTGGGGTTGAACTGGCTCATCAACCGATGCCACAGAAAGCGCGCGGCCCGCAGCAGGCAGATGTCCATGAAGAAGTTCATCCCGATGCCGAAAAAGAAGGAAAGGCGCGGCGCGAAGGTGTCCACGTCCATCCCGGCCTTGAGGGCGGCCCGCACGTACTCGATGCCGTCGGCCAGGGTGAAGGCGAGCTGGAGCACGGAATTGGCCCCGGCCTCCATGATGTGGTAGCCGCTGATGCTGATGGTGTTGTACTTGGGCATCTCCTTGGAGCAGAACGCCATAATGTCCGAAATGATCCGCATGGACGGATCGGGCGGATAGATGTAGGTGTTCCGGGTCAGGTACTCCTTGAGGATGTCGTTCTGGATGGTGCCGGTGAGCTGCTCGTGGGAGACGCCCTGCTCCTCGGCGGCCACGATGTAGCCGGCCAGAATGGGCACCACCGCGCCGTTCATGGTCATGGAAACCGACATTTTGTCCAGCGGAATGCCGTCGAAGAGGATCTTCATGTCCTCCACGGAATCGATGGCCACGCCCGCCTTTCCGATGTCGCCGGAGACCCGGGGATGGTCGGAGTCGTAGCCTCGGTGGGTGGCCAGATCGAAGGCCACGGAAAGGCCCTTCTGGCCGGCGGCCAGGGCCCGACGGTAGAAGGCGTTGGATTCCTTGGCGGTGGAAAAACCGGCGTACTGCCGGATGGTCCAGGGACGGCCGGCGTACATGGTGGCCATGGGGCCGCGCACGTAGGGCGCGAGGCCGGGCAACGTGTTGACGGTCTCCAGCCCTTCGATGTCCTCGGCGGTGTACAGCGGCTTGACCTGGATGCCCTCGGGGGTGTCCCAGTTCAGCGTGTCCGGGGATTTGCCCTTCAAGAGCTTGGTCGCCATTTCGACCCATTTTTCTTTATTTGGATGTTCGGCCATAAGGCGCTCCTTCGCGGTGTTGTCGTTGGCGGTTGGGAACCGTTCGCCGGTCCCCGC
>JBKHDD010000224.1:0-7099 GCA_046541515.1 Desulfococcaceae bacterium
CTTATCGGGAGACGCATCGCCATGAAACTGTTCCACTGCGCATCTTGCGGCAATCGGCTCTATTTCGAAAATGTAAGCTGCACCCAATGCGGCGCGGAATTGGGATTTTTGCCGGACGCCATGCAGCTATCCGCCATCGAACCGGCCGCCGAGGGGCTGTGGAAATCCCTCGGCGAAGAAAAATCGTATCGCAAATGCGGCAATTACGCCGAAAGGGGGGTGTGCAACTGGATGACCGAGGCCGAAGGCGACACCTCGCTTTGTCGGGCCTGCGATCTGAACCAGACGATTCCCGACCTCTCGGTTCCGGATCATCTGGAACTTTGGCGCGCCCTGGAGACCGAGAAACGCCGCCTGGTTTATTCGATGCTGAAACTGAACCTGCCGGTGACGCCCAAACGCCTGGACCCGGCGGGGCTCGCCTTCGATTTTCTGGCGGACGCTCCGCCCGGCTTCAGCGAGCGCGGCCGGGTGATGACCGGCCACGCGGGGGGACTGATCACCATCAACATCGCGGAGGCCGACCCGGCCGAGCGCGAACGGATGCGCGATCAGATGGACGAGCCCTACCGCACCATTCTGGGCCATTTCCGCCATGAATCCGGCCACTACTATTGGGAACGTCTGATTCGGGACAGCGAATGGCTCGCCCCTTGGCGGGAAATTTTCGGGGACGAACGGGAAGACTACGGGCAGGCGCTGGAGCGGAACTACCAAGAAGGGCCGCCGTCCGACTGGCCGGACCATTTCGTCAGCGCCTACGCGGCATCGCATCCATGGGAGGACTGGGCCGAATGCTGGGCCCATTATCTGCACATCGTGGATACCCTGGAGACGGCCTATCAGTATGGCCTGAGCCTCCGCCCCGTCGCCGGCAACGAAGATCCGGCGGCGGTACGCCCCGATTTCGACGCCTATCTTGAAACCGATTTCGACGCCATCGTCGAACATTGGTTCCCGCTGACCTTCGCGCTGAACAGTCTCAACCGCAGCATGGGGCACGAGCACGCCTATCCCTTCGTGCTCTCCCCGGCGGTCATCGAAAAACTGCGGTTCGTGCATCGGGTCGTCCGCGATTTCCCCCAAGCGGCTTGAACGGAAAAAAACATGAAGAATCATTCCAATCCCGCGTCCCTCGTTTTGGGCAGCGGCGGCGCGCGGGGACTCGCCCATATCGGCGTGATCCGGGCACTGGAAGAACATGGCCGCTGCAACATTCGATCCATTGCCGGATCGTCCATGGGGTCGCTGGTTGGCGGACTTTACGCCGGCGGAAAACTCGATACCTACACCGAATGGGTGCGGGGCCTGTCGGCGGTGGACATGTGGCGCCTGCTCGATTTTTCCTTCACCGGGCAGGGGCTGTTCGAGGGCAAGCGATTGATGAAGAAGCTTTGCGATCTGGTGGGCGAAATCCAGATCGAAGATTTGGCCATTTCCTTCGCGGCGACGGCCTCGGACATCGAAAGACGAGAGGTGATTTCCATCGACCGGGGCTCGCTGTTCGACGCCATCCGGGCATCCATCGCCATTCCCGGTTTTTTCACGCCCGTTCCGCGCAATGGACGGCTGCTGGTGGATGGCGGGCTGCTGAGTCCGGTTCCCCTCGAATTGGTTCATCGTGAAGATGCGGAGCGGATCATCGTGGTTTCCCTGAACGGCAACGGCGATCCTGACGACCCGGACCCGTCCAAAGCCGAAGAATCCGAAGAATCGGAGACCCCCGAGGACCGATCCGCCGAGGGACAAAATTCATTTCAACGCTGGTACCGGGAGGCGCGCGCGAAACTCGGGCTCGATTCGGATGAAAACGAGGGCCCCTCCGCCGTCGATATTCTCACCAAATCGCTGGAGGCGATGCAGGATCGCATTGCGCGGTTTCAAATGGAGGCGGCGAAACCGGACCTGCTCATCGAAATTTCCGTGAACGCCTGCGGGTTTCTGGACTTTCACCTCGCCGATGAAATGATCGAACTGGGATACCGGACGGCCCTTCGGGCGATTCGGCGGGCGGAAAATTTTCACTGAACGGTTCGGGACGGCCCCCCGGGCCCGTCACACCTCCGCGATCATGCTCCCGGTGCAGCCCGCCTCGTACCCCGGCAATGTGGACAGCTCGTCCCGGAAGGCGCGGCTTTGGAGCGCGTCCAGGGCGGCGACCACGGCGGGGTGGTCCAGCATGTCGGCCGGGACCACTAGGTCGCAGCGGACGGCGGAGAGGGGAACGAAATCCAGCCCCTGGGTCACGGCCACGGCCCGCAGGCCTAGGGCCGCGTCCGCCTTGCCGAAGGCGACCCGTTGAGCCCCTTCGAAATGGCCGCTCACCGGCTGGTCGTACCCGCGCACCGCTTCCGCCGGAATTCCCGCCGTTTCCAACAAATCGTCCAGCAGAATCCGCAGGGCCGCGCCCGGCTCCCGGTTCACGATCCGCACGTCCTCCCGGGCCAGATCGGCGGCTTCCCGCAGGTTCAACGGATTGCCCGGGGCCACCATCAAGCCCTCTTCAAAACAGGCGAATCCGACCAGGCGGCCGGCCGCGCCGCCCAGCATTTTGCGGGCCAGGGCGACGTTGGATTCCTCGTCCCCGGCGTTGTGCAGGTGAATCCCGGCGATGTGGGCCCGCCCCGCCGAAAGCCCTTCCATGGCCCGATAGCTGGAGGCGAAACGGCAACGGACCCGCGCGCCGCCCGGGGTCCGGCCGACGTGGGCGTTGAGCACCGAAAAGGCAGGATCGCAGCCCAGAAGCAGGGCCGATTTTTCCAGCGCGTTGGCGTCGCCCAGCAGCCGCACCCGGCCGCCCGGCCGGTCCAGCAGGCCATCGGCCGGAAGAATGCCGGGGTGGTCGGTCACGCCGTCGGCCAGGGGATAGCCCACCAAACGGTCCCGCACCCGGGCCAGCAGCAGGCGGCGGCCGGCGGAAGTGGGTTCCTCGGCCAAATCCACCGGTTGGCCGTCCACCTCGGCGGGTTCGCAAAAGATGTCCTCCACCCGGCAGCCCAGCTCCCGCGCCAGCTTCAGCGCCACCGCCGTGTTGGGCAGATAGCGGCCGCTTTCGATGTCGTAGATGGCCTGTCGTTTCAACCCGACCCGCTCGGCCAGGGCGGTCTGGGTGATGCCGCGCAGGGTCCGCACGTCTTTCAAGCGGCAGAGAACCTGATCATCGCCTCGATATTTCATGGGATTTCCGCTTCCCGCCGGAATGTCCGGCTCGGAAAATCGATATCGTTTAAAAAATACGCTTGACAAGTAGAAACGTCATCGGATACGTTCGCACCCAACACATGACGTTTTCAAACGTCGTTTGGAGTCCCTACCACATTTTGAGACGGACGCCAAGCGGCGGAGAAGCGTCTTCCCCCTCCGCAGTACGCAGTATTCCCCGGCCTTTTTCCCGATAGACGATTCACGTTCGTTTTCCGGGAAGCAACAATTCCATGCAAAAATTGACGTTCGGATGCCCTTCGGTTTTCGGAAGCGGAAATTCAAGGCGTAGGATGGGCACGGCTTTTTGCGCCCACAAATTTGTGCCCACCAAATGGGGCGCCCGTCGTGAAAAGGTGGGCACAAAAAAACCGTGCCCACCCTACGGTTTCAAGGGCTACCGGTAAAATGGTAGGGGCGCTGCTTGCCGCGCCCCGGTTCGTGGAGGAATCCGTTGTTTTTTCCACAATCGGGCAATGCGGCCTCGTCCCCGCACGACCCGGGTAGGAAATAAAAACCCCCGTGCCCGCTGGGGCCGGGGCGGGGCAAGCAGCGCCCCTACAATGTTTTTGCGAAATTCAACCAAGGAGAAAAAACCCAATGTCCCGCAACCCCCGTTCCCGTTTTCCCCGATTCCTCGGCGTCGTCCTCGCCTTCTGCACGGGAATCGGCTTCGCCCTGCCCTTCTCCGCCACGGCGGCGGAACTTGGCAAGGTCACCGTTTTCGCGGCGGCGTCCACCATCAACGCCGTTTCCGAAATTGGCCAAATGTTCACGGATAATGGCCACGGCGATTTCACGCCCTCCTTCGCCTCCTCCTCCACCCTGGCCAAGCAGATCGCCCAGGGCGCCCCGGCGGATGTCTTTATTTCCGCCAATCCCAAATGGATGGACTGGCTGGAAGACGAGGAGATGATCGAACCCGGCACCCGGGCCGATTTATTGGGCAACCGGATCGTGCTGATTACCCCGGCGGACAGCGACGTTTCCGTGGAATTGGTCGAGGGCGTGGATCTGGCGGGAATGCTGGGCGAGGACAAGCTGGCCATGGGCGATCCGGATCACGTTCCCGCCGGGATGTACGGCAAGCTGGCCATGGAATCTCTCGGGATTTGGGAGGCCGCGAGTCCCAAGGTTGCCCGGGCCAAGGACGTGCGGGCCGCGCTGGCGCTGGTGGAACGGGGCGAAGCGCCGCTGGGCGTGGTTTACGCCACCGACGCGGCCATCACGCCCAAGGTTCGGGTCGTGGCGGCATTTCCGGAAGCGACCCATCCGCCCATCACCTACCCGGTGGCTCTGGTAAAGGACAAGGGGACGCCTACCGCGAAAGCCTTTCTGGAATTCCTCCGGAGCCCCGAGGCCCGGGCGGTGTTCGAGAAATACGGCTTTTTGGTTCGGTAGTGCGATTTGCTTGAAAGAACATACCGTTCTCGCCGCCAGGGGATAAATCCCCTGGCTCACCCCTGAAAAGCACCCTAAAGGGCGCTCGTCTCCATGGAATTGAAAAAAATGGGGAGCCCGCTTTAGCGGGTTTTTTCGGTGTCAGCCGGAGGATTTATCCTCCGGCGCGTTTTCCTTGGGCTCGGAATTGCCGTCCCGAAATCCCCCTAAATCCCCCTTTACAAAAGGGGGACTTTTGACAGGAAATTCATGCCGTTTTTTGATCTCACGCCGCTGGAAATCGAGGCCCTTCGCCTGAGCCTGTGGGTGTCGGCCTGGGCCGTGGCGGGAAGCCTGGTCCCCGGCGTGCTGGTGGCCTGGCTGCTGGCCCGGAAGCGCTTTCCGGGCCGCCACTTGGTGGACGGCCTGGTCCATCTGCCGCTGGTGCTGCCGCCGGTGGTCACCGGCTATCTGCTCCTGTTGGCGCTGGGACGCCGGGGCTTCGTCGGCTCCGCCCTGCACGACTGGTTCGGTCTCACCTTCGCCTTCAACTGGAAGGGCGCGGCCCTGGCCTCGGCGGTGATGGCCTTTCCGCTGCTGGTCCGGGCGGTGCGGCTTTCCATCGAATCGGTGGATCAGGGGCTGGAGCGGGCCGCGCGAACCCTGGGCGCGGGGCCGGTGGACGTGTTCTTCACGGTCACCCTGCCCTTGATCGTGCCCGGCATTCTCACCGGCCTCATCCTCGCCTTCGCCCGCAGCCTCAGCGAGTTCGGGGCCACCATCACCTTCGTCTCCAACATCCCGGGGGAAACCCGAACCCTGCCGCTGGCGCTGTACACCCTTACCCAAATGCCGGGGGGAGAGGCCGGGGCGGCGCGGCTCTGCGTCATCTCCGTGGTGGTGGCGCTGGCGGCGCTGATCGCCTCGGAAGTGCTGGCCCGGCGCATGGCGAAACGATTGAGCGGAGAGGGCTGAAATCATGCTGGACGTGGATATTCGACGGGTGCAGGGAAATTTCCGTGTGGACGCGGCGTTCACGGCCCGGGAAGCCGGGGTGACGGCCCTTTTCGGCCATTCCGGCGCGGGGAAAACCTCGATCATCTCCATGGTGGCGGGGCTGGCGAAGCCGGACGCCGGGCGGATCGTGGTGAACGGCCGGGTGATTTTCGACGGCGCTGCGGGCGTGAATTTGCCGCCGGAAAAGCGGCGGTTCGGCTACGTCTTTCAGGACGGGCGGCTGTTTCCCCACCTTTCCGTGCGGGGCAATCTGAATTACGGCTGGAAGCGGGTGCGCGGCCGGGAGCGGCGGATCGGCTTCGATTCGGTGGTGGATCTCCTCGGGATCGGCCATTTGCTGGACCGGATTCCGGCCAAGCTTTCCGGCGGGGAAAAGCAGCGGGTCGCCATCGGCCGCTCCCTGCTGGCCAGTCCGGACCTGCTGCTGATGGACGAGCCGCTGGCCTCCCTGGACGCCGCCCGCAAGGCCGAGGTCATGCCCTTCATCGCCCGGCTGCCCCGGGAGCTGGATATTCCCATCCTCTACGTCACCCATTCCGTGGACGAAATTCTGAATCTGGCCGACACGCTGGTGTTTCTGGCGGACGGAAGCCCCCGAGCGGTGGGACCGGTGGAGGAGGTGACCGCCCATCCCGATTTCCAGGCCATCACCGGCGGCGTGGACGCCGGGGCGGTGCTGGCGACCACGGTGGATTCCCACGACGAAGACGGCGGGCTGACCCGGCTGCGCTTCGCCGGGGGAATTCTGGCCGTGCCGAAAATTTCCCGGGCGGAGAGGGAACCGGTGCGGGTTCGGATTCATCCCCGTTCCGTGGCCATCGCCGTGGGGGAGATCCCCCGCACCACCATTCAGAATGTGTATCGGGGGACGGTGGAATCCATCTCCGGTTCTTGCAACGGAAACGGCGGGCTGGTGGATGTTCGCCTGGACATCGGAACGCCGTTGGTTGCCACGGTGACCCGCCGGGCGGTGGACGAACTGGGGATCGAGGCGGGGAAAGAGGTTTTGGCGTTGGTGAAGAGTGTTTCGGTGTCGTTGGGGAGTGGGGTGGGTGGGGGTGGGTGCGGGAGTTGATAGCCGCTAATGCTTATGAACAAATTTTCAAGTGTTCTCATCGAAAATGTTGAAGAAGGCTCTCCTGCCCGTCTCAAGCGACGGAGCATCGCGGAGAACGCAAGAAACCATTCGCGAGCCGAATAGGAGTATTCACGAGAATCACGCTGAGGGAAGGGCTTGCTATTTCAGGACGTACCGATGGACGATGGAAACGCGGTCAAAATCAGCATCATTGCTTAACAGATCGAAACACCCGACTTTCTTCATCGCGGATAGATGAAGGCCGTCTCTTGGTTTGAGATGATAATTCAATATCATTTCATCCATCGTATCAATGTCACTGGCGTCGATCTCCACTACTACAAGATTTGGAAAGCGGCGAAGTCTCCGCAGTTCCGGCGCGGCTTTTGGGTAAAATTGTTGGATCATCATCTTCTCTTCTTG
>JBKHDD010000225.1:0-6960 GCA_046541515.1 Desulfococcaceae bacterium
TATCCGTTTTCCAGCCGAACGTACTGATCGTAAAAGGCCGCCCCGCCGCCCAGGTCGGTGAGCCGGGCTTCAATCAGCCGGTTGACGCCGCCGCCGAGGCGCATCCAGTCGCCCCGCCGGTACACCGCCGCGCCGGGATGCAGTCCCGGCAACGTTTCCAGCCGCACCCGCATTCGGCCCAGGGGAGACACCAGCTCCACCGGCCGTTCCGGGTCCAGCCCTTCCCACCCGGGGCTATCCGGCGCGAGATACAGCGCGGGCGGATCGTTTTCGCCGCCGGGCTGGTATTTCGGGGGAAGTTGGGAGTGGATCGCCTCCCGCCGCACCAGGGTGAGCAGGCGCAGCGGATAGTCCGCCGGGGGGGCCGGTTCCGGCGACAGGCCGGCCGGAAGACGGGCTCGGCCGTCGGGATGGTCGAACTTCATGCCCTCGTAGGCCACCGCCGGGCGGTCGATCCGGAAGGAACCTTCCTTCCGCAGCGTCTCCAAATCCACGTTCAGCTCCGGCGAATCCAGGGAGGCGGCCATGGCCGTTTCCGGATCGGGCAGCGCCACCGGCGGGTCCAGCCGCCGGCCCAGGTCCCGGGCGATGGCATAGTCGTCCCGGGCCTCGCCGGGCGGATCGAAGACCGCCGGGACGTGTTGCACGTAGCTGTGGAGGAAGCTGGCGATGATGTCTTCCTGCTCCAGCATGAGGGCGGAGGGCAAAATCAGGTCGGCCCGGGCCGCCGTGTCGTTCAGGAAGGCGTCCACCACCACCACGAAGGGCGTTCGCTCGAAGGCCCTGGCCGTGATGGTCGAGTCGGCCGCCTGGTTGACGATGTTGCTGCCGTTTACCCAGACCATTTTGATGGGCGGATCGGCCGCCGCCATCTCCGGCCCGACCGTCGGCTCCCAAAAGGTGCGCAGCCGCTTTTTCTCCGGGTCTTTGCTCCATTCCAGGTTGAAGCAGCCCAGGGAGTGGAGGTGGAACTGGCTGCCCCCTCCGGCGCGGCCGATGTTGCCGGAAACCAGGGCCGCCGCGTTGATGTACCGGACGTTTTCCCCGCCGTGGCTGTACCGCTGCACCCCGGCGGAAACCAGGGTGGCCGCGGGGCCGTCTCCGGCGTAGGCGTCCGCCAGCGCGTCCAGCCGGTCGGGAGAGACGTGGCAGGCCGCCAGCAGCGACGCCTCGTCCAGGGCCAGCATTCGTTCCCGGAACGATTCCCAGTTCCGGGTCCGTTCCGGCACGTCGGGATGGAAGGTTTCCGCGACCAGCATTCTTCTTATGGCGGCCGCGGCCAGAAAGCGGTCGGTGCCCGGTCGAATCCGGATGTGGTCGTCGGAGAAGGCGGCGTTGCCGTCCCCGCCCGGCGAGATGGTCAGCACCCGGGTTCCGCCCTTGCGGGCCTTGCGGACCAGTTGGGCGATGTGGACGGAACTCCGGGAGAGGTCCCGGCCCCAGTTGACGATCCGGGCGGCGTTCAGCAGATCGGCCGGATCGTTGTTTTTCCGCGAGCCGAAATCGTGAACCCCGGCGATGAATCCGGCCCCGTCGCAGAGGGTGCCCCGCAGCCGCGTCGCGCCCAGGCTGGTGAAAAGGCGCATGACCCCCTGTTTCAACACGCCTTTGGCCCCTTCGCCTTTGACGTGGAGGATGGTGGACGGTTCGTCCCGCAGCGCCTGGATTTCGGCGGCGCACCGGTCCAGGGCCTCCTCCCATCCAATTCGCTTCCAGCCGGTCCCGTCCCGCAACAGGGGATGGACGATCCGGTCCGGAGATCGAAGCCGCTCCCCGAACCGGCGCATTTTGGCGCAGATGAATCCCTGGGTGAAGGGGTGATCGGGATCGCCGCGGAGCCGGAGGGTTCCGTCGTCCCGTTCTTCCACCCGCAGGGCGCAGGAATCCGGGCAGTCGTTGGTGCAGGCGGCGCGAAAGGTTCGGGCCATGGGCTATTCCCGGTCCCGCTTGCGCGTCCGGTCCGGAAGAAAGGCGGCAAACGGGTTGAAGAGGCGGGTCATGCCCTCGAAAAAGCTTCGCTGGGCCTCCATGGCCGATTTCATGAAATCGGCGCCGGGCAGCGCGCCCTCGAATTCCTCGGTCTCCAGATGGCCGTCCTCGTACCGGGCGGAGCGGGCCTTGACGTGGGTGTCGCCGTTTTTCAGGGAGACCGAGCGGTAGCTGTATTGAAAACGGACGAAGCCGCCGGAACCGGTTTTCGGGTTTATTTTTCGGACCCGGCCGTCGTCGGCCTTCCGGAGGGCGTTGGCGGTCTTCTTGGCGGGAAGTTTGGGCTTCATCGGGTTGCCTCCTCATCCGATTGAGGTTTCGGTTGGGATTCGGGTTGAGATTGGGGTTCGGGTTCCGGATTCGCGGATTCCGGATGGGCCGCCGATTCGCGCGCGGGGCCGGTGGACGAACCGGTTCCCGTCGGAGTTCCGGCCGCTTCCGCCAGGATGGCCTTGGCCGGAATGAGCCCGGTGGCGCTGGCCGAGACGATGTTGCCGGCCACCCCGGGACCGTCCCCGGCCATGTACAATCCGCGAATCCGGGTTTGCAGGTCGTTGCCGGTTTCCACCTGGGTGGCGAAAAATTTGATCTCCGGCGCGTAGAGTAGCGTCTCGTCGTTGGCCACGCCGGGGACCACCTGATTGAGCTGCCTCAGTCCGTCCACCAAATTGGTGAGAATCCGTTCCGGCAGGGCCATGGCGATGTCGCCGCAGACCACGTTGGTCAGGGTCGGTTCGATGTAGCCTTTGTTCACCCGGTTCCAGGTGCTGCGCCGGCCCCGGGTCAGGTCGCCGAACCGCTGGAGAATGGGCCGCCCCCCGCCGATGAGCGAGGCTAGGTTGCCGATGGCGTCGCCGTATGCCTGGTTGTCGGTCACCGGTTCGGTGAGCACCACCTTGGAGAGAAAGGCGAAGTTGCTGTTCTCCGACTTGCGGTCCCGAAGGGCGTGGCCGTTGACGCAGACGAAATTGGCGTAGGTTTCCTGGGCCACGTAGCCGCCGTAGTTGGTGCAAAAGGTGCGGGTCTGGTCGTCGTACTTGCTGGTCTGGATAAAAAAGGTGGGGTCGTAGATGACGCCGCAAAGGTCCTGGAGGATGTCGTTGTGCACCTCAACCCGGACCCCCACCTCGATGCCCCGGTGGGTCAGCCCGATGCCGTGCTTCTCCGCGATCCGGCCCACCCAGTCCGCGCCCACGCGGCCGGGGGAAAGGATGACGTTGGGCGCCCGGTATTCCCCCTTTTGCGTGACCACGCCGTGAACGCGATCTCCGTCCACGACGATATCTTTCACTTCCTCGCCGGTGCGGAAGGTGACGCCCCGGGCGCGGATGTGGTCGCTCATCTCCGCGATGTAGCCGGGGAGGGCGTCGCTGCCCAGATGTTTCTGCTTGATGAGCAACAGGTCGATGCCGAAGCGTTTGGCGAGCTTGCGATATCCCTTCGCCGCTTCCATGTCGGTGGGGTAGACCGGGCCGTCCATGCCGAACCGGTCGTAGATGGCCTCGGTCTCGTCGATCAGGGCCTGGGCCTCGGCCCGGCCCATGAACTGGTAGAGATCGGTCTTGCCCAGCTTGGGGATGTAGTTGAGCTTGCCGTCGGAAAAGAGCCCGGCGCCGCCGATGCCGCAGAGGATGTTGCAGGGCCGGCACTTGAGGCAGCCGCGCTCCTCGTTGATGGGGCATTTTCGTTTGAGCGGGTCGTGGCCTTTTTCCAGCAGCAGGACGCGCAGATCGGAATGTTCGCACAGGTGAAAGGCGGCGAAAAGCCCGGCCGGGCCGCCGCCGACGATGATGACGTCTAAGTCGCGGGTCATGAAATCTCCAGAGGCGGCGGCCCGCAAACCGGGGTTGCGGATCGCCGCGGGTGAAACCAACGGCCCTTCTCCGGACCGGAGGTATCTTCTTCTTTCGGGCGCAACCGTCAGATTATCATAATTCGACGGCGTCCGCAAAAGGGAACGAACGGGTTCGGCGCGCTTTCGGGGAACGCGCCGGGATTTCGGGAGCGCCCGAGCTTTGGCGGGAGAGGGTGAAAGGGGCGATGGAAATTTTAAATGTTTATTTTTCAATTGGTTGGGCGATAATTCCCAGAAATTTTTATCGAGGCACAAAATCTGCTTGCAAAATTCAATTTTTCCCCTTGACATCGATTTCCCCTGCGTTAATTTTCCAGCCAAAAGGAATTTCAACCCACTGAATTAACAATCTAAAGGAGGTATGGTCATGAACGCTTTGATGCCTGTACTTCGCTCTCGTGGATTCTTGAACCGTCCGTCCAACGACCTGTTCCATCGGTTCTTCGAGGACGTGGACCGGTTTTTCGATGATCGTCCGTCCCTGTGGGGTCGTCAGGAAGTTTGGGCGCCTACCTTGGACGTCTCCGAAAGTGATGACGCCATCGTGGTGAAGGCCGAATTGCCCGGCATGAGCAAAGACGACATCAACATCACCTTCTCCGACGGCTTGCTGACCCTTTCCGGCGAAAAGAAGGAAGAAACCCGGGACGAGAAGGAAAATGTCCATCTGCGGGAAACCCACTACGGGGCCTTTCAGCGCACCATTCGGATTCCCGTGGCGGTGGACCACGAAAAGATTGACGCGACTTACAAAGACGGCGTGCTTCGCCTGACCGTTCCCAAATCCGACGCGGCCAAACCGCGAAAAATCCAAATCCACGGATAATCGATTCCCTCCTCCCAACCGCGCGGCGGGCCTTTTTGGCCCGCCGTTTTTTTTGCGCTCGGGATGGATTGGGGTTGATTCTTGGGCGTTCAGGTCTCTATAATCATTTTATTTCAAGGCGGTTCGGCGGTCATTCATGGAGACGACGTTCCCCGGCCGAAAATCCGCAGGAATTCGAATTTCTCTTTTTCTCCCCTTGGGCGAACGCTTCCCGCGGAGGTGCGCGATGTCCGAAAACAAGGTGGAAATCTCCTTTCCCTTCGAAAAGGAAGCCCTGGCCTCGATGGACGAAACCCGCGAAGGATTCACGGAACAAATCCGCTTCCTGACCGCGCTCCATCTCCTCCGAAATCGCCGGATGCCCCTGGGAAAGGCCGCCGAATGGTACGGCGTCTCCCGCGTGAAATTCATCGAAAAGCTCCAAGAGGAGAACCAGCCGGTTTTCGATTACGACGACGATGAAATGCGGGAGGTTTTTGAAGACGTGGTCGCCTTGCCATGATTATTTTATCTGCTTAGTTTCATTTAAAAAATACCGACCCCTTCCCCCAAGGGAACCCAAATGAGTCCAATCATATCCCATCTGGATTTTTCCCATATCGAGCCCGCCACGGATTTGGAATCCATGTGGACCAATTTCGATCCGCTGCTGCTTGTCGATCCGGGTTCGCCCCAATACATCCCCAGGAAAGACGACGCGTTGCGAAAGTTGGCTTTTGAAATTCGGCATGCCCGCAATCCGGTTCACGCCTTTTTGTGCGGCCACCGGGGAAGCGGGAAAACGACGGAATTGAGCCGGCTTTGCATGGACGAGAGCATCCAGAAAAAATTCCTGCCGGTGTATCTCCGGGCCGAGGAATTTGGGGGAGACGCCGCACATTTGACCGTAGACGCGGTGTTCCTGGAAATCGGACGGAAGCTCATTCGCCAGGAAAAGGACGGCGAGCGCCTGTTGCCGAAAAATTATGAATCGGAGCTGGACGAGTGGGGACAGAAAGTGGTCCGGACGTTCCTGGGCGCCGAGAACGCCGATGTGGAAGCCGGTGCCAAAGGGGGATGGTGGCTGGCCTATTTTCGGGCGCAGCTCAAAAGCCGTCGGGAGTGGAAGGAAGAGAAAAAACAGATTCTGGAGCCAAAAATCCACGATCTGATCGATATCGTCCAGCGAATGGCTCAGGAGGTGAAGAACCGGACGGGGCTCCAGCTTCTGGTCGTGGTGGACGATCTGGAAAAGGGCGATTCCGAGGTCCACAAGGACATGCACTCCCGCCTGTTCCAGGAAAGCTATGATTTTTTGGTACAACCCAATTTTTCCATCGTGTACACCTTGCCGGTCTATTTCCGGGCCACGCCGGGCCGGCGGATTCCCGGCGATCAGTTGTACGCCTTTTCTGCGATTCGAATTTACGCGAACGGGCAAAAAATCCGGAGCAAACCGCCGCTGGACCGCGAGGGCGAAGGATACCGGCTGATGCGGGATTTCGTGAAAGGCCGAGTCGTCAACTTATCCGAGCTTTGCGGAGAAGAGGAAATGGACGAACTGCTCCGGATTGGCGGCGGCCTGTTTCGGGAGACGGCCCGGTCCATTCGGGAGGCGGCCTATTCCGCGTTGATGAGAGGCGGGGACCGGATTGAAATGGAAGACGTTAAGCGGGTGTTCAACTCCGTCAAAAAAGAATACCAGCCCATGATCCGGGGGAAGGCGATCCAGATTTTGAAGGAAGTGGACGAAGCCGAGCAGGGTTGGGTGGACGGGGTGGAGCCCTACCTGCAATCGCGGGCCGTGGTTGAATACGAAAACGGCGATCTGTGGCTGGACCTGCGATATGTGCTCAAGAACTACGTCCGGGGTCTCGCCAAGGCCGAAGCGGAGGGGCAGTCTAACCGTGGATCCAGCTAACTCCCTCCTTTCCCCCGTTCAAGACGAAAATTCCGTTCCATCCTTCACGCCTATCGTCGCGGAAATCGTGGACCGGTCCCGGCGGTCGGTTGAAAAGAATCTCCCTCTCTTCATCATCGTTCAATACGATCACGAATCCGACAAAATTTCGTTTCAGGAAAAGTTGAAGAAACCCCTTGTCCAGGAAGGATTGCGGGTGCGGGAATTCGATCCCGTCCACAACGAAGCCCACGGCACGGGGAAATTGTATCCACTGCTGGCGAAAGCCTCGGCCGAGAATGCGGTCTGCCTAGTGTTTGGCTTGCCCCGGTCGGACGGCGAAATTCGCGCGGACCATGAATTTGTCCACTATCTAAACATTTACCGGGACCGGATCGTCCATGAGCGAAT
>JBKHDD010000226.1:0-6951 GCA_046541515.1 Desulfococcaceae bacterium
CGATTCTGTCCGATCAGCAGTGGGCCTTCCAGATTCCCGACGAGGTCTTCCCCGACGGGACCCAGGTCACCTACCGCTTCGACGTGATTGATTCCAGCAGCGGGGAATTGAACACCAGTCCTTGGCTGAAGTTCGCCTCCGAGGTGCAGACCTTCTGGTACAACCCGGACGTCAACGTCGGGCCGGACGCCGACGTGACCTATGACGTCGAGGTCACGGCCACATACTGGCACCAGAACGCGGTGATCAAGGGCGTGTCCCAGGCTTCCTTCACCCTGGAATACGATTACATCGCCAGCCTGGAACGTTCCGACGAGGTGCTGGACGCCCTGGACTTCCTGGAGGACGGCGAAGCCGACGGCTTCTTCCTGCCCGAGGACGGCGAAGGCGTCGAGATCCAGGAGATGATGGTCGCCCGGGCCGCGACCGGGGACGCCCCCGAGGCCGCGGAAATGGACCCCGACGCCGAACTGGCCGAGGTGCTGGCCCTGCTGGAGGAAGGGGCGATGATCGCCGAGTTCGGGGACATGGCGCGAACCGCCTGATCCGTAACCCTTGTTCCGCCGGGCGCCCCGGTTTCCTTGGGCGCCCGGCGGCAACTCTCATTTTTATGAAGTGCCATCGCAGGGGCGTTTTCGCCCCTGCATTCTTTTGAAACCGACCAAAAACGGGAAAAATTCTCCATGTTTAAAAAAATCGTTCCGTTCAACACCCAAACGCACGGCAACAAGAAAATCAAGCCGGTGGACACCTTTGATTTCGTTTCCGGAACCCATATCTCCTCGCTGCTGGTCAGCGAGTTCAAATCCGCCTGCGCCGAAGTGCCCATCATTTTTCTGAAGGAGGGAGGAAAATACGGCGCCTACGCGTTGCTGGGCCTCAAGCCCGGCCGGAACCTTTTCGTGGACGAGGAAGGCCAGTGGACGGGGCGCTACATTCCGGCCATCATTCGCCGCTATCCCTTCGCCCTGGGCAAGGGCCAGGGGCAGGATCAGTTCCTTTTTTGCGTGGACGAGCAGAGCGATTTCCTTTCCGAAACCGAAGGGGAGCCCCTGGTGGGCCCGGACGGAAAACCCACCGAAATCGTGGAAAAGGCGAAAAGCTTTCTCGCCGACATTTATCGATACAGTGAAACCACCAACCGGTTCTGCAAGGAGCTGGCGGACAAAAATTTGCTGAAGCCGCTGAACATGCAGATGAAGGACGCCGGCGGACAGGTGCAGAGCGTGACCGGGGCCTTCGCCGTGGAGGAAAACCGGCTGGGCGATCTGACCGACGAGGATTTCCTCGCCTTCCGGAAAAACGGCGCCCTTCCGCTGATCTACGCCCATCTCTTTTCGCTCAACAACATCCAGAAGCTCATCCGCCTTCAGAAAAAACGCGACGCCGCCTGATCCGAGAGCATGTCGGGAGCCGTGTTGGGGTTCGCCGTCGCTCGCCCCAACCTACGGGTTGACGGAATTTTTGGCCTCCGGATTTGGCCGTGTCACGGTTTCGCGCCGGGGGGTTCCGAGGCGGGGGATTGCGCTTTCTCGCGAGGGTTGAAATTCGCGTCTCGAATTGGTATGGTTCCGCGTTATTCAAGGGTTTTTGCGTTTTCCGTAGGAGGGGGCGCCCATGAAAATCGAAACCGTGTCTGCCGATCGTTCGTCTGATCCTTCGTCGGGCGGAAGCGGCCTGAGGGCGCTTCGTTCCCGGGCCGACCGCATCGCCGAGGCGCTGGAGCAGGGGCTTTCCATTCCCTGGATGGGGTTGCGGCCCGATCTGCGCCTTCACAAAGGCGACAAAACCATGACCGGGAAGCAGACCTACGTGGTCGAAGACCCGGTGACCGGCCATCATTTCGAAATCGGGGAGGCCGAGGCCCGGTTTTTCCTCTGCCTGGTGACCGAGGACACGCTGCGGGGCGCCGTGGGCAAACTGTTGCGAACCACTTCGTTCCGGCCCAGCGTGGAAGACATTCTCGGCTTTCTGCGGATGCTTCAGCAGGAAATGCTGGCGTCGCTGCCCGAGGAAGAGGCGCGGAATTTCGCCGAAACCCGGCGCAAGGCCGAAGATCGGATGAAGAAGCTCTCCTGGCTGAAAATCAAGCGGAAAATCATGTTCGTGCAGGTTCCGCTGTTCCGCCCGGATGCCTTTCTGACCCGGATATATCCCTGGCTCGCCCCCTTCTGGTCCAAGCCCTTCCAATTCATGTACGCGGTCCTGGGCGTCGTCGGCCTCGTTTTGGTCGTCCCCCAGATCGAACTTTATTTCCACACCGCGGCCCACCTGTTCACGCCGGCCGGCGCTTTGATGTTCTTCTTCGCCCTTTCCTTCGTGAAAACGATTCACGAGCTGGGCCATGCGCTGGCCACCAAACGTCACGGATTGTATGTCCGGCGGATGGGCATCTATTTCATGGTGTTCGTCCCCATTTTGTACACCGACGCCACCGAGGCCTGGAAGCTGCCCGACCGAAGGTCCCGGGTGATGATCGGCGCGGCCGGCGTGCTGGTGGAGCTGGCGGTGGCCGCGGTTTCGCTGTTTCTTTGGACCGTCCTTCCGGACGGGCTCCTGCGCAGCCTGATGTTTTATCTTTCCGGGGTGTCCCTGATTTCCAGCTTCCTGGTGAACCTGAATCCGCTGATGCGTTTCGACGGGTACTACATCCTCATGGACTACCTGCGCATCAGCAGTTTGCGGACCCGATCCATCCGTTTTTTTCAGTACTATCGCCGGCGGCTGCTGGTGGACTGGCAAGGCGCCAAGCCCGAGGAGCATCCCTGGGATCAGGCCATGGCGGTTTTCGGTCTGTTTTCGGCCCTGTACATGATCATCATTTTTTTGGGCATCGCCATGATCATCTATCACAAGGCGTCCAGCCTTCTGGGGGTGTTCTTTTTGGCCCAGGGGTTGTTGATGGTCGTAATTGCTCCGATCCTCAAGGAAATTTATTATTTGCTCAAGCATCGAAAGCAGTGGGGCTCCCCGTTCCGCGTCGGGCTGACGCTGACGGCGTTTGCGGGGCTGGTGGCCCTTTTTCTGGTTCCCCTGCCCACCGAAAAGCGGCTTCCCGCCCATTTTCTCTACCGGGACGTGGTGGAAATGAAATCTCCGGGGCGGGGCCGGCTGGCCGGCGCGTTGCCGGCCGTGGGCAAACCGGTGGAGCGCGGGGAGCTTTTGTTCCGAATCCAGGACGACCGGACGGAGCAGGAGCTGACGCTGGTTCGCTTCGACTTGGAGCGGTTGGAGGCGACCCTGCGAAATACCGGCGGCGGAGGCGAGGAGGGGGCCTATCGGAACTGGCTGCTCGCCGAGCGGGAGCGGTTGCGGGCCCGGGCCGAAAAGTTGCGGGAAATGCTGGCCCAGATGGAGATACGGGCGCCGGTCTCGGGGCGGGTTCTGGACGTCAATCCCACGCTTCGGGGCGGGGGCTATGTGTATCCCCGCGCGTTTTTGGTGACCGTGGGCCGCCGGGATCACCAGGAAATCCGGGGCTACGCCGGCGAGAAGGTCTATCGGGAGCTGGCGGAGCGCCGAGGCCAAATCGACGAGGGGAAGGTGATGTTCCGCGACCTGGAAACCCCCGCGGCCAAGGCCCGGTTGCGGACCCTGCTGGATTTTCCCGCCTCGGACTTTCCCAACGAGGCGCTTTTCGACTTCGCGGGAGGACCGATCCTTTCCGTCGCCGATTCCCGGAGCGAGGAAAAGGAGGCGCTCCACCGACGGAGCGTGGCCGGCCCGCCCGTTCGGGCCCGGGACGCCCATTTCCCGGTTTTTTTCGATCTTCAAGACGCCGCGCCCTCCCTTCGGCACGGAACGCCCTGCAACGTCCGGGTTCGGTTGCGGAATGCCAGCCTGATGGAACGGACCAAGGACTGGCTCTGGAGAAATCTGGCCGATCAGGGACTTGTTTGAAACGGGAGGGGTCGGCGAGGGATGGGAGGACCCGATGAACCTGCACCAGATGAACGCCGGCTACGAGGCCGAGGCGGATCGAATCCTCTTCCGCTTCAACACCCGGGAGGGACAAGTTTTTTCTTTTCATCTCACGCGGCGGTTCGTCCGTCTTTTGTGGCCGGTTTTGACCGATCTGCTGAAGACCGATTTGCGCCGGCGCGCGCCCGAAAACGCCCACGCCGCCGAGGCGTTGCTCGATTTCGAACGGGAAAAGACCTTGGCCGGGACCGATTTCCGGACGCCTTTCGCGGCGGGGGATGCTTCCCATCCCCTGGGAAAGGGGCCGGTTCTCTTGTCCCGAATACAGGTGAAGGAAGCCGCCGGCGGCGGCCGCCTGCTTTGTCTGTTGCCGTCCCGGGGCGCGGGGGTCACGCTCCCGGCCCATCCCCGGTTTTTGCATACTTTCGCCCAGCTGATTCGGGAGGCATCGGGCCGCGCCCAATGGGATTTGCGGCTTTCGGAAACCGGTCGCGCGCCGGCGGGGCCGTCCCCCGACGCGCGGCTTCATTGAAGGGAAAGACGAATTGGACATGATTCCCACGCGACAACCGGCCCGGCGGCTTCGGACGTTTGGTCTGATCGGCGCCCTGCTCTTGGCGACGGCGATTCCCGTTCGCGCCGAGCAGTTCCCCGTGGTCGTGGAGGCCGAAGAGCGGGCCGTTCTCTCGGCGGAACGGGAAGGGGTTCTCGTCGAGCTGAACGTCGGGGTCGGCGACACGGTCAACCGCGGCGATATCCTGGCCCGGGTGTTTCACGACGACCTGGTTCTTCAAAAAGAGTTGCACCAGGCCACCCGGGAATATCTTGAAATCCAGGTGAAAAACCTGGAACGGCTCGGCGAGCGGGGCATGACCACCGAAGAAGAGCTGGCCAGGGCGCGGATGGATCTGGCGGTCAACGGCAAGGAAATCGATCTGGTGGAAAACCGCGTCGTCCGTTCGCGGCTCCGCGCGCCGTTTTCCGGGATCGTGTTGGAGCGCAAGGTGGAGCCGCACGAATGGGTCCAGCCCGGCCAGCCCGTGCTGGAGTTGTACAATCCCCGGGAGTTGCGGATCGTCGGCGACATTCCCGCGGACTTGGCCTTAGGGATGGAAAAGGGGCGCGAGTATCGGTTCGAATTTCCCGACATCCAGGGGGAGGCGGTGGGGCGGATTCGGGTGCTTTCCCCCCAGATCAACGTCCGCTCCAACACCGTCAAGGTTTACTGGGATGTTCCGGAAGGCGACCGAAAGTTGCTGCCCGGCATGAAAGGGGTGTTGAAATTTGGCGTTGAATGAACCCGCTCCGACCGCCCACTCCGACCTTTCCCCGGCGGTTCGTCCGCCCGCGGGCCGGGGGAAGGCGACGGAAGCCGCCGCCACGAATCCGGTGCTGGCCCGGCTGGTGAATCTGGCCCGATCCGCCATGGCCGCCGAATCGCCCGACAAGGCGGGCGACATTATCGTGAACCGGATCCACACCTTGGTTCCGGTCGATCGCGCCGTGATCGTGCCGTTGTACGGAAACAAGCGGATATTCCGCCTTTCCGGACATCTGGAGGCCTCCCAGGACAACCCTTTTTCCCAGGCGGTCCACGAAGCCCGCAAGCTGTACCGAAAGGCCGAGGCGCCGGTGGTCGTCCAGCTCGGGTCGCTCCCCGAAAACGCGCGGGCGCCGCAACTTCGAAATCTTCTGGAAACCGCGGGCGGAACGTCGATTCTCTGGGTGAACCTTCCCCATCCCACCGAAGGCGGTCCCCGGTTCGCCCTGTGGCTGGAGCGATGGAACCGGAAGCCCTGGCCCGCCGAAGAAATCAAGCTCCTTTCCCATTCTCTGATTTTTTTCGGTCATGCCCTTGGCGCGTCCCGGCGAACCGTTGGCTCCGCCATTCGGAAAAAACGGGTGCTCTGGCTCGCCCTGGCTTTTTTCTTTCTGCTGATGTGGATCCCGGTACAGTCCACCGTCAGCGCCCCGGCGCAAGTCGTGCCGGAACGGCCCCACTACATCTTCGCCCCGTTCGACGGCGTTGTGGAAACCCTGGCCGTCCGGCCCGGCGATCGGGTTTCCGAGGGGGAATTGATTTTTCGATATGACACCCGGGTCCTGGAAAGGCAACTGGACGAAGCCCTGCGGGGCGGTCTGGCCTCGGCCCTGGCCGAGCTGGCCCGGTTGGAGGGGGCGGCCTACACCGACGAGGAGGCCCGGGCCAAAATTCCGGCCCAGAAGGTGGAAGTCCGCCGCCGGGAGGCCGAAGTGGAATTTCTTCGCCGTCAACTGGAACTGTCCGAGGTCCGCAGCGGCGCCGACGGGATCGTGGTGCTGGACGATCCTGAGGCCCTGGTGGGCGCCTTCGTCCAGACCGGACAGCTCATTCTTCGCGTGGCCCATCCCGAGCGGAGCAAACTGCGCATCATGGTTCCCGTCAGCGATTCCGGCGTGGTTCGGGAGGGGGCGGCGGTTTCGATTCGGCTCGACAGCGATCCCCTGCGGTCCTTTCCCGCCACGGTGGAACGAATCGGATTCGACGTGGAATTGTCCGACGACCAGCTGCCTTCCGTGCTCGTGGAGGCCGACGGAGAAAACGACGGCCTCCTGAAGCCCGGGCAGCGGGGAGCGGCCAAGATCGAAGGTCCGCCCACGACCCTGGGGATGCGGATTTTTCGCAAACCGCTGATGGCGTTGCGCGATTTCATCGGCATATGAGAAGGCCGGACATGACCCGGAAGCGCGCAAACCGAAAAAAACGGAAACGGAACCGACCGCATTCCCCCGTTTCGCCCCGGACGCTCCCGGCAAGGCCCCCCGGTTCCGAAGCCGCGCTTGGGGAAGGGTTTCGTCTGCACCAGGCCGGCGACCTCGAAGGCGCCGCGGCCCGATACGAAGCGTTGCTGGAAAGGGCCCCCGACCATCCCGACGCGCTCCACCTGCTCGGCGTGACCCGCTATCAGCGGGGCGATTTTGCCGGCGCCGAATCGTTGATTCGGCGGGCCATCGAACGGAATCCGGGTGCGGCTTCCTATCACTCCAATC
>JBKHDD010000227.1:0-6899 GCA_046541515.1 Desulfococcaceae bacterium
CGCATCGCCGACCTGTTCGATCAATACATCATCTACCGCTCCGACATGATCCGCAAATGGGACCGGGGCGAAGAACCGGACAACTGGCAGGCCATCCTGTGGCGGGCCATGGCCGAAGAAATCGGCCAAAAGCACCGGGCCGACGTTGCCGACGAAGTCCAGAAGCAACTGGCCGATCCGAACATCGACCTGATCCAAAAAGGCGTGCCGGAGCGGGTCTCCATCTTCGGCATTTCCGCCCTGCCGCCCTTCCACATCGAGATGTTCGCGGCCCTCTCCCGGCGGATTCCCGTGCGGGTTTTTCTGCTCAACCCGACCCATGGCTACTGGGGCAACATCCTGTCCAAACCCGAAGTGCGGCGCTTTTCCGCCAAGGGAGAGGCCGCCGGGATTCCCGAGGCCCATCTGCACCTGCTCCAGGGCAACCGGCTGCTGTCCTCCCTGGGGATCATGGGCCGGGATTTCCTGGAGCTGATCGTGGACATCACCAACCCCCAAAGCGCCGAGGCCGCCCGGCGGTTCCAACACTTCGAACTCGACCTGGCCCCGGAAGAAACCTCGCTGCTCACCGCCCTGCAATCGGACATCTTCCACCTGCGGGAGCGGCCGGACGCCGAGGACGGAAACGGAAACGGGGCGGAAAACGGTCCGTTTAGCCCGGAGGAACGCGAGGCCCGGAAGACGCCGGTGGACCCGGACGACGATTCGGTCCAGATTCACATCTGCCACGGCCCCATGCGGGAGGTGGAGGTGCTCCACGACCGGCTGCTGGCCATGTTCGAGGAAGACAAGGCGCTTCGCCCCCGGGACGTGCTGGTGATGATTCCGGAGGTGCAGCAATACGCGCCCTACATCCAGGCCGTTTTCGAGCGGGACTTCGGCGATCCCCGGCGAATTCCCTTCAGCATCGCCGACCGGAAAATCCGGGAGGAAAGCCACGTCGTCTCCACCTTTCTGGAGCTGCTGGACATGGCCGGGGGCCGGTTCCGGGCCGGGCGGGTGCTGGACCTGCTGGAATCCCCGCCGGTGCGCCGCCGGTTCGGGCTGGAATCCGCCGCCGATTTGGAGGCGATCCGGGGCTGGATTCGGGACGCGGGCATCCGCTGGGGCATCGACGCGGAAAACCGGGCGGAACTGGGCCTGCCGAAGATCGGAGACCACACCTGGCGCGCCGGCCTGGACCGGCTGCTGCTGGGCTACGCCATGCGCCCCGGCGAGGCGGATCGGATGTTCGGCGGCATCCTCCCGCTGGACGGGGTGGAGGGCAACGCCGCCGCGGCGCTGGGGCCTTTTCTCGCCTTCACCCACGCGCTGTTCACCCGGCTCCGGGAGATGGAAACGCCCCGGACCCCGGCGGAATGGGCCGAAGCGCTGGAGGCCCTGCTGGACGCCTTTTTTCTGCCCGAAGAGGAGACCGAACGGGAGGTGCAGCTCGTGCGCCAGGCCCTGGTGGACCTGTCCGAAGGATCGGAAGCGGCGGGACTGGACACGCCGCTGGAGCCGGCGGTCCTGCGGGCCTATCTGGCCACGGAGCTGGACAAGGACCCCTTCGGCGCGGGCTTCATCACCGGCGGCGTCACCTTTTGCCGAACCCTGCCCATGCGGAGCATTCCGTTCAAGATCATCGCCCTGGTGGGGCTCAACTCCTCGGATTTCCCCCGGCCCCACCGGCCGGTCAGCTTCGACCTCATGGCCCAAAAACCCCGGCCGGGCGACCGGACCAACCGGGACAACGACCGGTATCTGTTTCTGGAGGCGCTGCTCTCCGCCCGGGACAAGCTCTACATCAGCTACGTGGGCCAGAACATCCGGGACAACACCGAAATGCCGCCCTCGGTGCTGGTGAGCGAGCTGACCGACGTGATCGCCGCCGGATTCCGGGACGCGGACGGCGGCGACCTGCTCCGGAACCGGATCGAATTCCGCCATCCCCTGCAAGCCTTCAGCCCGGCCTATTTCCGGGGCGGGGAGAACGGTTTCACCCCCCGCTTTTTCAGTTTTTCCGACGGCAATTGCGAAACCGCCCACCGGTTGCAGGCGGACCGGACGCCCCCGGCCCCATTCCTCCCGAAATCGCTGCCGGAACCGGAACCGGCCTTTTTCGATCTGGACGTGGCCGTTTTGGGCCGCTTTTTTCGCGATCCCGCCAAGTTTCTGCTGAACCAACGGCTGGACGTGTTTCTGGAAGCCGACGAGGACCTGGTGGAGGAAGACGAGCCTTTCGAGGTGGACGCGCTCGCGGGATACGGCCTCAAAGCCGATCTGCTCCACCGCCGCCTGCGGGACGAATCCCTGGAAGCCCGCTTCGAGACGCTGCGGGCCGCCGGGGCCCTGCCCCACGGGACGGTAGGGACGGTGGCCTTCGACCAGGTGCGGACGGCGGTGGAAGAGCTGGCCGGGCGGGTCCGGCCCCACGTCGCCGGCGGATCGCTGGAGCCGCTGGCGGTGAGCTGGTCCGGAAACGGCTTCCGGCTGTCGGGGAGAATCGGAAACCTCTATCCCGAGGCCATGGTCCGTTACCGACCCGCCAAGCTGAAGGGCAAAGACTACGTCGCCGCCTGGATCGACCATCTGCTGTTGAACCTGTGCGGCGGCGAGGGCCTTCCCAAAGCCACCCGGGTCATCGGCGACGGCGGCACGTCCTTCGGATTTCGGCCCGTGGCGGAACCGGAGGGATACCTGATGACGCTTCTGGCACTGTACGCCGACGGCCTGAAACGTCCGCTGCCGTTTTTCCCGGAATCGGGGTGGGAATACGCCCACTATCGGTTTCTGAAAGGAAAGGATGCCGATTATGCCCTCCAGAAGGCGCGAAGCAAGTGGGAAGGCGGATATTATTCCGGCGAAAAGGAAAAGTCCCCCTATTTCACCCGCTGCTTTGCCCACGAAGACCCCATCGGCCCCGATTTCGAAGGAATCGTCACGCGGGTATTCGGACCGCTGACCGATCATCTGGATGATTTTGCCGCCTGAACGCAATACCGTTGAGAAAAAATTGTAGGGGCGTATTGCATACGCCCCGGGTCAATCCGGCACGATTGGCCATTTAAGGCGATTTGCGAAAATTTAAGTTCCATCCGGGCAACGCGCCGGAGGATAAATCCTCCGGCTGACACCGAAAAAGCCCGCTAAAGCGGGCTCCCCATTTTTTTCAATTCCACGTTCAACGGAAGCGAGCGCCCTTTAGGGTGCTTTTCAGGGATGAGCCAGGGGATTCATCCCCTGGCGGCGAAAACGGTATGTTCTTCCAAGCAAATCGCCTGAAATTCCAAAATGAACGATATTGCGCCTAACCGCCATCGCCATTTTTAAAACGGCAAGGAAACCATGAACCGTTTCGACATCGCCGGGACCCCGTTGTCCGGGACCAATCTGATCGAGGCCAGCGCCGGAACCGGGAAGACCTTCACCATCGCGGCCCTGGTGTTGCGGCTGGTGGTGGAATCCGCCATTCCCATCAACCGGCTGCTGGTGGTCACCTTCACCGAGGCCGCCACCGAAGAGCTGAAAGGCCGAATCCGCGGCCGATTGCGGGAGGCCATCGCCTTTCTCCTGGCGGAAACGGACGGCGACCCGGTCCTCCGTTCCCTCGCGGAATCCGACAACTGGCCGGAAAAGGAAACCGCCCTCCGGCGGCTGCGGGCGGCGGTGCGCGATTTCGACGAAGCGGCCATCTTCACCATCCACGGCTTCTGCAACCGGATGTTGAGCGAATGCGCCTTCGAAAGCGGGGCGCTCTTCGACACGGAGCTGGTCCAATCCCAGGACGATCTCTTCCGCGAACTGGCGGCCGATTTCTGGCGGAATCACTTTTACGACGAGTCCCCGGCTTTTTTGGAGCATATTCGCCGGAAATCGGTCACCGGTCCCGAGAGCTTTTTGGGAAATCTCGGCCGGTACATCTCTTATCCCGATTTGCACCTCATGCCCGAACCGACGCCGCCGCCCGATCCCGGAAGCGCCGAGGCGGACTGGCGGGCGGCGTTCGATACGCTGGCGGCGTTGTGGGCGGATCACGGGGCGGAAGCGGTCCAGGCCATCAACGACTCGGTTGCCGGCAAAAATCTCAAGGGAACCGGCTACAACAAGAACATCCGGGCCCGAATGCCCGCCGCCATGGACGCCTATCTGGCGGAAGGGCCGTCCCTGTCTCCCATGCCCGATGACGTGGCCCGCTTCACGCCCGAATGGCTCGCCTCCAGGACCAACAAAGATAAAACCCCGCCCGCCCATCCGGTCTTCGACGCCTGCGCGGCGGTGGAGGCGACCCGGCTGGCCGCGGTGGAGGCCATGGACCAGCGGCTGACGCTGCTCAAGGTCAATTTCCTGGCCTGGGCGCGCGAGGAGATGGAGACGCGCAAAGCCCGGCGGAACGTCTTGTCCTTCGACGATCTGCTGGTCCATCTCCGAAACGCCCTGCGGGAGGAGGGAAACCTGGACGGCGGCCCGGCCCTGGCGGAGCGGATTCGGGGGCGGTATCAAGCGGCGCTCATCGACGAATTTCAGGATACCGACCCGGTCCAGTACGAAATTTTCCACACCCTGTTCGGCGGTCCGGACCACGTTCTGTTCCTCATCGGCGATCCCAAGCAGGCCATCTACGGCTTTCGCGGGGCGGACATCTTCGCCTACCTCCACGCCAAGGAAAAGGCCGACGCGGCCTACACCCTCGGCCGCAACTGGCGCTCCGAGCCCGATTTGGTCGCGGCGGTGAACACGATTTTCCAGGCCCGGGATCGGGCCTTCATTTTCGAGGACATCCCCTTCGAACCGGTGGACCCGGCCGACCGGCCCGACCGGGAAATTCTCCGGCTCTCGGAGGCGGAGGCGGCGCCGTTTCAAATCTGGCGGGTGGCCGGCGGGGAGTGGAAGAGCGGAAAAGCCCCGCCCAAAATGACCAAGGGCGCGGCCCGGGACGCCCTCCCCGCCGCAACGGCGGCGGAAATTTCCCGGCTGCTGAACTTGGCCGACCGGGGAGAGGCCGTGGTGGACGCCCCTCCGAAGGGAAAGGAGGAAACCCGCCGGGTACGGCCGCTGGCGCCCGGCGACATCGCGGTGCTGGTGCGGACCAACCGGGAGGCGGGACACGTTCAGCGGGCGCTGTTCGCGCTGGGGATTCCGGCGGTGCTCCACGGCACGGGGGACATCTTCGACACCCCCGAGGCCGAGGAGTTGGGCCGGGTGATGGCCGCCGTTGCGTCGCCCCGGAACGAGCGCCGGATTCGCTCCGCCCTGGCGACCGACATGATGGGCGTGGACGGCGCCGGGCTGGAGACGTTGCGAACCGACGAGACCAGCTGGGAATCATGGCTGGACCGGTTCAACGCCTGGCGCCAGTTGTGGCGGCGCAGCGGTTTTATCCGGATGTTCCGGGCCCTGGCCCGGGAGAAGGGGGTCCTGCCCCGGCTGATGGAGCTGCCCGACGGGGAACGCCGCTGCACCAATCTGCTGCACCTGTCGGAGCTGGTCCACCACGCGGGCAATTCCGCCGGGCTGGACATGGCCGGACTGGTGAAATGGCTGGACGAGCAACGGCGCAACACCGGCCGCCGGGTCGAGGAACACCCGCTGCGCCTGGAAAGCGACGCCGACGCCGTGAAGCTGGTGACCATCCACAAAAGCAAGGGGCTGGAATACCCGGTGGTCTTCTGCCCCTTCGCCTGGGAGGGCTCGCAACCGCGAGACCCGATCCTCTATCATGGCGACGGCCGGGAGGTGTTCATCGATCTGGGCTCCCCGGAAAAAGCGGACCACGAAATCCAGGCGGGGCGCGAAACCCTGGCGGAAAACCTCCGGCTGCTCTACGTGGCGCTGACCCGGGCCCGGCACCGCTGCTATTTCGTTTGGGGAAAATTGAACGAGGCGGGAACCTCCGCGCCGGCCTGGCTGTTCCACGGGGCGGATGTGAACGCGGAGGCCGAAGATTTGCTGGGACCGCTGGAGGATTATTTCGAGGGGCTGGAGGATCGCCAGCTCGCGGCCGAACTGGACCAAGCGGTGAAAGCGGCCCGGGAGGTCATCGCGGTGCAAGACCTGCCCAAGGCGGCGGGCATTCCGTACAAGGCCCACGGAAAGGCGGAGGCGGCACTGACCTGCCGAGGTTTCAATGGTTGGATATCCTCGGATTTCCGGATTTCCAGCTTTTCCGGCTTGGTCCGGGACCCTTCCACATCGGCAGATCCCAGAGACAGGGATTTCGCCCCGGAACCGCCCCGCCCCGTCCCGGCGGCGGAGCATACCATTTTCACCTTTCCCCGAGGGGCGCGGGCGGGCACCTGCCTGCACGCCATGCTGGAGAAAATCGGTTTTGCCGAGGACGACCGGGAAACGATTTCCGAAACCGTGACCGCGACGTTACGCCGGTTCGCCTACGGGCCGGAGTGGGTGGAACCGTTGACGGACATGGTGGAGCGGGTGCGCGAAGTGTCCATTGGACCGCTTGGGAGTCCGGAGGAGGAACGGTTTTCCCTGCTTTCCGTGCCGGGGACGGATTGTCTGGTGGAGATGGATTTCTTCTTCCCGCTGGAGGCGCTGACGCCGGAAAAGCTGGCCGAAGCGATTCGCCCGGCGGCGGGCGGCGCGGTCCCGGCGGATTTCCCGGACCGGGTGGCCCGGCTCTCCTTCGGCGAAATCAAAGGCTTCATGCGCGGCTTCATCGACCTGGTCTTCCGCCACAACGGCCGCTGGTACCTGCTGGACTGGAAATCCAACCACCTCGGCGATTCGCCGGCGGATTACGGCTTCGAAGCGCTTCAACGGGAAATGGCCGACCATTTCTACATCCTGCAATACCACATCTACGCCGTGGCGCTGGATCAGTATCTGCGGACGCGGCTGCCGGGATACGACTACGAAAAGCACTTCGGGGGCGTGGCGTATGTGTTTTTGCGGGGGGTGGA
>JBKHDD010000228.1:0-6879 GCA_046541515.1 Desulfococcaceae bacterium
TTGATTCGGCGGGCCATCGAACGGAATCCGGGTGCGGCTTCCTATCACTCCAATCTCGGCAACGCCCTGAAGTCGGCCGGCCGTCCCCAAGAGGCCGAGGCGGCCTACCGGGAGGCGCTGGAGATCGATCCCCGTTTCGTGGACGCGCTTCGGAACCTGGGAATCGTATTGAGCGGCATGGGACGCCATTCCGAAGCCCTGGAGATTCTGGATCGGGCCCTGGTCCACCATCCCGGCCATTCCGCCATCCTTCTGGCCCGGGGCAACGCCCTTCGAATGCTGGGAAAACCGGCCGAGGCCCTTTCCGCCTACGACGCCGCGCTGGCCGCCGAACCGGAACTGTCCGAGGCCCTTTGCGGCAAGGCCTGCGCCCTGCGGGATTTGGGGCAATATGAAGAGGCCCTTTCCGTTTTCAAGGAAACGGTGCGGCGCAATCCCCGGTACGCCGACGCGTTCAACAACCTGGGCAACCTGTTCAAGGACATGGGCAAAATCGACGACGCCGCCGCGGCCTACGCTCGGGCGGTGCGGTTGCGCCCCGATTACGTTCTGGCCCACGTCAATCTCGGCAACATCCGCAACGATCAGGGCCGGGTGGACGACGCCATCGCGGCCTACCGCGAGGCCCGGCGGCTGGCGCCGGGGCTTCCGTGGGCCGCCGCCGGGGAGGCCAAGGCCCTGATGAAACGGGGCGATTTCGAGGCGGCCCTGGCCCTGATCCGTCCCCTGGTGGAGGCGGGCGGCGACAATTACGACGTGGCCATCGCCTACGCCCAACTCGCCCGCCGTTTTGGACACCATTCGGAGGCGATCGGGCTGCTGGAACGGATTTTGGCGGGAAATCCCGCCGACGTCGACCAGCGACGCCAGCTCCATTTCAGCCTCGCGGCCCTGCTGGACCGGGCGGGCCGATATGACGAGGCGTTCGACCACTGCCGCCGGGCCAACCGTCTGCGGCCGCCCCGTTTCGATCCGGCGCGGCACGAACAGGCCGTGACGAGTCTGATCCATCATTTCGACGGGGGCTACGAAGCCCGGCTTCCCCGGGCGGTAAACCGTTCCGAAACGCCGGTGTTCATCGTGGGCATGCCCCGATCCGGCACCTCCCTGGTGGAACAGATTCTGGCCAGCCATCCCCGGGCGCACGGGGCCGGGGAGTTGCCGGACATCCCCAAAATCGCGCGGAACCTGCCGGGCAACCTTGGGGGCGGGCTTCCCTATCCCGCCTGCCTGTCGCGGATGTCCGTCCGGAACATGGACGCGGCGGCCCAGCATTATTTGGCGCGGCTGCGACGCCTCGCTCCGGCCGCCCGACGGGTCACCGACAAGATGCCCCAGAATTTTTTCCACCTGGGCCTGCTCTCCCTGATGTTTCCCGGCTGCCGGGTCGTTCACTGCGTCCGAAACCCCGCCGACACCGCGCTTTCCATCTATTTCCAGAATTTTTCCGGGGGGCTGGCCTACGCCTTCGATTTGGAGAACATCGCGGACTACTACCTCCAATACCGCCGGCTCATGGCCCATTGGCGCGAGGTGCTCCCCCTTCCCGTGCTGGACGTTGGATACGAAGACCTGGTGGCGCGGCAGGAGGCGGTCAGCCGGGAGATGATCGCGTTTTTGGGCCTGGACTGGGACGAGCGCTGCCTGGATTTTCATCGAACCCGGCGGGACGTTTCCACCGCCAGCGTCCAGCAGGTGCGGGAGCCCATCTATCGCGGCAGCGTGGAGCGCTGGCGGCGTTACGAAAAACATCTGGGTCCGTTGCTGGACCGTTTTCGGGAGTGTCATGTCGAAACGTAGAGCCAGGCGGGCGCCGGCGCCCGCCCCGAAATCCGCGAAGAAGGCCGTGGATATTCCCGGGCGGCTCAACGAGGCGGTCGCCCTTCACCAGGAGGGGCGGGGAGACCGGGCGGAAGTCCTGTACCGGGAGGTTCTGGCCGAAGCGCCCGGCCATCCCGACGCGCTTCACCTGCTGGGGCTTTTGCTCCATCAGCGGGGCGACCACGCCGGTTGCGTGGAACACATCGGCCGGGCCCTGGGGGCTTCGCCGGAAAATCCGGTGTTTCTTTTCAACCTGGCCGTGGCCCAGGCCGAATCGGGACAAAAAGGCGAGGCCGCCGCCACCTACCGGCGGCTGCTGGAGCGGGACCCCCGTCATGCCCAGGCCCGGTTCAACCTGGGGAATCTGTACCGGGACCTGGAGGACGCGGGCGCGGCCGAGGAATGCTATCGGGAGGCGCTGCGGGTCAAACCCGATTACGTGAAGGCGCGGTTGAACCTGGGCACGCTGCTGCAGGCCCTCGGGCGGCTGGACGAGGCCGAGGCCGAGTTTGAAACCGCCCGGGAACAGGCCCCCCGATCCCCCGGACCATATTTCCGCCTGGGCGGCCTGCACCGGGCCCGGGGACGGTTTCCGGAGGCCATCGACGCCTACGGGCGGGCCCTGGAATTCGATCCGAAACTGGTCAAGGCCCACAACAATATCGGCAATATCCACCAGGACCTCGGCGACCTGGAAAAGGCCCGATCCGCCTACTCCAGGGCTGTTCGAACTCAGCCGGACTACCTCGTGGCCCGGTTCAACCTGGCCAACCTGCGCCAGCTCGACGGCGACATCGACGGCGCGATTTCCGAATACCGGTCGATTTTGGCGGCCGATCCCGACCACGCCGAAGCCCGGCTCAACCTGGGGCACGCGCTGAAGCGAAAGGGGCTGGCGGCGGAGGCCATCGCCGAATTTCGGCGGGTTCTGGAAGATCGGCCCGAAAACGGACAGGCCCTGGCGGCCCTGGTCCACCAGTTGCAGTATGCCTGCGAATGGGCCAAAATGGACCGGCTCCTTCCCCGGCTGGACGCCCGAACCGACCAATGCCTCCGGGAAGGCGCCGTTCCCGGGGAAAGCCCCTTCGAGAACCTGACCCGCCACGAAGATCCGGCCCGGAACCTGGCCGTGGCCCGAATGCACGCGGCCCGAATCGAGCAGGTCGCGGCGGGGATGATGCCGCCCTTTACCCATGGGCCGTCCGAAAAGGACGGCCCCGTCGTGGTCGGCTACCTCTCCCACGATTTCCAGGACCATCCGGTGGGCCACCTGGTGCAGGGGCTTTTCGGGGCCCACGACCGGGACCGTTTCCGGGTCCACGTCTATTCCCACGGACCCGACGACGGCAGCCCCTACCGCCGCCGGATCCAGCGGGACGCGGATCGCTTTCTCGACATCCGGGACCTGAGCCACCCCGACGCGGCCCGGGCCATCCGGGCGGACGGGGTGGACATTCTGGTGGACCTGATGGGCCACACCCTCCACAGCCGGCTGGAGATTTTCGCCCTTCGGCCCGCGCCGATCCAGATCGCCTTTCTGGGCTATCCCGGAACCACCGGCGCCGCCTTCATGGACTACATTCTCGCCGACCGGGTCGTCCTGCCTCCGGAACACGCCGCGTTCTTCACCGAGCGGCCGATCTACCTGCCCCACACCTATCAGGCCAACGAGGCCTTCGGCCCCGTGGGATCGCCGCCTGACCGGGCCGCGGCCGGCCTTCCCGAAACCGGGTTCGTCTTCTGCTCCTTCAACCAGAGCTACAAGATCACGGCCGCCCTGTTCGACCGCTGGACCTCCATTCTCCGCCGGGTTCCCGGCGCCGTTCTGTGGCTGCTTCGGTGCAACGCGGCGGCCGAGGCCAACCTTCGCCGGGCGGCGGAAGACCGGGGTCTGGACCCGGATCGGCTCGTTTTCGCCGAACGGATCGGCAAGGCCGAGCATTTGGCCCGGCAGCAACTGGCCGATCTGGCGCTGGACCCGTTTCCGGTCAACGGCCACACCACCACCAGCGACATTCTCCGCTCCGGGGTGCCGGCGGTGGCGGTGAAGGGCGGCCATTTCGCCTCCCGGGTGGCGGCCGGGCTGCTGTCGGCGGCGGGTCTGCCCGAACTGGCGGCCGCGGACCCGGAGGCCTACGAGGAAACCGCGGTGCGGCTGGCGACCCATCCCGATGAACTGCGGGCCATCCGTGCGAAACTGGCCGAAAATCGGAAGGTTTGCCCGCTGTTCGATACGACCCGGTTCGTCCGGAACCTGGAGCGGGCCTTCCTTTCCGTCCGGGACGATCGGGCCGCGGGACGATCGGCCCGGCCCCTGGAAATCCCCGACGGCGACGGGCCCGCCATTCCGCTGGATCTGCCGTCCGCGACCATTCGCCCCGTCGATTCCGGCGGGGAGGGGGCTTCTTCCGCGGCGAAGCTGCTGGCCGAGGCCCGGGCCCGGCAGGCGGCCGGCGACGCCGAGGGCGCCCTGGCCGGCTACGAGCGGGTGCTGGCCCTGCAACCCGATTCCATCGCGGCCCACGGGAACATGGGCGCCGTCCTTCACGGCCTGGGCCGGCTGGAAGAGGCCGAGTCCCGCTACCGCCGGGTGCTGGAGATCAAGCCCGATTCCCACGAAGCCTGGAACAACCTGGGCAACGTCCACGAATCCCGGGGCGACAGCGCCGAGGCCATCCGCTGCTACCAGAAAGCCGTGGAGATCGCCCCCGGCTTCGCGGAGGGGTTCAACAACCTCGGCCTGGCCTACAAAAGTTCCGGCAAGAACGAAAAGGCCATGGAGGCCTACGAAAAGGCGGTGGCCGTTCAGCCCGACATGGACCGGGCCTACAACGGCGTCATCTATCTGTATCAGCAGTTTTGCATGTGGGAAAAGGCGGGCGAAACCGGGGCGGCCCTGGACCGGCTGACGGAAAAGGCCCTGGCCGAGGGACGCCGTCCGGCCGAATCGCCCTTCACCAGCCTGACCCGCACCGGCGACCCCGAGCGGAATTTCGCGGTGGCCGCCAGCTGGAGCCGGGAGGTGGCGCGCCGGATGAAGGGCGCGGGCCGTTCCTTCGACCTGTCGGCCCGGAACGTTTCCCGGGAGAAGCTGACCGTCGGCTACCTGTCCAACGATTTTTACAACCACGCCACCGCCCACCTCATGCTGGGGCTGTTCGGCCGCCACGACCGGAACCGGTTCCGGATTCACTGCTATTCCTACGGCAAGAAGGACGCCAGCGTCTACGGCCGGCGGATTCGGGAGGACTGCGACCGTTTCGTGGACATCGCGGCCCTGTCCCACGAGGCGGCCGCCCAAAGGATATACGAAGACGAGGTGGACATCCTGGTGGAACTCAAGGGGTACACCAAGGACAACCGGCTGGAAATCACCGCCCTCCGGCCCGCGCCGATCCAGATCGAATGGCTGGGCTTTCCCTGCACCACGGGCGCCGAATTCATCGACTACGTGGTCACCGACCGGATCATCACGCCCGAGGCGCACCTGCCGTTTTATTCCGAACAACCCATCTACATGCCCCACGCCTATCAGATCAACGACGACCGGCAGCCCATCGCCCACCGGGCCTTTTCCCGGGAAGAGTTCGACCTGCCCGAGGACGCCTTCGTTTTTTGCTCCTTCAACCAGGTGTACAAATTGACGCCGGAGGTTTTCGACATCTGGATGCGGCTGCTCGGCGCCGTGCCCGGAAGCGTGCTGTGGCTGCTGCCCCGGAGCAAGGCCGCCGAAACCCGTCTTCGGGAAGCGGCCGAGGCCCGGGGGGTTTCGGGCGAGCGGATCGTCTGCTGCGGCCCCATGCCCAAGGACGCCCATTTGGCCCGGCACCGGCTGGCCGACCTGGGGCTGGACACCTTCATCGTCAACGGCCACACCACCACCAGCGACGCCCTGTGGGCCGGTCTGCCGGTGGTGACCCTGACCGGCCCCCATTTCGCCTCCCGGGTTTCGGCCAGCCTGCTTCGGGCCGCGGGGCTGCCGGAGCTGGTGGCCGACGATCTGGCCGGATACGAGGCCCTGGCCCTCCGGCTGGCCCGGGATCCCGACGCGCTGGCCGCCGTCCGGGCGCGGCTTTTGGAAAATCGGGGAACCCACCCGCTGTTCGACACGGCCCGCTTCGCCCGGAATCTGGAACAAGGGTTCGAGGCGGCGTGGCGGCGCTTTCGGGAAAACCGGCCGCCCGAACCCATCGAGGTTCGGGACGAGGCGGGGCCCCGGCCCTTCGACGCGCTCCCGTTGCCGGACATCCAGGAGGTTCGGCTGGTGCCCGGGGAGGTTTCCGCCTTCGCGGCCGCCGGCCCGGTGGTGGAAATGGCGGTTCCGCCGCCGGCCAACGCCGGTTGGGCGAACGCCCCGGCGGCCGAACCGCCGGACCCGGTTCCCGATGGTTTTTCCCCCCTCGATTCGCCCCCCGCCGCCGAACCCGGTTCGGTGGAAGACCTCTCGCCTCGCGCGGCGGAACCGGCGACCATTCCGGGTTTTTCGTCTCCCGCCGCCGATCCGCCGGATTCCGGAGAGGGCGCCGGGGAAGAGCGGGCCCCCCTGGAAGAAGGCCGGACCCGGCTGGCCCGGGGGGAATGGGAGGCGGCCATGGGCGCGTTCCAGAAAGCCGCGGAGGCCGGGATCCGGCAAGCCGCCGACGCCTACGCCGGGCTGGCCCGGGCATGGCTGGAAAAGGGGAGGCCCGAATCCGCCGTCTTTTTCGCCCAGCGGGCCTGGGCGGTCCATCCGGCCCACGCCGAAGCCTTCGAAATTCAGGCCCTGGCGTTTCACCGGCTGGGCAACGCCGCCGCGGCCCGAACCGCCATGGCGCGGGTCGCGGCCCTGGACCCCGGGCGCCGGGCCGGTTTGGAACTGATTTTGGATAACGCCCCCGCCCGGCCGACGGGGGGGCCGGATTCCGATTCGGAGGCGTTGAAAGGCGGCCCGGTTCCGGTCGCCGATTCGTCCGGGGCGGTCGCGCCGCCGCAATCCGATCGGGCCGAAGAACCTTCGCCGGCCGCGCCGGAACCGACCGCCGTGGAACTGAATCTGCCCGCCGCCCTGAAGCGGGCCGT
>JBKHDD010000229.1:0-6787 GCA_046541515.1 Desulfococcaceae bacterium
CCGGACGACCGCTCCGACCCGGGACGCCGGTTGATTTCCGGAGGGGTTCCGTAGTAATCGAAAAAAATCAAAACACCTTCCACTTCTTTCCGGGGAGCCAGGCAATGAGACGGGACAAGGGCCCATGGATGATCGGGATGCTCATCTGCTTCGCCCTGCTTTTGGGCGGGTGCAGCAGCAGCGACGACAACGGCGGCGGGGGCGGAGACGACGGCGGGAACAACGCCGATTGCGGATGCGTCGGCGGGCCGGAGATCGAAGACGACGGCATCGTGTTCATTTTTCAGGACCAGGAGGTGGAACAACCGGCCAACGTCACCCTCTTTTTTAAGCTGGAGGAAACCGACGGCGCCCCGCTGCCAGACATCCCGGCCACCACGTTCACGATTCGTGAAAACGGCCAGGAAATCTCGCCGTTTGAAAGCCGGCAGACCATCCGCCCAAAGCCCGGCGCGTTCACGGCCCAGACGCTGTTGCTGCTGGACCTGAGCGGCAGCGTGATCCAGACCAACACCCTGGCCCGTTTGCAAGAGGCGGCCCAGACCTTCATCGGCCAGATCATGGCCCGGCCCAATGAAGCCGATTTCGGGGCGTTCCGCACCGCCATTCAATGGTTCGACGGCGCGGCCGATCTCCATCCGCTGGTGAATTTCACCGCCGACATTGACGAACTGAACACGGGCATCGAGAGCCTGAACGCCGAATTGAGCGAGGACCGGTCCACCAATCTGTACGGCGCGGTGATCCAGGGGGTCAACCGGGTTCGGGACGAGGTGAACCGGGCCTCCTCCGCCGTGTCCGCCGGTTCGCTGGTTGTTTTCACCGATGGGATGGACCAGGCCGCTCGACGCACCCTGGACGACGCGCTGAACGCGGTCCAAAACGCCGAAGACGAGATTTCCATCTACACCATCGGCCTGGGAGACGACACCGACGAAGGGGTCCTGGCCCGGCTGGGGGCGGAAGGTTTTTTCAAGTCCGACAACCTGGACGGCTTGGTGAGCAATTTCCAGGCGGTGGCCCGCTCCATCACCGCCGACGTGAACAGCAACTACATTCTGGAGTACTGCTCGCCCAAGCGCCAGGGCGCCCACGACCTGACCGTGGCGGTGGAGATCGACGGCCGATCCGGCTCGCTGACCAACTGCTTCTGCGCGGACGGGTTTACCGGCGGGTGCGAGATCGATTCGCCCTAAGATTTTTCGGAGGAAAGGCAGGCGTCCCATGATTCATCTGCTCCACTGCCCCCAAATGGCGAAATTGGCCGAGAACATCGCGGCCGGCCATCCCGACATCCAACTTGGCGAGGTGGCCTGGGAATCCTTCCGGGACGGCTTTCCCAATCTTCGCATTGAAAGCGTCAAATCCCTGCGGAACCAGGACGTGGCCTTTTTGGCCAGCCTGGACACCCCCGCCGAGATTTTCCGCCAGCTATCGGTGATTTTCGAAATTCCCCGTCTGGTGGTCCGCTCCCTGACCATCGCGCTGCCCTTTTACCCGGTGGGCACCATGGAACGGGTGGACCTGGAGGGACAGGTGGCCACCGCGTCGAGCCTGGCGCGGATGTTGTCCCTGACGCCGTTCACCATCAGCGGCCCGGCCCAGGTGGTGATCTTCGACATCCACGCGCTTCAGGAACGGTTTTATTTTACCGACGCGGTGATTCCCCGGCTGGAAACGGCCATTCCGCTGCTCCGGGAACGATTGAGGGACGACGACGAGGCGGCCATCGCCTTCCCGGACGAGGGCGCGCAAAAGCGGTTCGGCGGCATGTTTCCGGAGCGCCACATGATCCTGTGCCACAAAATCCGGCAGGGGGACAAGCGGGTGGTGACCATCCAGGAAGGCGAGCCGGAGGGGCGGCACGTGGTGATCGTGGACGACCTGGTGATGACGGGGGGGACGCTGCTGCGCTGCGCCGAGGCGTTGCGGGACGCCGGTGCCGAACGGGTCAGCGCCTACGTGACCCACGGCGTGTTTCCCGAAAATTCTTGGGAGAAATTTTTGGACGCCGACTTTTACCGCTTCTGGCTGACGGATTCGTGCCCGAAAACGGTGGCGGCGGTGGCGGAGAAGGGGCCGTTCGAGGTGCTGTCGTTGGGGGGGGTGATTGGGGAGGTGTTGGCGACCTGATGCGAGGTTTTAAAATGCCTTGGGCCTTTTTGAGCCAATAATCGTCTTCACGGCCTCTTGACCGGGTCTTGGCGGCTGTCAAAAAAAGAATGCACGATGATGGCCCTGTCTTCAATAGTATAGAACAAAATGAAAGGAAATCTTTTTATCGGACATCCACGATATTTTGAATACCGGAAGGGATAGATTTCGGGAAACCGGCCGATCCGTTCCAAAGCGGATTCCGCGGAATCCAAAAACTCCATCCCAAGTCCTGCCCGCTGTTTCTCATACCAGACAACCGCAATCTCGATATCCTCCCGAGAACGATCGGTGTACCGAATTTTCAAGGGTACTGCTTCCGCAATCCTTCATGGACCGATTTCCAATCGTGCAGCTTTTGCTTTCCAGCCGTAAATTCCTGGTACCGTCGATCCAGCTCATTTCGTTGCCATTCGGGCAATGGGAGCTGTTGATTTTGCCGGGCGATGGAATCCCAAATATCCGCAATTAGGGAAATTTTATCGGAAACATCCAATTTTTCAATTTCGTCTTTAAGCTCCCTTGGCGTCATTTCCTCCCCCTTTCTCCATTCCCCTTTGGAACTTTTTTGGCCCTTTTAAGGGTTGACGATTGTACGACACTTGGCGAAAAGTAGAAATCAATTGATAATTTTTCCCAAATCAAGGTTTTTCAATTTCCAAATCCTTACAGATTTTCCGAGCCATTATATCCTTTATCTCGCCATGACGGGGGACCGCCGTCATATTCCCATTTCGGGTATTCTGCCAAATCGAATGGCGAGCCCCTTCCCGCAATAATTCACAACCATTTTTCTGGAGATGGCGGATCAGCTCCTTTCGCTTCATATCGCCAAGCGAACTTCTTCAAAATTTTGCTTCATTTCCTTTTTGGACTGTTCTCGCCTAAGCGCCAGAATATCTCTGGCGGCCTCTTTCAAGCTGACCAGTAATTCCTCCCGCGTTTTTTCTTGGGCATTGGCGCCTGGAATTTCTTCAATCCAACCGATCCACCAATCATCTTCCCGGGCGATAATCGCCGTATATTCGTTCATGCACTGATCTCCATAATATCCAATAAAATCTGAAACTTTACCGCCCCCGCAACCGGTAATGCGAAACCATCCATTCTTCTCCGCGCCGATATCCCCACAACCCCGAACAGGCCATGAAGAAGATTCGCCAGCGCTGGAACCAGAGATCGGCGTTCTCTTCGCCGTAAACTTCGGCCATGAGGGGGCGAATGGTCTCCCGCTTGGCGTCCATGTTGGCCAGCCAGGCGTCGGCGGTTTTGGCGTAGTGGCGACCGTTGACGCGCCAGTGGCCTTCCACGATCAGGTCTTCGGGAAAGCGGAGGAACAGGTCGTCCGACGGCATGATCCCGCCGGTGAAAAAATGGCGGCCCATCCAGTCGTCTTCGCCGGAAATTTCGTAGGGATAGACGAACTCCCGATGGGTGAAGACGTGGATGAACACCCGTCCCTCCGGCTTCAGCCATCCGGCAATCCGGGACATCAGCAACGGCCAGTTCCGGACGTGCTCGAACATCTCCACCGAAACCACCCGGTCGAAACGGCGGCCCGGGTCGAAATCGTTGATGTCGGCGGTGACCACCGCCACGTTGCCCAATCCCCGGGCCTCGACCGCGGCGCGGATGTGGTCGCCCTGGGGGCCGGAGTTGGACATGGCCAGAATCCGGCTTTCCGGGTAATTCTCCGCCATCCAGAGCGTGATCGCCCCCCAGCCGCAGCCCAGCTCCAAAATCTCCTGGCCGTCCGCCAGCCCGGCCCGCTCGCAGGTGAGCCGGAGCATGGCCTCTTCGGCGGCGTTTAAGTCCCGGACGCCCGGAGGCCAGTGGCAGCCGCTGTATTTCATCCGCGCGCCCAGCACGTTGCGGAAAAAGCCCGGCGGCAGTTCGTAATGTTGCTCGTTGGCCTCGCGGGTGTTCAGGGCCACGGGGGAATTCCGCATGGAATCGATGAAAAGCTGCTTGGCCGCCAAGGCGGTTTCCGCGCCTCCCCGTCGCTCTTGGCGAAGCCGTCGGCTGTTGAGGAAACGAATGCCCAGTCGGATGAGCGAATCGGGGAGCTTGCCCCGGTCGGCGAGATGGACGAGGAATTTCATGGGGCTCCCGGTGCAAGGAGACGGGACGAAATCGCCGGGGCGGGGCCGTCCCGGAAAGAAATCATCGCCAGGGCGAAGTGAATTATTTGACGATCCGGAGCACGTCGTCGGCATGCTGGAGCAAATCCCAAAGGGCCCGGAGGATGACGGCGGCGGGGTCTTCCGCCTGTTTTCGGGCCAAGGCGCGGCATTCGTCGATGAGCACCTCGTTGCCGCCCCAGAGACGGAACTCGTTTTTGATGTGAACGCCCAGCGTTCCCATCAGCTCCGGAATGCGGCCTTCGGACAGATTGGCGATGCGGCTCCGCTCGTGAAAGGTGAGGCTTTCCCGCAACAGCTCCACCGCCTCCCGGACGGTGCGCGGAAGCGAAATGAACTCGGTGAGCCGCTGGTCGGTGGGCGTCGCGGGCGGGTATTCGATTTCGTAGCGGCGCGGCTCGATGAGGGAGAGCTTGAGGACCGTTTCCAGAATGTCCTGGGTCAGCCGGTACAGGTCCACCGTGCGGCTTTCCCGGGGCCCGGTCACCGTCAGCGCCTCGATCCGGTGCTTGCCGATCCAGGCCTCGATCTGGCGGCTCGCCTCGAAGGCCGGGATCGCGTCCAGGTCCACGTAGAACCAGGGCATGCGGTGGCGCTCCGCCAGCCGCCGGTACAACCCGGCCGTGCCGGTGGGCTCGCCCTGGGCGATGATGAGCACGCCGTCGGCGTCCAGAATGTTGCGTTCCGTCACCTGAACGTAATTGCCTTCCCGCAGGATGTGCAGGCGATAGGTCTGGATCAGGCTCTCGTCTTCCTCGGCCAGCCAGCCGGCCACCCAGCCGCCGTAGTCCATGAACAGCCGGTGGGCGACGTCCAGGGCCGCCCGTTCCACGCCGGATTGCCCGCCGGAGATGATTCGTCGGATCATAGCTGCCTTTCCCGCCGTTTGGGGTGGAACCCGTCCGATCCGGGCGGTCGGAGAGAGGAAAGCGGAAAAAAATCCATCCTGAATTCCATCCGTTAGGGGCGTTCCCGCGCGGATCGGATACCGTTTTAAAGATAATAGAAGACGATTCGGAAAAATTCAAGCGGATTAAATGGCATAAACTGGGCTTTGGGGGGTTGAATTCCGGCCCGAAGGCCACGCGACGGTTGAAAAGTTGTCCGTTCGGTTGTATTTCCCCTCCCATCCCCCATTGAATTCTCCGCCATTCCGACGAAAGGACGGCCATGAAACTCGAAAATTCCTGCAAACTCTTCGAAGAGGCGCTCCGAGTCATCCCCGGCGGCGTCAACAGCCCGGTTCGGGCCTGCAAATCGGTGGGCGGCGAGCCGCTGTTCATCGAAAAGGCCGACGGCTGCCGAATCACCGACTCCGACGGCAACCGATACATCGATTACGTGGGCTCCTGGGGTCCCATGATTCTGGGCCATCGCCACCCCGAAGTGATCAAACTGCTGGAGTTCGTCCTGACCCAGGGCACCAGCTTCGGCGCCCCCACGGTGCTGGAGGTGCGGCTGGCCGAGATGATCGTGGAGGCGGTGCCCTCCATGGAGATGGTCCGCATGGTCAACTCCGGCACCGAGGCGACCATGAGCGCCATTCGGCTGGCCCGGGCCTTCACCGGCCGGGACGGCGTGCTCAAGTTCGACGGCTGCTACCACGGCCACGCCGACAGCCTTCTGGTGGCCGCCGGCTCCGGCGTCGCCACGCTGAACATTCCCGGCAGCCCCGGCGTTCCCCGGGATTTCGTCAAGCACACCCTTTCGCTGCCCTACAACGACGTCGAGGCGTTTAAAAAGGTGATGGACGAGCGGGGCGACGAGCTGGCCTGCGTGATCGTGGAGCCGGTGGCCGGCAACATGGGTTGCGTGCCGCCGGCCGAAGGCTTCCTGGAAGCCCTGCGGACGGAAACCGAAAAACACGGCGCCCTGCTCGTTTTCGACGAAGTGATGACCGGCTTCCGGGTGGCCTACGGCGGCGCCCAGGCCCTGTTCGGCGTCGCCCCGGATCTGACCTGCCTGGCCAAGATCATCGGCGGCGGCCTGCCGGTGGGGGCCTACGGCGGACGCAAGGAAATCATGAACCAGGTGGCGCCCCAAGGGCCGATGTACCAAGCCGGCACCCTTTCCGGGAATCCGCTGGCCATGGCCGCCGGCGTGGCCACCCTCAAGGAGCTTCAGAAGCCGGGCGTCTACGAGACGCTTGAGCAGCGGGCCAACCGGCTGGCCATCGGGCTTCAGGGCGCGGCCACGGTGGCGGGGGTTCCCACGTCTTTCAACCGGGTCGGCTCCATGCTCGGGATGTTTTTCACGGAAGCGGACGTCACCGATTTCGAATCGGCCAAAACCTCGGACCTGGACCTGTTCGGCGCCTGGTACCGGGCCATGCTTCAGCGGGGAATCTACCTGGCCCCGTCCCAGTTCGAGGCCAGCTTCGTCTCCCTGGCCCACGCCGAAGGCGACATCGACGAAACCGTCCGCGCCGCGGCGGAAACCTTCACCGAGTGCGCGGATATGTGCTGAATCCTGATGATGGGCCATAACCGTAG
>JBKHDD010000230.1:0-6756 GCA_046541515.1 Desulfococcaceae bacterium
GGATAGGCGGTCCACCGCTCCGGCCCCTTCCCTTCCAACACGATGGAATCCGGCAGCTCGCCCACGTCCCAGTCGGTCAGCCCGTCCCGCTCCCATTCCGCCCGGGCCTGCTCGAACCGATCCGGCTCCGGCCCCGCGGGCGCGGCCCCCCGCAGCAACGCCGGATCGCGCCCGGCTCGCAGCTCCTCTCCCTTGGCCCCGCGTACCGATATCCGCATCCGCAGATGGTCCGGCAGGGAATCCAGCGGCCAGGCCGAGGCGGGCACGTCCACGCCGAAGCGCCGGTGGACGAAGCCGCTCAGCGCCGTGGCCAGCGGCACCTCGGGCTGGCGGGGCATCTCGTCGGCGATGATCTTCACCGTTTCGGAAACCGGCACGAACTGTTTCCGGTAGCCCTTGGGCAAGCCCTTCAACAACAGCTCCACCTTCTCCCGAAACAGCCCCGGCACCAGCCAGTCCATCACCGCCGGGCGCACCGATCCGGCCTCGGCGGCGGATACCCGCAGGGTCACCCCGTCGGATTCCTCCCCGGGATCGAAGCGATAATCCAGCGGCAGCACCGTGTTTTTCAGCGACACCCGCTCCGGAAACCGCTCCGCCAAGTCCGCCTCCGGCCGATAGGCCATCAGCGCCTCCCGGCTCATGCGGAGAAACTGGTCGCTCTTTTTCCCCCGCAGCCAGTTCCGCAGGCCCGCCAAATCGTTGATTTCCGACGGTATCCGCTGGTCGTAGAAGTCGAACAGCGCCTCCTCGCCAATCAGCAGGTCTCGGCGACGCATCCGGTCCTCCAGCTCGCGCACCGCGTCGATCTCGGCCCGGTTGTGACGGACGAAGCCCGGAGGCCGCTGGATGTCGCCCTCCACCAGACCGCTCCGGATGAAAATCTCCCGGGCCGCCGGCGGATCGATCCGACCGTAGGAAACCGGCCGGTCCCCCACGATGGTCAGGCCGAAGAGCGTTACCTGCTCCGAGGCCACCACCTCGCCCCGATTCTTTTCCCAGTGGGCGTTCCGGTAGCTTCGCCGCGCCAGATCGCCGGCCAGCGGCTCCAGCCAGCCGGAATCCACCGCCGCCGCGGTTCGGGCGAAAAGGCGAGAGGTCTCCACCATCTCGGCGGCCACCACCCATCCGGTTCCCCGGTTGAAAAGCCCCGATCCCGGAAACAGCATCACCTCCCGGTTCCGGGCCGCCTGGTAGAAATTCCCCTCCTTGCGCTGGGCGACGCTGGAAAGAAATCCGCTCAGCACCGACTGATGAATCGCCGCGTACCAGGGGCTGAACCCCTCGCCCTTGGCCTCCCGTTCCATCTCCGACGCCTCGGCCCACAGGTCGTTGTCTTGCAGAATCGTCCGAAGCTGATAATGAACGTCCCGCCATTCCCGCATCCGGCGAAAGGAAATAAAATGTTCCTTGCAGAAGCGGCGCATCCGACTGGTGCCGCGCCCCTCGGCCCGGTGTTCGTGGTAGACCGTCCAGATGTTGAGCAGGGTCAGAAAATCGGACCGGGCGTCCACGAAGCGGGCGTGGGCCTGGTCGGCCTGTTTTTCCTTTTCCGACGGCCGCTCCCGGGGGTCCTGAATGCTCAACGCGGCGGCCAGCACGGCGACCGGCGGCAGCACGTTCCGCTCCTTTCCTTCCAGCAACATCCGGGAAATTCGCGGGTCCAGGGGCAGCCGGGCCATCATGCGGCCCCGATCGGTCAGCGCGTGGGTGGCGCCGCGCCGGTCCTTTTCCAGCCGCCGCACCGCGCCCAGCTCCTCCAGCATCCGGAAGCCGTCCTGAATGTTCCGGTCCGCCGGCCGGTCGATGAACGGAAACGCGGCCAGGTCCCCCAGCCGCAGATCCAGCATCCGCAGGATGACCTCGGCCAAGTTGGAGCGCAGGATTTCCGGCGGAGTGAACCGGGGACGGTTTTCGTAGTCCTCCTCTTCGTACAACCGAATGCAGACGCCCCCGGCGGTTCGGCCGCAACGGCCCTTTCGCTGGTCGGCGCTGCTCCGGGCGATGGGCGCCACCGGGAGGGCCGTGGTCCGGGTCCGGGGCTGATACTGGGAAATCCGGGCCAGGCCGGTGTCCACCACGTAGCGGATTCCGGGAATGGTCAGCGAGGTCTCCGCCACGTTGGTGGCCACGATCACCTTGCGCCCCCGCGTCGGGGAGAAAACCCGGGACTGGTCCCCGGCGGAAAGTCGCGCGAAGAGCGGCAGCACCGTCATGCCCATGTGGTTTTTGGCCTCCAGCAGCTCGCAGGTCTCCCGGATGTCCTGCTCCGTGGGCATAAAGACCAGGATGTCGCCGCCGTAGGGCCGCTCCCGCTGAAGCCGATCCACCGTGGACACGGCCAGATCGACGTGGGTGGCGTCCTCGTCGCCGGGCTCGGGCGGTTGATATTCCACCTCCACCGGATAGGTCCGGCCGGAGACCTCGATGATCGGAGCGTCGTCGAAGGCCTTGGAAAACTTCTCGGTGTCGATGGTGGCCGAGGTGATGATCAGCTTCAGGTCCCGCCGGCGAGGGACCAGCGTCTTGAGCATCCCCAGCACGAAGTCGATGTTGAGGCTCCGCTCGTGGGCCTCGTCCACGATGATCGTGTCGTAGGCGTTGAGCCACCGGTCGGCCTGGGCCTCGGCCAGCAGAATGCCGTCGGTCATCAGCTTGATAAAGGTCTCGCCGCTGGTGGCGTCCTGAAAGCGGATTTTGTGACCGACGGATTTCCCCGGCGATTCCCCCAGCTCCTCGGCGATCCGGTTGGCCAGGGTGATGGCGGCGATCCGGCGGGGCTGGGTGCAGCCGATCAGGCCGTCCACGCCCCGCCCGGCCTCCAGACAGAATTTGGGAATCTGGGTGCTTTTCCCGGACCCGGTGTCGCCGGAGATCACCACCACCGAATGCTTCCGGATGGCCTCCACGATCTCGTCCCGCCGGGCGGTGATGGGCAATTCTTCGGGATAGTCGGGCCGGGGACGATTCTCCGCCCGCCACCGCCGCCGCTGGACCGCCGCCTGGATTTCCTTCTCCAGCCGTTCCTTCTGCCGTTCGAAATCCCCGCCGCCCTTGGCCAGCCGGCCGATTTGGCGGCGCAGGGCGTGGAATTCCGAAGCGGGAACCTTCCGGCACAGAGCGCGCAGTCGGCGAATCTCCGCTTGGCTGGATTGTTGGGCCGATTCCGCTCCCGATTTCGGGGCGGACCGGCGGTCCGCGGTTGGATTTGTGGAATTCATATGCGCACGTTGAACGCGGTTTTTTTTGCGGACCGCAATTTGATGTTTATTGTCATCTCATAACGTTCGCCGCCCGCCCGGCAAAACCGGCCCAAAACGTCCCGAAATCGGTACGAATTGGCCCGTCGGACGACGGCGCCCCCGGGTTTGAAAGCGAACCATTTCGTTCCCATTGGTTTCCAGATTGACTTTTCGGCTGGTTTCCAGTTTGTTCTTTGGGGCAAAGGGGAAAGGCGATCCGGCTTGCCGACGGCGAAGCGCTCGGCGCCTGGACGCGGACGAAAAGGCTTTTCAGGCAAAATCTTCAATTTACCGCACAATGGAGGAGGATGCAACATGAGCGCGACCCCCCTGACGCCGCCCGACGGCGTGATTCTCTCCGGCGATGTCTCCGATCCCCATCTTGAAATCCTCACCCCCGACGCCCTGGCCTTCGTGGCCGATCTCCACCGGAACTTCAACGCCCGCCGCAAGGAGCTGCTGGAAGCCCGAAAGGAGCGTCAGGCCAAACTGGACGCGGGCCAGTCCCTGGATTTTCTGCCCGAAACCGCGAACATTCGCGGCGGCGACTGGAAAGTGGCTTCCATTCCCGACGATCTGAAGGACCGGCGCGTGGAAATCACCGGCCCGGTGGACCGAAAGATGATCATCAACGCGCTCAATTCCGGCGCCCACGTCTTCATGGCCGATTTCGAAGACTCCCACACGCCCACCTGGAGCAACAACCTGGACGGCCAGATCAACCTGCGGGACGCCATCAACCGGAACATCGACTTCACCAGCCCCGAGGGCAAGCACTACGCCCTGGGCGAGAAGCTCGCCACCCTCCTGGTCCGGCCGCGCGGCTGGCACCTGGTCGAAAAGCACATGTCCGTGGACGGCGAAAAGGTCGGCGGCAGCCTCTTCGACTTCGGGCTCTACTTTTTCCACAACGCCAAAAACCTGCTGGAAAAGGGCTCCGGACCGTATTTTTATCTTCCCAAGCTGGAGAGCCATCTCGAAGCCCGGCTCTGGAACGACGTGTTCGCGCGGGCCCAGGAATTGCTCGATATTCCCAACGGGACCATCCGGGCCACGGTGCTCATCGAAACCATCACCGCCGCCTTCGAGTGCGAGGAAATTCTCTACGAGTTGCGGGACCATTCCGCCGGGCTCAACTGCGGCCGGTGGGACTACATCTTCTCCTGCATCAAGAAATTCCGCAACGATCGGGACTTTTGCCTGGCCGACCGGGCCCTGGTCACCATGACCACCCATTTCATGCGGAGCTACTCCCAGCTCGTCATCAAGGTCTGCCATCGCCGCGGCGCCCACGCCATCGGCGGCATGGCGGCCCAGATTCCCATCAAGAACGATCCCGAGGCCAACGAGGCGGCGCTGGAAAAGGTGCGGCAGGACAAGCTGCGGGAGGCGGGCGACGGCCACGACGGCACCTGGGTGGCCCATCCCGGCCTGGTGGCCCTGGCCAAGGAAGCCTTCGACAAGGAGATGAAGGGCCCCAACCAGATCGAACGCCAGCGGGAGGACGTGAACGTCGCCGCCGAGGATCTGCTGAAGTTCGGCCCGGAAGAGCCCATCACCGAGCGGGGGTTGCGCACCAACATCAACGTGGGCATTCAATACCTGGGCGCCTGGCTGGCCGGCGTGGGCTGCGTGCCCATCTTCAACCTGATGGAAGACGCCGCCACGGCGGAGATTTCCCGCTCCCAGATTTGGCAGTGGATTCACAGCCCCAAAGGCGTGCTGGACGACGGCCGCAAGGTTTCCGTGGCCCTGTTCCGGGAAATGCTGGCCGAAGAATTGAAAAAGGTGGAAGCCATCGTGGGGCCGGAAAACTTCGCTTCCGGAACCTACCAGAAGGCGGCCCAACTGTTCGACGAATTGACTTCCGCCGAACAGTTCGCGGAATTTCTCACGCTTCCCGCCTACGAGATGATCTGACTCCAATCGCAAAGGGCAATTAACCGGCCCTCAACGGGCGCGGCGCCCCGCCGCCGCCCGGCGGATTGCCCCGTCCCAGCCAACCCGTCCCGACGCGCCGTCTTCCCCCGCGGCGGCGCTTCACCCCAAGCAATGGAAGAAAGGCCAGACCCATGACGATCGATCGCAAACGCGAGGCCGAGACCCTGCAAAAACAATGGGAAACCGCCCCCCGCTGGAAGGACGTGGACCGCAACTACACCGCCATGGACGTGGTGAACCTGCGCGGATCGGTGAGGATTGAGCATACCCTCGCCCGCCTGGGCGCGGAACGCCTCTGGAAGCTGACCCACGAGCGGGACTACGTCCACGGCCTCGGCGCCCTCACCGGCAACCAGGCCATGCAGATGGTGAAGGCGGGCCTCCAGGCCATCTACTTATCCGGGTGGCAGGTGGCCGCGGACGCCAACCTGGCGGGCCACATGTACCCGGACCAGAGCCTCTACCCGGCCAACAGCGTGCCTTCCGTGGTCCGGCGCATCAACCAGACCTTTCAGCGGGCCGACCAGATCCACCACATGGAAGGCGACGACAGCGTTTACTGGTTCGCCCCCATCGTGGCCGACGCCGAGGCCGGCTTCGGCGGGCCGCTCAACGCCTTCGAGCTGATGAAGGCCATGATCGAGGCCGGGGCCGCCGGGGTCCACTGGGAAGACCAGCTCGCCAGCGAGAAGAAATGCGGCCACATGGGCGGCAAGGTGCTGGTGCCCACGAGCCAGCACGTCCGCACCCTCAACGCGGCCCGACTGGCGGCCGACGTGTTGGACGTGCCCACGATCATCGTCGCCCGCACCGACGCCTACAGCGCCACGCTGCTCACCAGCGACGTGGACGAGCGGGACCAGCCGTTCATCAAGGGCAGCCGCACGCCGGAGGGCTTCTTCCACGTCAACAACAGCATCGAGTCCTGCATCTCCCGGGGCCGGGCCTACGCGCCCTATTCCGATCTGCTCTGGATGGAAACCCCGACGCCCAACCTGAACGACGCGAAACAGTTCGCCGAAGGGGTTCGGTCGGAGTATCCCGACAAGCTGCTGGCCTACAATCTCTCCCCCTCCTTCAACTGGCGGCGGCGGCTGGACGACGCCACCATCGCCAAATTCCAGCGGGAGTTGGGGGCCATGGGATACAAGTTCCAGTTCATCACCCTGGCCGGCTTCCACGCCCTCAACTTTTCCATGTTCGAATTGGCCCGGGGCTACAAGGACGAGGGAATGCCCGCCTACGTCCGCATGCAGGAGCAGGAATTTGCGGCGGCCCAGCACGGCTACACCGCCGTCAAGCACCAGCGGGAGGTGGGCACCGGCTATTTCGACGCCGTCAGCAACGCCATCGCCGGCGGCAAATCCTCCACCACGGCCCTGACCGGCTCCACGGAGGAAGATCAGTTCAAGAGCTGATCGCTTTCCCGGTTTCCAAGAAAGCCAGAATCCCATCCCCCGTCCGGCGGTTTTCTCCCGGAACGGGGGATTTCTTTTGGAATGGACGGCTTTCACTTCGACGTACATTCCACACCCCAACCGGCAAAACCCCTCGGAATTTTTTGGCCGTTTTT
>JBKHDD010000231.1:0-6752 GCA_046541515.1 Desulfococcaceae bacterium
TGGCGCATGAAGAAAATCCAGACGCCGATGAGCACGATCATGGGAAACCAGGAAATGAGCACCGACATGTACCAGGGATTTTCGGCGGGCGGCTTGGCCTTGATGGCCACGTTTTTCTCCTCCAGCCGCCGGATCAGGTCGTTGTCTTGGGGTGCGTACACTTTAAAAGACGTCCGGGTGGCGTCCCGGGCGGTGATTTCCTGCCCCTGGATGATCACCTCTTCCACCTCGCCGTTGTCGACCATCCGGAGAAATTCGGAATAGCCGAGGCTGGTTTCGGTGACGTTCTGCTGATTGAAGAGGTTGTAGAGCATGATCATCATGAGAGTGATGACCAGCCAGAGGGCCAGGTTCTTGTAAAACGGATTCAAGAAACTACCTCCTGAGAAAAAATGGGAATTATGGCGTTATGGTAAGCACATCGGTCCCTCAAACAAGGAAAATTTCCGCTTTCAGCACCGATTCCGCGGAGTGGGTGAGTTTGACGGCGTCGTCGATCCGCCCGCCGGCGACCCAGATGATCCGATTCCCGCTCAGGAGGACGGGGCAGCGGGGTCGGTCGGGCAACGGAATTTTTCGGTTGATCAGAAAATCGGAAACCGACTGGCTTCCGGACATGCCCAAAGGCGTGAATCGGTCGCCCGGACGGGCGTTGCGGACGACCAAGGGAAAGCGAACTTTTTTCATATCAAAAAAAGCCACGTGTTGTCCAGCATGACGGACGGCCCGATCCGACGGCCGGGGGATGATGCTCAGGGACAGCCGGGCGTCGATTTCCGGCAAGGCCAGCACCCCGGGGCCCTCCATTTCGTAGGCGAAGGCCGGCGCGCTTGCCCCGGCGTTTCGAAGGGGAACCGCCAGACGCCGAATCCGCATTTCCTCGCCGGTTCGGACCACGCGAACGCGGCCGGGAAGATCCAGCCGCCGGTGCCGCCCGTCCCCGTCCACCAGGGCCAGAACCCCATTCAAATGATCCAGGGTGATCCGCCGCAAATGGCCCCGGACGACTTCCAGGGTCCGACGCACCACGCGCCGGCGAAGAGCGATCGGGAGCGTTCTCAAACAAGGAACCGAGAGAACCCGACCATCCGTTTCGGCTTCGGCGTCGGACCCGGCCTTGATGGGCCGCAACGTGCAGGATTCCGCCAGCTCCCGGGTCAGCCCGGAAAGCCAGGTTTCCTCCTCTCGCCGAATCTCGGCATACCGGTTCAGGGCGTCCACAATGGCCGGGTTGAATTCCTCCCGCAACAGGGGAATCAGCCGGCTTCGAATCCGGTTGCGGAGAAAACGCGGATCGGCGTTGGATTCGTCGGCGACCCAGCCGATGCCTTCGGCCCGAAGAAACGCTTCGATGTCGGTTCGGCGGGCCTGGATCAGGGGACGAACGACGCCGTCGTCCCGAACCGGAGCCATGCCGGCGGTTCCGGCCGGTCCGCCGCCCTGGATCAGCCGCATGAGCACCAGCTCGGCGTTGTCGTCGGCATGGTGGCCCAGGGCCAGCCGCCGGTATCCCTCCGTCCGCCGGATTTCCGCCAGGAAACCATGCCGCGCCTTGCGCGCCGCCTCCTCGGGAGAAAGCCCTTCCGCCCGGCGAAGGGCGTCGACGTTTCGTCGACCGGCGTAAAACGGAAGATCGTGGTCCCTGGCCAGGGCCGCCGTGAATTCCGCGTCCCGGTCGGAGGCCCGGCCCCGAAGTCCATGGTTCAGATGCGCCACGCCCAAGGAAAGGGAATATTCCGGGGCGATTCTGAGCAGGAGATGGAGAAGCGCCACCGAATCGGGGCCGCCGGAGACGGCGACCAGCACTCGGTCGCCGGAGGTCAGCATGGAAAAGCGGGAGATGGCGCGAAGGACGGTTTGGAGGAGATTATCCGTCGAGTTGCTTGGAAATGGCGGCATGGACCCGCTCCGCGTGTCCTCGGTCCCAGTAGCCGATGTATCCGGAGCGGACGGCGACTTCGGTTTGATTGGGCGCGTTGCGACGGACCGTGACGGTGACCGGTTTGCCGTTGTAGACCTCCCCCCTCAGGGTGGTTTTCAGGCTGCTCCGGCTGGTTTCGTAGACGGAAATATCCATGGATCCAAGCGCCTCGTTGACCGCTTCCAGGGTTCGATCGTAGTCGGTTTGATACACCCGGACCAGGTCGCCTTCCATCCAGGTGTACACCCCGGCCCCGGCGGCCGCGCCCACGACGGCCGCCGCGCAGCCCGAAAGCAAAAATGCGAGCCCCAGAAGGCCGAGAAGCCAAGCGCCCCGGCGGGGGCCGGCGTTGCGCCGTGTTTCATTGAATTTCCGATGGATTATCATACTTCAGGTCTTATGACAGGGCGATTCGGATGTCAACCGCAATCGACCGCGCCAAAGAGGTCGGTCTTTTCGAAGAAAAGAATGTGCCGGACGATATCCCCGCTGCCCGGTCGGGCCGTTGATTTAAAGGGCGAACGGAAGATCTCCCGGCTACATATTCGTAGTTTCCTCCGGCCGAACCCATAGGCCGCCGCCGTTTTCAAAATCCCCGAAGGCGGGGGGTTCAAAATTTATTCTTGAAAATTCAAAAAGATTCGATATACTCTCCGGTTGGTTGTGCTAGGCGGGGAGTTAGCGGTGCCCTCTACCCGAAATCCGCTTCATGCGGGGCTGAATTCCCCCTAAAGGGGCCTGGCCCAGAGGCCGTCCGTTCTGATCGGCCGCCGCGTAACAGACGCTCGCGAACCTTGTCAGGCCCGGAAGGGAGCAGCAATAAGCGAAGTCGGCTGTGTCGCGGATCGATCCCGGTCAGTTTACGGATCGCCAACGGGTTGGTTTCGATAGGGGGTGCACAACCATCTTTTTTTCCCTCCTTTTTGGTTCGGTGACGTCGCCTTCTGTTTGCCTGTTGGCGTTCGGGGCGGACGGTCGCGGACGCGATTCATTTCATTCCCATCTTTTCAAATTCCTGTGCCCCCCAGCTTTTGTTTCTTCCGAAGGCCTTTGCCCGCGGACGGTTGCGGACGTGGTTTCCGATGGGACGCGTGGCCGTTGCCGTTGGAGCCGGTTTGCGCTATTCTCGCCGCATGGACCTTTTTGAACACCAGGCCGAGCAAGAGACGGGGCCGTTTCGGCCGTTGGCCGAGCGGATGCGCCCGAAACATCTGGACGATTTCGCGGGCCACCGAGAGGCCGTGGGGCCGGGGACGCTGATCCGGCGGGCGGTGGAGAAGGATCAGCTTTTTTCCATGATTCTGTGGGGTCCGCCCGGCTGCGGAAAGACCACGCTGGCGGGAATCGTCGCCTCGGAAACTCGCTCCCACTTCGTCCAGTTTTCGGCGGTGCTGTCCGGCGTCAAGGAAATCCGCGCGGTGATCGAAACCGCCAAGGAGCAGCGGAATCTGCACGGGCGGCGGACGCTGCTTTTCGTGGACGAAATCCACCGCTTCAACAAGGCCCAGCAGGACGCCTTTCTGCACCATGTGGAAAGCGGCCTCATCACCCTGATCGGCGCGACCACGGAAAACCCGTCCTTCGAAGTCATCGCGCCGCTCCTCTCCCGTTGCCGGGTCGTTTCGTTGTCGGCCCTGACGGAAGAAGACCTTGGGGCGATTTTGGACCGCGCCTTGGCCGACCCCGAGAACGGGCTGGGCGACCGGGGGTTCCGGATTGCGGCGGAAGCTCGGGATCATCTGATCCGCATGGCCGACGGCGACGCCCGGGCGGCCCTGGGTGGTTTGGAGGCGGCTGCCGCCATGGCCGGCGCGAAAGCCCAACCGGAGATTTCCCTGCCCGACGCCGAAGCGGCGGTCCAACGGGCGGCCATGCGGCACGACAAGGCGGGAGAGGAACATTTCAACCTGATCTCCGCCTTCCACAAGAGCCTGCGGGGATCGGACCCCGACGCGGCGCTCTATTGGCTGGCCCGAATGCTGGCCGGGGGCGAAGACCCCCTCTACGTGGCCCGGCGGATGGTCCGCTTCGCATCCGAAGACGTGGGAAACGCCGCGCCCTACGCCCTGCGCATGGCCCTGGACGCGGCGGAAACCTTTCGAATGCTCGGCAGCCCCGAGGGCGAATTGGCTCTGGCCCACGCGGCGGTCTATCTGGCCACCGCGCCCAAGAGCAACGCGGTCTACAAAGCCTTCGGCGCGGTCCGGAAAACCGCGGCGGAAACCGGCGCCCTGCCCGTGCCCCTCCACATCCGCAACGCGCCCACCGGCCTCATGAAATCCCTGGGATACGGCAAGGATTACCGCTACGCCCACGACTACGAAGACGGCTACGTTCCACAGGAATACCTGCCGGAATCCCTGCGCGGCGCCCGGTTTTACGAACCCGCAGACCGCGGCCACGAGCGGAAAATCCGGGAGCGGTTGGCGCGGTGGCGGGAGCTTAAGAAGCAAAAAGGGGATTTTTCCAAGAAATAACAAGGGCTTTCCATAGCTTTCCCCCACTTTGTGAAAGAGGGAAATTGAGGAGCAAACGGGAATCATGACCATCCGCTTTTCCCGCCACGCAATTCGCAGGATGAAGCTTTATCGGATACCAGTTTCGGTAGTCAGAGAAATTCTTGAACAATTGTTGCCGGAAGACGGACGCCACGAAATCATAAGACCAATAGAAGGCTTTCCCTTTCCAATCAAAATTGTGGTATCAGTAGAAAGGACCGTACAGCACATTGTCACGGCCTACCCGCTCAAAAAAGGGGGGAAAACATGAAAGTTCAATACGACCCGGAAGTGGACGCCCTGTACCTGCGTTTGGCGGAAGCCGAGCCGGACGGCGCCATTGAAATTTCCGAGGGCGTAAATCTGGACACCGCGCCCGATGGTCAACTGGTGGGCATCGAAATCTTGAACGCCTCCCAACGCCTCGAATTGGGGACCTTTTTGACCTACTCCCTTGAAATGGACGGCGTTCTTCCTCCATTTAAAACCGAGGAATCCGACCCCATGGTTCCGGGTTAGCCTCTTTTTCCATCCGCTTGCCTCCGCCTCCACCCATCTTATCCTTTCGGACGAAGCGCCTTTCTCATCGCCTTCCGCAGAAAGGAACCCCATGGACGCGACCGCTCCCGCCGACGCCCGCCCGGACGCCGCCGTTCCCCCCGATTTCGTTCCCCATCCCTCCTTTGCCGAAGCGTTCAAATTCTGGTTGAAACTCGGCTTCATCAGCTTCGGCGGGCCGGCGGGGCAGATCGGGATCATGCACCAGGAGCTGGTGGAGCGGCGGCGGTGGATCGGCAACGACCGATTTCTCGGCGCGTTGAACTATTGCATGTTGCTGCCCGGTCCCGAAGCCCAGCAGCTCGCCACCTACATCGGCTGGCTGCTCCACCGGACGCCCGGCGGACTCGTCGCGGGCGGGTTGTTCGTCCTGCCGTCGGCATTTCTCCTGTTCGCCCTGAGCTACGTCTACGCGGCCTTCGGAGAACTCCGCCCGGTGGAAGCGGTGTTTCGAGGGCTGGAAGCGGCGGTGCTGGCCATTGTCTGCGCGGCGCTTCTTCGAATGGCGCGAAACACGCTGACGCGGTGGCCCTTCGTGGTCGTCGCGGCGGCGGCTTTTGTGGGCCTTTTCGTTTTCGGAACGCCGTTCCCGGTCGTCATCCTCGGCGCCGGGTTGTGGGGCCTGGTTGGATGCCTGATCGCGCCAAACCTCTTCCAGCGCCCTCCCAGCGCCGAATTGGACGAAATCGACGCCCGTTCGGTGATCCTCTGCCCCGATCCGGAAGACTGCCACATCGCGCCCTCGTCCCGCCGCAGCCTCACGGTGCTGGCCGTCTGCCTGCTTTTGTGGATCGTGCCCGCAGCCGCGCTCTGGATCGGGGCGCGGGAGACCGTCTTTTTCCCCGAGGCGATGTTTTTCACCAAGGCCGCCTTCCTCACCTTCGGCGGAGCCTACGCCGTGCTGGCCTACATGGCCCAGGCCGCCGTGGAACAGTACGGCTGGCTGACCGCCGGGGCCATGATGGACGGCCTCGGCCTGGCCGAAACCACGCCCGGACCGCTGATCATGGTGGTCCAGTTCGTGGGATTCATGGGCGGATGGAACCTTCCGGGAAACCTGAACCCGCTGGCCGCCGGCCTGTTCGGCTCCGCCGTGGCGACCTACTTCACCTTCCTGCCCTGCTTTCTGTTCATTTTCCTGGGCGCGCCCTACATCGAAAAACTCCGCTCCGAAAAACGGCTGGAGGCCGCACTCTCCGGCATCACCGCCGCCGTGGTGGGCGTCATGCTCAACCTCGCCGTCTGGTTCGGCCGCCAGGCCCTGATCCTCGGACCCGGCCAAGTGGACCTCTTCGCCCTCGCCGTGACACTCGCCGCCTTCGCCGCCATCCGCCGGGGGAAAGTTGGGGTGCCGCTGGTGGTTTTGCTGGCGGGAATTGCGGGGCTCGGGGCGTCGTTTATCGGGTGGTGAACGTTGGGTATCGAAAAGCTTTCCATTGTTTCCATTGGGAATCGTTTGTACAATTGCTACACTTGGGAAGCATGGAAAAAGTGGAGGCGCCGTCTCCACCATCGCAAATTCCCCCGACGAGAACCCTTGCACAAACCCATCACCGCTTCGGCGAAAGGCGACGGGGAATGTTTGACACCGAGGAAGAGTTGCTGAGGCAAATTCGATTGGGCCAGCAGCGTAGCCAGACCCGGATGATCCGTTTCGACGAGCAACCGGTGGTTCCGGCGCCGTTGGAGGCGCTGGATTCCGCCCTTTGCGAGCGGTTTCGAACGCCCCGGACGCGGGACGAAGGGCTGGATTTTCTCCAAAAACTGGGAATGGT
>JBKHDD010000232.1:0-6682 GCA_046541515.1 Desulfococcaceae bacterium
TGGAGAACCCGACGGGTTCCTCGCTGACGGCGGGGATACGACCGGAAGAGCCCTGGAAGCTGGATCGGCGGTGGCCAAAAGCCGCATCCGTTGGCATGCATAAGCAGCGGAATTCCGGTCGAAGAATCAGCCGATATCGGGCCATCCCACCGGGAAGGGGTCACAGCGCCGCCGAATCCGTCACGACAAAAGACGCCGGAGGTCCTCCGCGGACCTCCCTCGGCGTGGGCGGTGCATCCGCGAACCGCCGTAACGGCGGGAAGGGGAGCGGCGCGCCAAAAAAGATTTGCCCGTTATCGTGAACGACGGGAAGAATTCGGACCGGGCGCGGAGGCGTGGAGAGGTTCGGGAGAGATCGAGAGGCGGCCGGGGGTTCCGGCTTTTCGGATTTCGGGAGTCGGGCGGCGCGCCGAAGGGGGGGACGAATTGGCCGTCGCCTTCCGGATCAAAAAGCCGGCCCCCGGCCGTTGGCTGGAACTGGAGATCTTCGAGGAAATCTCCCGACGGGATGACCGATTTCGGTAAAGCAAAAGGTTGCCAAAGAGCGGATCCAACGGGTGCGGTTCAATGGGTTCGGGACCATTTCGGCAAACAAACCAGAACACGCGCGGAAGAACGGCAAAATTTCCCGGGCGGGACATTTCACGGCTCGGCTCCGGTCGGGACAAGGATCCGCTTTTTTGGAACGCTGGAGAGGAGGAAGGGCAGCCGCGCAATTCAGCACTGCTGAAAGAAAAGGAAGTCTTTGGCATTTCATTATCAGAGAAGTCTGAAAAAAGTCAAGCCGAAAGCGCGCGTTGCAAATCCCATTTTCATTCCTATGTGGACCGGCGGAAGGCGAGGCAACGGTCCGGTTCGGGTCGGGGGAGGCGCGGTACCCGTCCGGGAGAAGGTGGAAAGGCTGGATCAATCCACCTTTTGTTTCTTTCGTTCCTCGAAACAAGTTTCGCTTGACAAATCCAATTTATGTGAACGACCATTCACATAAATTGGGAAGGCTCCTTTTGAAAAAGCGAAAAACATCGGAACGTCGAGAAGAAATCGTTCAGGCGGCGCTTCGGGTGGCGGCCCGACACGGCGCCGGCGGACTCAACGTGGCCCGGATCGCCCGTCAGGTGGGGATGGCGCCTTCCGCGATTTATCGCCACTTCAATGGAATCGACGCGGTGATGGCCGCCATGCTGGATTTCATCGAGGCGCGGCTTCACGGCCATCTGGCGGAAGTCCGGGACAAATCCGACCGAGCGTTCGACCGGCTCCACGATCTGCTCCAACGGCACGTTCGGCTGATTCGCGAAAACGAGGCGATCCCGCAGATCGTCTTTTCCGAACAGATCTACAGCGGAAACCCGGAGCGGCGGGATCGGCTCCACCGGCTCATCCAAGGCTATTTGGAACAGGTGGGCGAGCTGATCCGGGACGGCCAGGCGGCCGGCGAAATCCGCGACGACGTCGCGCCGGAAACGGCGGTCATGTTGTTTCTGGGGTTGATTCAGCCGGCGGCCATTTTCTGGCGCATCAGCCAAGGCCGCTTCGACGTGACCGGCGGCGCCGAACGGGGGTGGGAAGTCTACCGCCGGGGACTGACGCCCCGGCCGAAGGGCGCGAATGAAGAGACGTGAATATCCGTTCGCCAGAACAATCCGTTTGCCTGACCGATTTCCGGATCGGTTTCCCGAAAGGAGGTCCGCGTGAAAAAATGGGTCAAAGCCTTGATATTGGTCGCCTTGGGGGTGCTCATCGCCTTTCCCCTGTTCAGCATGACCTATTACACCATGGTGCGCACCTCCACGCCCCAATTCTGCGGTTCCTGCCACGAGATCGTTCCGGCCGTGGAAACCTGGAAGCTCTCCACCCACCACAACAACGACAGCGGGGTGGTGGCCGACTGCATGGACTGCCATCTGCCGGCCCCCCAGCGCACCTTCGATTTCTTCTATTCCAAAACCTACCACGGCATCAAAGACGTGATCGCCCATTTCATGATTGACGAGTACGATCGGGAGAAAAACCGGAAGAAGGCGTACGCCTCCCTCACGAACGATCATTGCATGAAGTGCCACCGGAACCTGCTCCACCTGCCGGACAACCGGGGCGCCATGCGGGCCCACCGGTCGGTGATCTATCCCATGCCCGGCTATGAAAAGCGTTGCGTGGACTGTCACCGGAATCTGGTGCACATGCCGTCGGATTCCTACCGTTACCGGGGGCGAGGTCGTCCCTACATCAGCACGGGGTTGCCTCTGTAATTCCTTCAAAGAATGGTTTGTCCCAAAAACATGGAGAGGAGGATGGCATGAAAAAAGGCTTCTGGAAAATCGGAATCCCGTTGACGGCGCTGGCTCTTGCGCTTCCGGCGGGCCTCGTTGCCCAGTCCGACGGCGACGCCCCGCCCCGCAACATCGCCAAGGAAAAAACGTTTCGGATCGAGCGGGGCATGCCTCCCGCGGCGGTGGCCTGCATCGAATGCCACAAACAAGAACATCCGGGCATTTTCGCCGACTGGGCGAACAGCCGCCATGCCTCGGCCAACATCACCTGCTACGACTGCCATATCGCCGAGGAAACCGACCAGGACGTGAGCCAGACCCACTACCGGCAATACGAGCGGGGCGATACGGAGTACGGAAAGGCCGAGTACCGGGTACCGGTGGCCGGCGTGGTGACGCCCAAGGACTGCTCCCGCTGCCACCCCGACGAGGTGACCCAGTACGCCCGCAGCAAGCACGCCAACACGGTGGAAATCATGTGGCGGGTGGATCCCTGGTTGAACAAGGGCATGAACTCCGACATGGAGCGCCAGTCCGGCTGTTATTATTGCCACGGAACGGTGCTGAAAATGAAGGACGGGAGACTGGACCCCGCCACTTGGCCCAACGTGGGCGTCGGCCGGGTGAACCTGGACGGCAGTTTGGGAAGCTGCACATCTTGCCATACCCGCCATCGGTTTTCGGTGATGGAGGCCCGCAAGCCGGAAGCCTGCGGCCAGTGCCATCTGGGGCCGGACCATCCGCAGATTGAAATTTACACCGAATCCAAGCACGGCGACATTTACTATACCTTCGGCGACGAATACAACTGGACCGCCGCGGCCGGAACCTGGACTCCGGGGGTGGATTATCGCGGTCCCACCTGCGCCTCCTGCCATATGTCCGGCGCGGGAACGGTCCACACCAGCCACGACGTGACCGAGCGGCTGGCCTGGGAGACCCAGGCGCCGCTCACGGTTCGGCCTTCGGAGTTTGAAGCCTTTCCTGCCAAGACGAACCACGAGGTGGAGCGGGAAAAGATGAAGACCATCTGCAAACAGTGCCACGGCAAAAACTGGGTGGACGGCCATTTTACCATGTTCGACAATGTGGTGGAGGAGTACAACGAGGTCTACTTCAAGCCGGCCAAGGCGATGCTGGACGATCTCTACGCCAAAAATTTGTTGAGCGACGAGAAGTTTTTCGACGAAAAGCTGGAGCTGGAATACTATGAGCTTTGGCACCACGAAGGACGCCGGGCCCGGATGGGCGCGGCCATGATGGCGCCCGACTATACCTGGTGGCACGGCTTCTACGAACTCAAGCCCCGTTTCAACGAATTCATGTACGAGGGCCAGAAGCACGTCAACTCCGGCGCCCCGGCCCATGTCTACGAAAACTATCCCAACGCCACGGGCGACACCACCAAGCCGGAGGAGATTTTTGGGAAGGCGGAGTAGGGTAGGCTTTCGAATTCAGCCCTCTGGGAAGACGGCGGGATTCTGAATGGAATGGAAAAAGTGAGATGAGAACGCCCCCGGCCGATGATTCGGTTGGGGGTGTTTTTGTTGGGCGCGTTTGCCATGCGGGAGTTTTGGAATTGCGGCATCTCCATTCAAACCGTCGGCGGAACTTCCTCGATCTCAACCGGCTTGACCCGCGGCGGCGGTCCTGCTACATGATCCCCTTGCCCGCGCCTTTCCCCCTCCGAGATGTTGAAATCCATCCACGACGAAAACCGACGAACGGAAAATATCCATGCCAAAAATGCAATGCGAATGCGATCCCCGGACGGACGAGCGATTCGCGCCGAAACCGGGGACGAAAACCATCGACCTGGCGCTCCAGGGCGGCGGCTCCCACGGCGCCTTCACCTGGGGCGTGGTGGACCGGCTGTTGGCCGACGAAAGAATCCAAATCGAAGGCATCAGCGGAACCAGCGCGGGCGCCATGAACGCCGTGGTGGTGGCCGACGGGCTGGACAGGGGCGGCCGGGAAGGCGCCCGGAGCGCCTTGCGGCGATTCTGGTCCGAAATCAGCCGGGCCGGAGCCTTTTCCCCGTTCAAGCGGACCTGGATCGACCGGTTGATGGGACGCTGGTCCCTGGCCACCTCGCCGGGCTACATCTTCTTCGATACCCTTTCCCGGCTTGTTTCGCCCTACCAGCTCAATCCCCTGAACGTGAATCCGACGATGGATTTGGTCACTTCTCTGGTGGATTTCGAACATGTTCGCCGCACCGACGGCATCAAGCTGTTCATTGCCGCCACCAACGTGCGCACCGGAAAACAGAAGATATTCCATCGGGAGGAGCTGACCCCGGCCATGGTCATGGCCTCGGCCTGCCTGCCCTTCATCTTCCAGGCGGTGGAGATCGACGGCGAGGCGTATTGGGACGGGGGCTACATGGGCAATCCGGTGCTGTTTCCCCTGGTGGAGGACTGCCGGTCCCGGGACATCGTGATCGTGCAGATCAATCCCATCCACCGGGAGGAGATTCCCCGCCGGGCCCACGAAATCCTGAACCGGATCAACGAAATCACCTTCAACGCCAGCCTCATCAAGGAAATCCGGGCCATCGCCATTCTCAAGGAACTCATCGACACCGCCGATCTCAAGGACTGGCGCTATCAGGACGCGCTTTTCCACCGGGTCAGCGCGGACGCGGAACTGAAATCGCTGGACGTGTCCAGCAAGGTCAACACCGAGTGGCCTTTTCTGGAACACCTGCACGACGTGGGGTTTCGGGCGGCCTCGAAATGGCTCGACCGGCACTTCGACGACCTGGACGTTCGATCCAGCCTCGACGTCGAATCGGTATATCTTCAGGAATAGGGGAGGAACCAACCATGTTCGGCATCCTCGGCATCGCGGTGGCCCTGGTTCTCTTGATCTACCTGGCCTATCGCGGCATCAGCGTGCTGATTCTCGCCCCGGCCATGGCGCTGTTGGCCGCGCTCCTGGACGGCGCCCCCCTTTTGGGCGGCTACACCCAGGTCTTCATGGGCGCGACCGGCCGCTTCGTCATTCTGTATTTTCCGCTGTTTCTGCTCGGGGCCATTTTCGGCAAGCTCATGGACGACAGCGGTTCGGCCCGGGCCATCGCCGGCTGGACCGTGAACCGGTTCGGCAACGAACGGTCCCTTTTGGCCGTGGTGTTGTCCTGCGCCGTGCTGACCTACGGCGGCGTGTCCCTGTTCGTGGTGGCCTTCGCCATCTATCCCATCGCGGCGGCCCTGTTCCGGGAAAACGCCATTCCCAAGCGGCTGATTCCCGGCGCCGTGGCCCTGGGCGCCTTTACCTTCACCATGACCGCGCTTCCGGGCACCCCCGCCATCCAGAACGCCATTCCCATGCCTTTCTTCGGAACCACGCCCTTCGCCGCGCCCGGCCTGGGAATCGTCTCGGCGCTGATTATGCTGGGGCTCGGCGTTTTCTGGCTCAACCGGCGGATGCGGACGGCCGCGGCCGCCGGCGAGGGCTACGGCGATCACGAAGATCGGTTGCCCAAGGCCGACCGGGCCCTCCGGGAGCGGGCCGAGGGCGAAGGCTTCGACATCGCGGAACTCAACGAAAAGGCCGAGCCCGCGGGCGAACCTTCCTTCTTCATTGCCCTCTTGCCCATCGTCGCGGTCATCGGCCTCAACTATCTGTTCAGCATGGTGGTGATCCCGTCCATGGACGCGGCCTATCTGGCCCGGCCGGAATACGGCGAGACGGACATCGGGGCGGTGAAGGGCATCTGGTCCATCATTTCGGCCCTGGTGTTTTCCATTTTGTTGCTGATCGTCCTGAACCGGAAGCGGTTCGGCAATCTGATCGAAAGTCTGGACGCGGGGGCCAACGCCTCGGTGCTGCCCATTTTCAACACCGCCAGTCTGGTGGGTTTCGGGGCGGTGGTGGCCTCCCTGCCGGCCTTCGCGGTGGTTCGAGGCGCGGTGCTCGGCATCGGCGGGGACAATCCCCTCGTCTCGCTGGCACTGTCGGTGAATATCTTGGCCGGGATCACCGGTTCGGCCTCGGGCGGCATGAGCATCGCGCTTCAGACCCTGGGAGCCGAGTACATGGAGATGGCGTCCGCCGCGGGCGTGTCGCCGGATTTGTTGCACCGGACGACGGCGGTGGCCACGGGAGGACTCGACAGTCTGCCCCACAACGGCGCCGTCATCACCCTGTTGTCCATCTGCGGGCTGACCCACCGGGAATCCTACGCCGACATCTTCGTGGTGGCCGTTCTGTCCCCGGTGGTCGCTCTGGTGACGCTGATCGTTCTCGGTTCGCTGTTTGGATCGTTCTGAAACGGTTTCCCTATAATCGGGGCGAATCGCGCCCGACCCCGAACGGGCGGCGATCGGCGTCGCCCACAACCTACAGTCTAACCTGAATCAGTGGCACAAAATCGAAAATTCGTCCATAAATTATTGAAAAAATTT
>JBKHDD010000233.1:0-6596 GCA_046541515.1 Desulfococcaceae bacterium
CATGGAAACCCCGATCCGCTTCCAAAACCAGGACGGCGAGAAAATCATCGGCACCCTTCACGCCCCGGAGGAATCGACCCGGGCGGGGGTGGTGCTGGGCCATTGCTTCACCTGCTCCCGTCACACGTCGATTCTTCGGGATATTTCCCGCGAACTGCAAAATTCCGGCTTGGCGGCCCTTCGCTTCGACTTTTCCGGCAACGGCCAAAGCGAAGGCGATTTCGCCCGAACCACCTACACTCGACACATCGACGAAATGCGCCGGGCCGCGGAACTGCTGCGGGATCGGGGCTACGACCGAATCGGGCTGGCGGGCCACAGCATGGGCGCCTCCATCGCCGTGCTTTCCGGCGCGGAGCTGGAGGGCGTTCGGGGTATTTGCGCCCTGGCGGGCCGCTTGGCGGGCATTGATCCCGGGCTGATTTTCAGCCAAAACCAACTGGAGGAGCTGCGGGAAACCGGGGAGGTTCATTTTCAAAGCCGGGGCCGGGACCTGACCCTCCGGAAAGAGTTCTTCGAAGACGCCCGCCGCTACGACGTGCCGGAAATCGTCGCCACGCTCCCGGCCCCGCTTTTGGTGGTCCACGGCGACCAGGACGACATCATTCCGGTCCAAAACGCCTACGAGGCCCAGTCCCGCAACCCGGACGTGGAACTTTTCATCCTTCCCGGCGCCGACCACATGTTCGGCGATTCCGACCATCGCCGCCGGATCGCGGAACGGGTCGCCCGCTGGTTCCAGACCCATCTCCAACCCGAATCTACCGAGAGGTAACGATACGCCCATGGACATACCCGAGACCATGAATCTCGAATTTATCGACCAGCAATACCGGCGCTGGAAGGACGACCCGGAATCGGTCGCCCGGGACTGGCGCTTCTTTTTCGAAGGATTCGACCGGGGCAGCCAGACCCCGCCGCCTGCCGAAGAAGCTCCTGCGGAACCGAAAGCGAAGTCCGAAGCGGCGGAAGCTCCCGCGGCGAAAACCGAACGGCCCGCTCCCCCCGCCGAAAAGCCGGGAGGACCGGAGACCGAGGACGCCGCCCCCGCCGCGCCGGAGGGCCGGGTTTCCGAAGACGCCTGCACCATCGACAAGGCCCTGGCCCAGTCCCGGGTGGAGGCGCTCAAATACCGCTACCGCGATCTGGGCCATCTGCTGGCCTGTCTCGACCCGCTGTCGGCCTGTCCCACCAGCCATCCGTTGCTGGACCTGGAGAATTTCGGGCTGTCTTCCGCCGATCTGGATACGGAATTTTACACCCGCCGGTTCGCCGAAACCAAAAGCGCCCCCTTGCGGGAGATCGTTGCGGAGTTGAAGGCGACCTACTGCCAATCCGTCGGCGTGGAGTACATGCACCTTCAGGACCCCGAGGAGCGCCGTTGGCTGCAAGACAGGATGGAGCCGGTGAAGAACCGGCCGGACATGGGCAAGGAGACCCGCAACCGGATTCTTCAAAAACTGATCCAGGCGTCCCGTTTTGAAGCCTATCTTCACAAAAAATACATGGGGCAGACCCGGTTTTCCCTGGAAGGCGCGGAATCGCTGATCCCCATGCTGGACGCCCTGCTGCTCCGGGCCTCGGAGGCCGACTGCCGGGAAACCATCCTGGGCATGGCCCACCGGGGCCGGATCAACGTCCAGACCAATATCCTCCTCAAGCCCTACGAGGAAATCTTCCGGGAGTTCGCCAACACCTACGACCGGGACAGCCTGGTCGGCTCCGGCGACGTGAAATACCACAACGGCTACCTCACCGACATCGAACTGGCCAACGGCCGGAACATGCAGGTTTTTCTGGTAAACAATCCCAGCCATCTGGAATCGGTGGACCCGGTGGTGGAGGGCGTGGCCTACGGACGGCAGGACATTCTGAACGGGGAAAACCGAAACCGGGTGCTTCCCGTGCTCATCCACGGCGACGCCGCCTTCGCGGGCCAGGGCGTGGTGATGGAAACCCTCCAGCTCTCCGGACTGAAAGGATACGGGACCGGCGGAACGGTTCACATCGTCATCAACAACCAGATCGGCTACACCACTCTGCCGGAAAACGCCCGCTCCACCCGATACTCCACCGACGTGGCCAAAATGCTGATGGTGCCCATCTTCCACGTTCACGGGGAAAACCCGGAGGCGGTGGTCCACGTCGTCCGGCTGGCCTGCGACTACCGCATGGCCTTCGGCAAGGACGTGGTCCTCGACCTGGTCTGCTATCGCCGCTACGGCCACAACGAGGGGGACGAGCCCTACTTCACCCAGCCCACCATGTACGACCGGATCAAGGAGCGCCCCCCCGTCCCCGAACTGTACGCCCAGAAGCTGGAGGCGGACGGCGAGATCGCGGCGGGAACCGCGGACACCATCGGGGAGGACGTGGACGCCTGCCTGGAGGAGGCCTTCGAGGCCGCCCAGAACAATCCCCGGGTGTTCCCGAAAATCCGGTTTTACGACAATTGGGAAAAATACCACGGCCAGTTCAGCTTCGACCCGGTGGAAACCGGCGTGGACGAAGAGGTGCTGACCTGGGTTTCGGAGAAAATCAACGCCGTTCCGGAAGATTTCACCCCCCATTCCAAGCTGAAACGGCTGCTGGACCGCCGCCAGGACGCGGTGGAAAAGGGACGGGGCATCGACTGGGCCGGCGCCGAGTTGCTGGCCTTCGCCACCCTGTTGCGGGAAGGCCGATCCGTGCGCCTCAGCGGCCAGGACAGCGGCCGGGGCACCTTCAGCCAGCGCCACGCGGTGCTGGTGGACAAAAAGACCGGGGCCGTGCGAATTCCCCTGCGGGACGTGGCCCGGGACGGCGCCACCTTCGACGTGCTCAACAGCTCCCTTTCGGAAACCGGCGTCCTCGGCTTCGAATACGGCTATTCCCTGGTTCGGCCCGAGGGGCTGACGATCTGGGAGGCCCAGTTCGGCGACTTCGCCAACAACGCCCAGTCGGTGATCGATCTCTACATCGTTGCGGGACAGGCCAAATGGCAACGGCTCTCCGGGCTGGTCATGCTGCTGCCCCACGGCTGGGAGGGGCTGGGGCCGGAGCATTCCAGCGCCCGTTTGGAAAGATTTCTTCAGCTTGCGGCCGAGGAAAACATTCAGGTGGTCAATTTGACCACGCCCGCCCAGTATTTCCACCTGTTGCGGCGGCAGGCGTTGGCCGATTGGCGCAAGCCGCTGGTGGTGATGGCCCCCAAAAGCCTGTTGCGCAGCACCGACGCCGTTTCCCGGCTGTCCCACTTGGCGGAAAACCGGTTCCATCCCGTGCTGGGCGACGAGGACGGCATCGAAAAGCCGCACCGGGTGGTGTTCTGCACCGGAAAGATTTACTATCAGCTTCGCCAGCGGCGGGACACCATCAAGGCCAACATTCCCATCATCCGGGTGGAGCAGCTCTATCCCTTCCCCCGCCGGGATATCTGGGAAATGGTGCAGAAATACCGCAAGGCCGAGCAATGGTTCTGGGTGCAGGAGGAGCCGGAAAACATGGGCGCGTGGCGCTTCATGGAGCCGCGCCTGCGGGACATCGTCGGGACCGACATCGGCTACGTTGGCCGGGACGCCGCCGCCAGCCCGGCCACCGGCTTCGCCAATCTCTACAAGCAGCAGCAGGGGGCCCTCCCGGACAACGCCATCGGCCAGTTGACCGGCGTGGCGGTGGGATAACATCGGCGAATTGGAATATTCCCGGCGGCGGGCCTTGCCGGGTCACCGTGCGAATATCCGATCGCTTCCGTTGTATCCGGCCGCCGGTGGAGGCCAATCGTGAAAGGAGGATTCCATGTCGATGAATATGGAAAAGATATTGCAGGATATCGAGGCTCTTCCGCCCGCCGCGCAACAGGAAGTGGTCGACTTCGTGGCGTCGCTGAAAAGCCAATACGAATCGCCCAAACCGGCCGTTGGGAATACCGGCGAAAGGGAGACGCCACTGGAATCGGAGCCTTTCGTCGGAATGTGGCGGGATCGATCCGATATGGCGGACAGCACCCAATGGGTTAGAGAGCTGCGACGGAAAGAATGGGGGGATAGGCGGGTTTGAAAGAATTCAATTCCTCGATGGGGAAATAACCTCAGAATCCGAATTTGGAAACACCTGCTTTCCAAAAAAAACATAAGGAGCCGAAATGGCGACCATCGACGTGAAAGTGCCCAGCGTGGGCGAATCGGTCCAAGAAGCGATTCTGGCCGAATGGTTCAAGAAGGATGGCGACGTCGTAAAAAAAGACGAACCCATCTTCGTCATCGAAACCGACAAGGTGACCCTGGAGGTCAACGCCGAAGCCGACGGGGTGCTGAACATCCAGGTGGAAGAAGGCGAAACCGTCCAGGTGGGCGCGGTGGTGGCCACCATCGACACCGAGGGCGCGGCGGCCGAGTCCGAAGCCGAGGACCAAGCCGAGGAAGAGACGGAAGAAGAATCCGAAGAAACGGCGGAAGCGGCCGAAACCGAGTCGGAAGAAGCGGAAACGGCCAAGGAATCCGAACCGGCGTCCGAACCTGCCGACAAGGCGCCGTCCAAAAAGAAAACGGCGGGCGCGGACGAATCCACCTTTCCGCCCTCGGTGCGCCGCCTGATCGACAAGCACGACATCGATCCCGACGAGGTGGAAGGCACCGGCCCCGGCGGACGAATCACCAAGGGCGACGTGTTGAGCCATCTGGAATCTCGGCAATCGGAATCGGAGGAGAAAAAGTCGGAAACGACGGCCAAAAAATCCTCGCCAAAATCCTCCAAAGAGAAAAAGCCGGAATCCAAACCGGCGGAGAAACCGGCCCCGAAAAAGGCCGAATCCGGCGGAGACGCCGACGAGCCCACCGAGCGCAAGCCCATGACGCCCATCCGCCGCCGGATCGCGGCCCGCCTGCTGGAGGCCCGCCGGAACACGGCCATGCTCACCACCTTCAACGACGTGGACATGAGCCGGGCCATGGCCCTGCGAACCAAATACAAGGAAGCTTTTAAGAAACAACACGACGTCTCCCTGGGCTTCATGTCCTTTTTCCTGAAAGCCACCGTGGCCGCCCTCCAGGAATTCCCGGCCATCAACGCCTTCATCGAAGGCGACGATGTCGTCTATCACCATTACTACCACGTCGGCGTCGCGATCGGCTCCGACCGGGGGCTGGTGGTGCCGGTGATTCGCCACGCCGACCGGCTGAGCTTCGCCGGAATCGAACAGGCCATCATCGACTACGTCGCCAAGATCAAGGAAAACAAGCTGGAGCTGGCCGACCTGGAAGGCGGCACCTTCACCATCACCAACGGCGGCGTCTTCGGCTCCATGCTCAGCACGCCGATTCTCAACACGCCCCAAAGCGGCATTTTGGGCATGCACCGGATCGAAAAACGGCCGGTGGTGGTGGACGACGAGATCGTGATCCGGCCCATGATGTACCTGGCCTTGAGCTACGACCACCGCATCGTGGACGGCCGCGAAGCCGTCACCTTCCTCCGCCGCATCAAGGAGAACATCGAGGACCCGGAACGGATGTTGATCGAGGTGTAAGGCGCAAGGTCGTTCGGCTTGGGATTCCAAGTGAACGGTGAGACCGGATTGGCCCGGGGCGTATGCGATACGCCCTACAAAATCTCGGCAAAATGAACACAGTGGGACAAAGCAACTGCGGAAGATGTCCGGTTTTCGGATTGAACAACGCCCTCCCTTCCTGCTGAACCTTTTGGGAATCGGAGGAAAACCCGACGAATCGAGGATTCCCGGACGTTTGCCGGCAGTGTTTCGTTCCCAAGGACCGTCTCATGATAATCCGCCGAATCCGTCTGGAAAATTGGAAAAATTTCCGCGAGGCCGAGGCTCTTCTTGAAGACCGGACCTTTCTCATCGGGCCGAACGGCGCGGGGAAATCCAATTTTCTGGACGCGGTCCGGTTTTTTCGGGACGTGGCGCGGGACGGTCTGCGGAAGGCGGTCGCGGAAAAGCGGAGTTCCGTGAATGCGCTCCGTTGCTTTTCGGCTCCGAAGAACGAGGAAATTCTGCTGGAATGCGACCTGATCGCGGCGGGATCGCGGTGGCGGTATGCGCTGGTATTTGGCGAGGGAAACCAGAATATTCCCGGAGTCAAACGGGAAACGGTCCACCATGAAGAGCAACTCGTCCTGGAACGCCCGGATTCCAAAGACAAGGCCGATCCGCTCCGGCTGACCCAAACGGCGTTGGAACAAATTGCCGCCAACGCCGGGTTTCGTCCCGTCGCGGATGGATTTCAATCCATCGCCTACCAGCATCTGTTGCCCCAGGTGGTTCGCGATCCCCGGGCATTTACGCCCTACCCGGTCCATGACGATCCATTCGGCCGGGATTTATTGGATCGAATGTGGGAGACCCATCCGCAAACCCGAAAATCCCGGCTCCGGAAAATCGTCGCCGTGCTTCAAAGTGCCGTCCCACAGCTCCAAGGGCTCGTCCTCGCGGTGGACCCATCGACGAAACCCCACCTGATTGGACGTTTCACAAAAGGGAACGGCGCCACGGTGGACCGGGACGAAAGCCAGTTTTCGGATGGAACGCTGCGTCTCGTCGGATTGCTGTGGAGCATTTTGGAAGGCGACGGCCCGCTCTTGCTGGAAGAGCCCGAAAT
>JBKHDD010000234.1:0-6582 GCA_046541515.1 Desulfococcaceae bacterium
CGTATGGACAGTCGCGCCGAACCCGGCGAGGGCGAATGCGTTTCGCCCCCGCAATCTGCCGGCGGAATGGACGGGGCCGGTTTTAGATTCCGGCCTTCTCCCGCAGGGTGTCGGCCATGTTGGTGCGTTCCCAGGAAAACTCCGGCTCGTTGCGGCCGAAATGGCCGTAGGCGGCGGTCTTCCCGTAAATGGGCCGGAGCAGGTCCAGGTACTCGATGATGGCGGCCGGCCGCAGATCGAAGGTGTCGCGGATCAACTCCTTGACCCGGTCCTTGGGGATGACGCCGGTGCCCAGCAGGTCCACCATAATGGAAACCGGTTCCGCCACGCCGATGGCGTAGGCGATCTGGATTTCACACTTCTTGGCCAGTCCCGCCGCCACCACGTTTTTGGCGATGTGTCGGCCCATGTAGGAGGCGCTCCGGTCCACCTTGGAGGGGTCCTTGCCGGAGAAACAACCGCCGCCGTGGCTGCCCTGGCCGCCGTAGGTGTCCACGATGATCTTCCGGCCGGTGAGGCCGCAGTCGGCCATGGGGCCGCCGGTGACGAACTTGCCGGTGGCGTTGATGAAGTAGCGGGTGTCGCCGTCCACCATCTCCCGGGGGATCACCTTCTTGATCACCTCGTTGACGATGGCCTCCCGCAGGTCGTCATAGCCGATGTCGGGTCGGTGTTGGGCCGCGATGACCACCGTGTCCACCCGGCGGGGCTGCCCGCCCTCGTATTCGATGGTCACCTGGGCCTTGCCGTCGGGCCGGAGGAAGTCCAGCGCCCCGTTCTTCCGCACCGTGGCCAGCCGCTTGCACAGCTTGTGGGCGAAAACGATGGGCATGGGCATCAGCTCCGGCGTTTCGTCGGAAGCAAAGCCGAACATCAGCCCCTGGTCGCCGGCGCCCTGCTCCTTGAACATGCCCTGGCCGGTGTTGACGCCCTGGGCGATATCCTCGGACTGGTGGTCGATGCTGGTAATCACCGAACAGGTCTGCCAGTCGAATCCCATCTGGGAGGAGTGGTAGCCGATCTCTCGGATGGTGTCGCGGACCACCTGGGGAATGTCCACGTAGCAGGTGGTGGAAATCTCCCCGGCGATGAAGGCCAGGCCGGTGGTCACCAGGGTTTCGCAGGCCACCCGGCAGTTCCGGTCCTGCTCCATGATGGCGTCCAGAATGGCGTCGGAAACCGAATCGGCGACCTTGTCGGGATGTCCTTCGGTCACCGACTCCGAGGTAAAGAAAAATTTTTCAGACATGGCGTCTCCCGCGGTCGGTCGGGTTTCGGCCGGGGGCCGGAGGGTCCCGGCGGACCGGTGTAAAAAAATGGAATTGGAACGTTCAGGGGACAAGCATTCGGTTGTCGATCAGCCGCGTCCGTCCGATGTTGACCGCCAGGGCCATCACCACCGGCGCCTGGACGGTGGTCGCATCTTCCAGGGTCTCGGGATCGACCACCCGAACATAGTCGATTTCCGCGTCGGGTTCGGCGGCGATGCGCTCCCGGGCGGCGTTGATCAGGCGCGCGGGATCGGTCTCTCCCGCCTTCACCGCCGCCTCGGCAAGGTCCAGGGAACGGCTGAGGCAAAGGGCCTGTTTTCGCTGGTCGGCCCCCAGATAGGCGTTGCGGGAACTCATGGCCAGTCCGTCTTCTTCCCGCACGATCGGCCCGCCGACGATCTCCACGTCGAAATTGAGGTCCCGGACCATCCGCCGCACCACCAAAAGCTGCTGATAATCCTTTTCGCCGAACACCGCCACATGGGGCTTGACGATGTTGAACAGCTTGGTCACCACCGTGGCCACGCCCCGGAAATGGACGGGACGGGACAGGCCGCAGAGGTGGGCCGGAAGGGCCTCCAGGGTCACGTAGGTCTGAAACCCCGGCGCATAGATTTCCTCCGGTTCCGGCGCAAAAATCACCGTGGCCCCCGCGGAGTCGGACAGCGCCCGATCCCCCTCGAAATTTCGGGGGTAGGCGTCCAGGTCCTCGTTGGGGCCGAACTGGGTCGGATTCACGAAAATGCTGACCACCACCTCGTCGCCTCGGCGCGCCGCCTCCCGCACAAGGGACAAGTGACCTTCGTGGAGATATCCCATCGTCGGCACCAGCGCGATCCGCCGCCCGGCCCCCCGGGCGGCGTCGGCGAAGTCTTGCATTTCCCGCACGGTCCGAATGATTTTCATGGCCTTGGTTTCGCCTCCCAAAGTTGATTTTATTTTCATCGGCTGGATATCCCACGGAACCGGAAAAGTCAATTGTCCGTTGACGGAGTCCAAGCGTTCGGTATAACCTGAAGAATTCTGTTTTTCCACATTTTCATTATCGGCCGTTCGGGAAGCATTTTCCGATCCCCACGCTCGCCGTTTCCAATTGTCCTCGGATCTCAAACCCATTTAATAAGCTATGGCCAAAAAAAAGAAAAAAAAGAAAGGCGGCGGCGCCAAATTCCCGACTTCTCCCCGGGAAATTCAGGCCCAGGCCCAGACCCACCTGGAGGCCGGCCGCTATCGCCAGGCGCTGGATGCCTTCAAACAGCTCGCCAAGGCGGCCCCGGACGCCCCCGCGGACGGAATGCAGGCCGCCCGAAAAGGGTTGTACCGACAAATGCTGGACAAGGGCATGCTGGAAGAGGCGGCCATGGTCCTGGAAGCCATGGAAGACGGCGGGGGATCCGAAGGTTCCGCCGAGGTCGTCCGTTTGCATTTCCAGAAAAAGGACTTCTCCAAGGCGGCGGAAGCCGCCGCACGCGCCTTGGCCGAAGGCGTATCGCTATCGCCCAAAGCATTGGGCAACGCCGCCGACGCGCTGGTTTTGTCCTTCGAGGAGGGCCCCGATCTCCCCGAACCCGTCGCTCGGGAACGGAACGCCGTTCTGGACGCGCTCCGGCGCGTCGCGGAGAAGGACTACGACGGCGCCCTGGCCGCCGTGAAGCCCGTCGGACTGCGTTCGATTTTCGGCTCCTGGAAATGGTGGATCAAAGGGGTTTGCGCGTTTTATCAAAAGGAAGACGAAAAGGCCCGAAAGGCGTTCGAGGCCATTCCGGCGGACTCCGTGCCCGGGAGGGCGGCCGGCCCTTTCCGGAAGCTGATGGCCGATCCGGCGGAAGCGGAGGAAAAGGCTTCCCCCCCGGCGTTTTTGGAAGCGGAGTTTACCGTCGCCGGTTGCGGCGAGGCTGCGGCGCCGCTGGCCAGGGCGCAATATCTCTGCCGCGTGAATCGCCATCGGGACTCCCATGCCCATCTCATGGAAACGCTCCAGCGATTCCCCACGATGTCCAACGGGCTCACCCGAAGCCTGGCCGAATTTTACTACAATCGGCCGCTGTTTCAGCCCCCGCAAATCGCCGTCAAATACATGGACGCCCTGATCACGGCTTGTTTCAACCGGCCCGAACCGGCCGTCGCGGAATCTTTCTGGACTCGCCGGATGGCCGCCATCGGCGCGGAGCGTTTCGGAAGACCGGACGAGGAAGTGCTGGAACGTTGGGAAAACGTCATTGACAGTTACGAGGCGGAGCGGGGCGAAGCGCCGTTGGTCAAGGCCCTGGTGTACGAGCGAATGGGAAACTTTTTCGCCCGGGAAATCGAGGACGACTCCCCCTTTGGCCATTTCTTTTCCCGACGGCGCAAAGCCCCCGAGCTTTGGAACCAGGAACTCGCGGAGGAATGTTTTGAAATGGCCGCGGAAGCCCTCCCCCGGATCGAAAGCGAGCTGAACCGGATCGCCTTTTACGAAAAAACCGGAGACGATTCCGCCGCCAACCGATTGCTGGACGAAGTCATCCGCGATTTTCCGCCCCACAAGGAAGTATTGCACAAGGCCGGCGCCCGCTGCATGAGCCGCAACGCCTTGATCAAGGGGATGAAATATCTGGAGCAGGCCCTGTCCATGGACCCCATGGATAAGCGGTTGCGGAAGGATTATCTCCTGATCTGCTCCCGGGCCGCGATCCGGTACATCCAAAACGGACAAACCGAAAAGGCCCGGGCCCTGTTTCCCCGGATGATCGAAGCCGCCGATCCCCACGCGCATCATTGGGTTTTGGGGCTGGACACGGTTCAGGTGCGAATCTCGATTTTCGAACGGCTTCTCGGCAACGACGAAAGCGCCGAATCTTTTTGGCGAAAAGCCAATGCCCATCCGTTTTCCGACCCCTTCATCCTTCGCCTTTTTTATTGGATGATGGGGAGTTATTACGGCCTTCGGGAGAACCAACTCAAGGAGACAAAGGCCCACATTTGGAAAGCCATGGAGGACGCCCCGAAAATCGCCCATGCGCGGGAAATCGTCACCGCCTTGGACTTCGCCGGCAACCTCCCCGAAGCCCCCTCCGGTCTTTCGGAATTCCAGGACCGGTTCCACGATTATCTCTTCCGGCTGGCGGAGGGAGAATTGAACGCTTCCGACGCGGACCACCTGTTGTATTACGTCTACTCGCCCGCATGCCGTTCCAAAGAATTGGCGGAGGCCCTCATCGAGGCCGGCCTCCGGAAAAATCCGGACAACGCCTTTTTTGGGTATCACCGATTCCTGTTCCACAACTTCCCTCGGATTTACGAGGAAGGCCCCGAACCCTCCGATTACGAAGCAATGGAATCGCTTCTGAAAAAGGCCCGGGCCCAGAACCATTTGGAAACCGCGCGGCAAATCCAAAACCACCTGGAAGAATGGAAACGGGAGGAGGCGCTGAATTACGAAGATCAGGATGATGATGATGATGATGATATCCCCGATTTTCCCTTTCCAATCCCCGAAGAATGGCAAGAATTGAGGGACGAAATCGAAAATCTTAAAAATTTGGATGTGGAGGATTTGGAAGAAGCCATCAACAACCTGAAGAAGCGATTTCTATCCTCTTCCGGAAAAGGAAAAAAATCCCGAAAATAATGGAAACGGGACGGCGCGCTGGGCCAACACGACGCACTTCGAAACGACCGGTCTTCGCCATTCCTGGCGTACTTGCGTCCGCCCTCCACCGCGTCTTCCCCGTCCGCTCATTCCAACGGGAAACGGAAACGGTAGGAGAGATTTCGCCACTGGAATGCAAGTTTTTCAAAGCCGTCAACGCCGATCGAAAGTGAAACGATGAATGCATACGATATTTTGGGCGTCACGCCCGAGGCCAACGATGAAACCGTCCGAAACGCCTATCTGGATGCGATTCGCCTCTTTCCGCCGGAACGCGATCCCGACCGGTTCGCCACGCTGAACGAGGCCTACCAGACGCTGAAGGACGAGGAAAGCCGGCGCCGCTACGACCTTTTTTCGACCAAATGCCCGGAACGTTCGCCCTGGGAAGTCGTGGTCGCCCATTTCAATTGGGCCGGCCGCCCCAACACCCTGGACATGGCGTCCCTGAAGGATTTTTTGCGGAAATGCGCGACCTCGTGATTCCGTTTTCTTCCGCCAGATTCAGGCAATTAGAAATTCATCTGAACAAGCGCCCCCGAACACCACCGCAACGGCAATTCCCTGCCCGGTGAAATTCCGCACGGAATTTTCTGATTTGGAGCGCCGCATGTGGCCCCTGAAAGTTACGCCCTGATGTTGAACGACTGGAAAACCGAGATCGAAGACAATTTCCGGGAATGGATGAGCGAAATGGAGGCCCGGGGAGAAACTTCGATTCCGCCGGAACCCGCGCCCTCCGCACCCGATCTCTATTCTTTTTACGAAGCCCTGACCGCGCTGACCGGCGACATCCGAAAAAGCTCCCGGCGCCATCACGAAACCCTGTCCCGGTTTACGGAAACCTTGGAAAGCATTCAGAGCGGGATGGGAGAACTCGGCCGGCGGCTCTCCGCCGAAAGGACCGAGAACACGCGCCGGGATCAGGCCGAGCGAAAAAAACTGCTGACCCCCTTCGCCGAAATGCTGGAGCGGCTGAACCGAATGGAGCGTAAGCTGGCCGCTCCGCCGCAGACCGGCTTTTGGTTCGGCCATTCGAAATGGAAAACCGCCTGGGAATCCTTCCAGCAAGGGTTTGTCCTTCTGCGGGAGCATTTCGAATCCCTCCTGAAGGCCGAAGGCATTGTGGCCATGGAAACCGTCGGCCAGGAATTTGACCCTACCCGCATGAAGGCGGCGGCGGTGGAAAATACCGACGCTCTTCCCCACAACACGGTCATGGAAGAGCTGTCTCGGGGGTTTTTCCACCACAACGAAATCCTGAAATTCGCCGAAGTGAAAATCGCCATCCGAAAGAGGAGTTCCGAATGAGTTTGATCGTGGGCATCGACCTAGGCACCACCAATTCCGAAATCGCCCGAATCCGCGACGGCCGGCCCGAAATCATCCCGGTGGACGGGGAACCCACCATGCCCTCCTGCGTTGGATTGGATTCCGAAGGCCGGATTCAGGTGGGCCGGGTGGCCAAAAACCAGATGGCGGCGGTCCCGGAGAACACCATCCTTTCCATCAAACGAAAAATGGGGGAAAACACCACCGTCCCCCTGGGCGACCAGACGCTTTCCCCAGAGGAAATTTCCGCCCTGATCCTCGGCAAGCTCAAAGCGGCGGCGGAAGAATTCGCGGGCGAGCCGGTCGCCGAGGCCGTCATCACCGTCCCCGCCTATTTCGACGACGCCC
>JBKHDD010000235.1:0-6462 GCA_046541515.1 Desulfococcaceae bacterium
GGTCGATCCCTGCGACGAATGCTTCAGGGAAGAAATGGAGAAATAGATGAGCGACTTTAGAGCGGCGTATCTGGACAAGGACGGGAACGAGATTGGAGTCCATCAAGGGATCGGTGGACCGGATGGAGATTGGGGAGTCTACCGCCGGAAACCGAACGGGAGTTTGGCCCGCCTCCGGTCTCCGCTTGTGGGGCCCCAGCGGGAACGATGGATCATGGAGGACAAGCTGAGGCGGTACGCCAAAAAGAAGGGATGGAAGGCGGCAAGCGCTTACTTGCCGTTCTGAAACAAAAAGGGGGCCGCCGAGCGCTGACACGCCCGACGGCCCCGACCAAAACCCCGCGCTCCGGAGCGAACGAGGGAACCCCATCCTTACCGGTTTTCCCGCCGTTTCGCAACCGGATGCGCCCCCGAAAGGAGACGCATCATGATTGATCTTTGCAACCTGCCTGTCCTGGCATCCGGCATCTCGGTTCACGGCACCGGCTTCCAGTCCGATCTGTGGCTGGGGAATTTGGCCGTGGTCGCGTTCGTTGTCTGGGCGTTCCGTTCCGGCGGCAAGAAGGCCCTGGCGCTGACCATGGTTCCGGCGCTGGCGCTGGTGGCCACCGAGGCGCACGCCGCCGCGTATGTGGAGCGGCCGTTCTGGGACGGGATGGACATCACCCCGTTTGTCATCTTCGCCGCGCTGGTTTGGATCGCCGGCGGGAAGAAGGAAAAGCCCAAGCCCAAGAAGCCGTCCGCTTCCAAGGCCGATCCCATGGCGGAAGTATTGGCGAGCGTGCTCCGGAGCGGGAAGAAGGTTTTGCCGCTGGCGCTGGGCATCGCCCTGACGGCCGCGCCGTTCGCTCACGCGTTCGGGCTGTTCGAATCGCCCGGGGACCGGGCGATAAAGCGGGCCGAGGCCGAACGCATCCAGGCGGAGAACCGCATGGCGGAACGGTCCCATTCGTACGTTTTGGCCCGGGCGCGGAAACCCGAGGTGACGACCCGAACCGTGGTGAAGGAAACCGGCGTCCCGTGGTGGATGGCCCTCGGTGCCACCGTGCTTTCGGTCGCCGTGCTGGGCTTGCTGTACATCCGGGAGGAAGGGCGCCGGATGATGGCCGAAAGGGAGCTGGAGCAATACCAAGTCTTCTACGGCCGCGCTCACGATTTGCTTTGCCTACAATACCGGGACCGGGGCGGAGCGGACGCGGTGGACGCGCTTTTGCTGGAGGCGGACACCGATGGCCGGGCGTGATCCGAAGTGGATGATGGTTGGAGCGGTCGGGCTTCTGCTGATTATTTCCCCAAACATTCAGGCGGGGGCGAACGGGATCGCGATCCGGAACGCGAACGCTCTCGGGGAACCCTTGGCTTGGATCGGGGCGACGCTGTTCATTTTGTTCGTTTGGCGCGACCTGGTCAAGCCGATCCAGGCGGAGCGGATCAAGACGGAATTCGAGCGGGCGAGGCTGGACCGGATGAAGGCGGAGACGGAAGAAATAAGATTTCGTTCCAAAATTCATTCCGTTCCGGCGGGAGGCGAAACCGCCCTGCTCACTCCCCTCCCCCTACAATACGCCCCCCCTCCCCCGGTCTACACCCCGCCACCTACACCGGGCGAGGGGGGGGAAGGGGAGAGCATAAACCTTTTGCCCGTAAGGGATTCCGCCGGCCGGGCCGTTCGATACGCCAACATCCCCCCCCGGGCGCTTCGGCGCTACAGCATGGAGCAGTTTCGAGAGATCGAGCGGTTACACCGGGAGAAACCGGAGCTGACCACGAGCGACATTGCCGCCCGCGTTCTGGGCCACAAGGGCGGGTACCAAAACCGAGTTGTGGGCTACATCCGGGGCGACAACGATCCCCCGTGGACCGAAACCGGAAGTTGACATAATCCACCAAACGGGGGGGGTACATTTTTATGCCCCCCCCAGGAAGGGAACGACAATGAGAGACTGGAAACCCGAAGACGACGAACCGGAAGACCGAATGGAAACGGGCGACGCCGTGATCGTGATCGTAATCGTCCTGACCGCGGCGTTGCTGGTCGGGTACGGGGCGCTCTATATCACCGGCGTCATTACCGGAAGGCAAACATACCATTACGAAGGGGGCGGATCGGATTACGACGCCGCGCAATTCCCCGAAGAATTCGAACCGACGGAGGAGAGCGACCAATGAAATACGGAGAAGAGATTAAAGCCGCCGGAAGCCACGACGCCTACGGCATCGAGGATTGGCTCGATTCCGCCCTTTCCAACTTGCGCCGGGCCATCCGGTCCGCGGAGGTCTGCCAGTGCGATGAGATCGCCATGGACCTTGGCGAAATCGAAGACGCGATCGTTGAAATCATGGACGCCATCGACGAAACCGCCGCGTGGGTGGACGAAGGCGCGCCGGAAGAGGAAGCGGAGGAAACGGGGGAAACCGATGACGGATGAAAACGCCCGTCCCGATCCGGACGAAGAATGCCACCCCGACGGCGACTGCATTCCGGAAGACTTCAACCGCTACAAACGGGAAATGGAGGAAATGAACAAGCATCACGCCGTGGTGAACGTGGGCGCGGACACCGTGGTTCTCAATGAATTCTTTGACCCATTGAAAGACCGGTACGACGTGAATTTCGCGACCTTCGGCGCGTTCCGGAACCGCTACCTCAACCGGCGCGTGGTCAACCCGTGGCGGGGGCCGTCCGCGCGGAAGACCCGGGACGCCGGCGGGCTTTGGCTGGAATCCATGTTTCGGCGGGAGTACGACCGCGTGGTGTTCGACCCCACCGGGAAATGCGGTCCCAAATACTACAACCTATTTCGCGGTTTCGCCATGCGGCCGAGTCCGCAGGGAGATTGGGACATGCTGCGGGAACATATCCTCGGCATTGTCTGTCGAGACGACGAAAACCTTTACGCCTACGTAATGGGATGGATGGCCCGCCTTCTCCAGGACCCCGGAGGAAACCGGCCGGGGACCGCCCTCGTGATGAAGGGCATCCAGGGCTGCGGAAAGGGAACGGTCGCAAACGCGCTGGGGCGGATCATCGGGACGCACTACCGCCACATTCTACAACCCGTTCACCTGACCGGCCGGTTTAACACGCACCTCAAGGATGCCTTGCTCGTGTTTTGCGACGAGGTGACTTGGGGAGGGGATAAGAGCGCGGAAGGAATCCTGAAAGGGCTGGTGACGGAACCGACAATCACAATCGAGGCCAAGGGCAAGGATACGCTCGAAGTCGATTCCCACGTCAACGTGATCATCGCCAGCAACAACGACTGGATCATTCCCGCAGGGCTGGAAGAGCGGCGTTTTTGCGTTTTGGACTGCGCCCCGGACGTGGCCGGCGACCGGCCTTACTTCGACTCCCTGTACAGGCAATTGGAAAACGGCGGATACGCCCGGATGATGTACGATCTCTTGCGCTGGGATTATTCCGGCGTGGACCTCCGGACGATCCCGCGAACGCGCGGGCTGTTCGACCAAATCCTCGAATCCATGACGCCGGTCCACAAGTTCTGGTTCCAGATACTGGAAGACGGCCGGTTGCTGGAAGGCGAGGAAGTGTGGACCGGTCCCCTTGGCGTGAAAACCGACGCCCTGTATTCCGCGTTCCTGGAATTCGCGGACCGGATCGGGGAAACCCGATACCGACCGATCCCTTCCCGGTTCGGCCGAATGCTCAAGCAGCTTTGCCCGGAAATGGAGCGATTTCGACCACGGGAGGGAGGCGGGAATCAGGTTCCGCACTACGCCTTTCCGGATTTGGAGCAATGCCGAGAATTATTCCAAAAGGCGATTGGGATTGTCATCGACTGGAACGAATAGCGCCGGTTTACCCGTCTCACCCGTCTCAAACACGGGAAGCGGAAGGAAAACGGCAATTTGGAAAACGGCTTACCCGTCTCATGCCCGTCTCAAACCCGTCTCATACCCATCTCACTGAGAGAGTTTGAGACGGGTAAGACGGGTAAACGGTTGGACTGAGCAGGGTAAAGGGGGGGGGTAAATGCCTGAAAATACGGGGCTGAGACGGGTGAGACGGGCAAGACGGGTAAAATCCGCGAAATCGCTCCGGAAATTAAGGCACACAACCCCCCCTGGTAGATGGGAAAACAGGATTTATCTCCAAACATGGGAAGGGCGGAAACCATGCCGGTGAAAAAAGAGCTGTATCCAGCGGACTGGGACGAAATCGCGACGGCCGCGAAACGCGGCGCGGGCTGGAAGTGTCAGCAATGCGGGAAACAATGCCGGAGACCGCGCGAAACCTTCGACACCCATAAACGCACCGCCACCGTTGCGCATTTGAACCACATTCCGACCGATTGCCGCCCGGAAAACCTCCGGGTAATGTGCGCCCCCTGTCACCTCCGGTATGATGCCGAACACCACGCCCGGAACGCGGCCGAAACCCGGCTTGCAAAGCGACGGCAAAATCAGCCTAGCTTGTTTGGGGAATGGTGATGCAGGAAATTATTGAAAAGCTCCGGCGCTATTTCGGCGCGTTCGACTGGGGCGTGTTCGACGGGAAATCATGCTGGGGAACCTCGGGACGGTCCAAAAACCTCGGATACGTACGGGCGATGAACGCCCAGGGGAAGAACATCTTCATCCGCCCCGTCCAGGAGGGGCGGTTCATGCTGGCCGACGACTTGGACCGGAACCGGCTGTTGAAACACCACGCCGACGAAACCAACCGCTACCGGGCTGGCCGCCTGATCGTCGAGACCAGTCCGGAAAACTACCAGGTCTGGATTCGGGCGAACCGGGCAATGGAACCGGCGGAAAAATCCTATTGGCTGGCGCGAATGGGGAGCGATCCGGGGGCCGCGCCCCTAAACCGCTGGGGACGGGCGCCGGGATTCCGAAACCGGAAGGACCGCCACCGGGACGAAAGCGGCGGTTATCCCCTGGCCAAACTGGTTTGGATCGATTTCGAAACCCCCGCCCGCGTTCCGGCCGCTCCGGTTTCCCATCTACCCGGGGGGGGGAGTGTGCCATTGAGGGCGGCGCGGAGGTCCAGTTTCCTGAGCATCGGCCGCTCGGATTACGAAACCGGCGACGAATCCCGCACGGATTTCCGGTTTGCCCTGGCGCTGGCCCGCCGGGGCGCCACCGACGCCGAAATCAAGGCCCGGATCGAGGCGGAACGAACCGAGTGGGGCAACCATGCCGGGGTAAAAAGACGGGACGCATACCTGGCCCGGACCCTTCGCAAAGCGCGAACCCTGATCGACAATTCTCCCAAGGTTTAATTTTCTCTTGACGCTTCGCAATTTGTGACATAACAAGCAATAAAATCTCAATTTGTGATACCGACCGGAACCGTCCGGTCGGGAACAACCTACATCCTTAAAGGAGGCATCGATGCCCGTACAAACCCTGACCTACCAAGTTATCGACCTGCTGGAAGCCGCCATCCTGGAACGAGGCGTCAACGGACTGCAATACGAGCTGGTGGCCGACGCCCGCATCAAGACCGAAGACAACGAGCTCGGCGTGGGCCCGGTCGTCTACCGGGGCCGGACCGAGGACCCGGAGACCGATACCTACTCGGGAGACGGCGTCATTCGGGACGCGCTTTTCCTTTTCGTGGACGAGGAGGACTGCCTCAAATCCCTGGTGAGCAACATGGACCCCACCGACCTCGCGGACACCATGGCCGATTTCATGGACACGCACGGCGGATCGGTCGCCGACATGAAAGCCAAGCGGCCGAACGTCTAACCCGTCCCCCGTCTTTCCCGCCGGACCGGCCCGCCCGCCGGTCCGGTCCCTTCGGCCCGACCGCACTGCGGCCGGGCCGTTTTTTTTGATTTGAAAGGAACAACCCATGTCTGACGATTTCAAGCGGATCACGAAAAACGAATACGAGATTATCAAGCGGGCCATCTCTCCTCTCGGATTTCGGAAAGTCGCCGGTTACGATGTCGGGGGCCGGATATATCGAGGGTTCTCCGCGGTGGAGTTTGGGACCTACGGCCCAAAAAACGATTCCACAGCCGTCACCCTGCTCCATTCCCGGACGCCGACGGACGAAGTGACCTGGGAGGAGGGAGAAGAGGTTTTCGCCGTCCGGATCGGCGGGAACAACGTGGCCGCCGCCGTGCAGGACGCCATCGACGGCGCCGAGGGTATCGGCCTTTCCCGAGACGCCATGGAGGCCGCCGCCGCCGCCAAGCCGACAATAGTTGACCCGGTCACGTTCGTGGCGTCGCCGCCGGCGGAACCGTTGGCGCTGGGGGATTACGACGCCGTCGCCACCATGGGCGGCGTGCCCTACGGCGCATTGTCCGGGGACCAGGAGATAGGATATCGGTCCATGAACGATTCCTATTACGATCTTTTCGGGGCGTTCGAGCTGGGAGAGGGGACCGTCAACGAGGCCCGTTTTTCCGTCGCCAAGGGATCGTCGGGCGCCGGCGGGGATTTTTATTTGTGGCTGGGGAGGGGCGACCTGGCCGGCGCGTCCGA
>JBKHDD010000236.1:0-6430 GCA_046541515.1 Desulfococcaceae bacterium
TGGGGATGTGGCCCCAGGCCACCCAGGAGATGGAGTTGTTGAAGTTGTCGTTCTGCGGCACTCCGTCCACCAGGACCAGAACGCGCCCCTTGCCCACCCCGCGCATGCTCAAGGGGCTGACGATGCCGTTGGTTTGCAGGCCGTAATGGCGAAAATTGTACATGCCCGGCACGCCGCGCACGATGTCCTCCACCCGGTCGAAGGGCGAGGCCATGATTTCCTCGGCGGTGAGCACCGTCACGCTCTGGGGCGCGTCGAAGACCGGAATTTCCGACCGGGTGGAGGAGACCACCACCGCGTCGAGCTGGTGCGGGGTTCCGGACGCTTCCCGGGCCGCCGCCTGCGGCGCCGAAAGCGAAAGCGCGATTCCCGACAACAAAGCCATCCATGCCGACGATTTCATTCGTTTCCCTCCGGTTTTTTGGGTTCGATTTTCCGGCAAGTCCCCGACGAGTCCCCTCGATTTCAAGCGTTTTTTCCGTTTTCGCCACGCCCATGCCGGCCCATGCCGGCGGATGCGAAGCCGTTCCGGTTCCGGGAAAGATCGAGGCGTCAATTCGCCTTTGGCCGCGATGTCTCGTCCTTCCGCCCCATGGACCCGATCCGCCGCTCGCGGCCGTCCGGCGGATCAGAAAATTTTCACGTCCAATTCCTCGTGCAGTTGACGCATCCAGTCCGCCACTTGGGGTTCCGTGGCCCCGACGTAGGGCGCCACGTAGGGTTTGACGTCGATGATGGGGCTGCCGTTGAGGGCTTCCAGCGCCTTGACTTTCAGGATGTTGCCGTTGCGCCCCAGCAGGGGCGCGGTGGTGACCAAAACCGGGTTGGGGCGGCCGGGGCTGCAAGTGGCGAAAATGCCCACTTCGGGCAGGTCTTCGCGGCCCATGGGGTGGACCTTGCGGAGTTTTCGCTTTTCCGGGTCCAGCCGGTGGGGCCAGTACAGGATCAGGATGTGGGAGAAGGCCTCGATGCCGTCCAGCAGTTCGGCCCATTGGTCGAAGATGACCAGCTCCGAGACGGTTTCCCGGATTTTTTCGTGATCTTCCCGGACTTTCCGAAGTCGCTCCGCCTTGGGCATGTCGGATTCCTCGGCGGAATGCATCGGCGCTTCCAGGTCGTTTTGGACGCGGCCGATGGGTGCGATTTCCATGGGGAGTTCGTTGGGTTCGGTCATGGATTTCCCTTCGAGTTTCCAGTTGCGGTTTCGGTTTTTTCCAAAAATCCCGGGCCGCTCCGATCTTCCCGAGCGCCCCCGGGCCAATTTTTTTCTTTCATTGGTCGGCGGTTTTTCCTTTGAAATCCTTTGGGAAAGGTCCCACCGGTTTCGGGAAATAAAAAAGCCACGAAGGATCGGCTCCCGTTGGGGAGCGGACAACCTTCGTGGCTGTGGTGGCAACGGTTGGCTTGTGGCTACGGAAAAAAAACCGACGGGCTTCAGCCCGTCAAATTAAGAATATTGGCGTTTATCAGGGGCGCGGGGGTCTGTCAATACATTTCCGCAAGGGTTGGTTTGGCCATGGTATGGAGAGAAATCGGGGATTCCGAACGGAACGAAGGGACGGCACTTGACCCTGGAAAATTGGGCCATTAGTTTAAGGATTTAGGGGAGTACGTTTGGCGCGGCGGCGAGGCCGGATTTCGTTTGGCGCCGGGGAAGGACGCCCCGGCAGGCCGCCGGAGTGCGTAGACCATTTTGACCTAGCAAGGAGGGCCCATCATGGAAGGCGAACACGAACACAAGCATTTGCACAACCACGAGCATTGTCACACCCACACCCATGAACATGCCCATGGGGACGAAAACCACGCCCACGAGCATACCCACTGCCACGCCCACGAACACCTGCACGAGCACAAGCACGAACATTCCCACGGCGCCGATCCGCACACCCACGACCACGAACACGCCGGAGACCACGGCGCGCACGATCACGACCACCCGGGCCACGCGCATGAGGTGCATGAGCATTCGCATTGAGGCGGGGATGTCGGGGAGTGTCGAGGTGGTTTGAGCGGGGATTTTTTTGAGGATTGAAGGGATGGCCGGGATTTTTGGACGCCAACCCGGCCATCCTGCCTTCATCCTGGATATCCGGATTCAAAGGGCCGACCCCATTCACTCCCGAATTGTCCCGCCCATTCCTGAAATCCCGAAAATCTCAGTTTCTTCTTTGTGTTGGGCTTTTCAGTTCCCGCCTGCTCGATCCGTTCATTTGCCAAATCCGCCGCCGCTTTGGCGTTTTCCCAATTTTCCGCCGGCGTTTTCTTCAACAAACCATTCAATTCTTCCGGCGGAGCCTCCGGCTTTTCTTTTTCCGACTCCGCTTCGGGAAGGTCGATGTCCGGCTCCCGCATTTCAAGCTCGGCCCGGATGGCCTGGCGGAAGTCGTCGCGGATGGTTTCTCGGTCCGCGTCGGCGAGTCGCCCTCTCGTCGGGCGCGCCGTTTGCCGGGGCCCTTGGCATGGAATTGCGGCATGGATTTAGGTCGCGGCGTTGGCATGGGGCAGGGCGGTCGTGCCCAGGTCGGCGAGGAGGAGGCCACCGCGGATTTGCGGTGCGGGCATAGGGCAAGGCGCCAATCCGGAAGGCCGGGGGGCTTGCAAAGTCCTCCCCGCCGGAAGGAGAGAGGCCGCCAGGGAAGGGCCACACGGCAGGGGGCCGGGCCGGACGAGTTTCCTCCGCGTTTCCCGCCGCCGGGCTTGGGCGCGGCGGACGTCGGCCGAAGGATTTTGCGCTTCCGTCCTTTCCGCCTCGTCGCCGGTGCGCCGCCTCGGCCGGGAAGGTGGAACTTCTTCGGGGGTCAAGGGGAATCTTCGGGGTCGGTCGATTCGGCCGGCGACGGACCGGCCGCCCCACGCTCGAACATTTCGTCGGCCCGGTGGGAGCTTCGCGCCAGGGGACCCGAGGCCACGCCGCGAAATCCCATTTCGTTGGCGATCTCTCCCCATCGGCGGAATTCTTCCGGCGTCCGGTATCGGTGAACGGGGACGTGGGCGGCGGAGGGGGCCAGATATTGCCCCAGGGTCAGCAACGCACAGTTGGCCCGGCGCAGATCGGCCAGGGTTTCGGCGATTTCGCGAACCGTCTCTCCCAGGCCGAGCATGAGGCCCGACTTGGTCGTGAGGCCCTTTTCGGCCGCATGGGCCAGCAGGTTTAGGGACCGGCGATAGTCCGCCCCGGGCCGGACGGACGGGTAGAGCCGGGGCACGGTTTCCACGTTGTGGTTGAACACGTCCGGCCGCGCCTGGGCCACGAGGTCCACGGCCGCCCGGTCGCCCTGGAAGTCGGGCACGAGCGCTTCGACCCGGGCTTCCGGGCGCCGGGCCCGAACGCGGCGGATGGTGGCCGCGAAGTGGCCCGCGCCCCCGTCCGGCAGGTCGTCCCGGGTGACCGAGGTGACCACCACGTGGCGGAGGCCCATGGCCTCGGCCGCGCGGGCCACCCGGTCGGGCTCGTCCGGGTCCGGCGGCGCGGGGTCGCCCTTTTGGACGGCGCAGAAGCGGCAGCGGCGGGAGCAGACGGCGCCCAGGATCAGGAAGGTGGCCGTGCCCCGGGAGAAACATTCTCCGAGATTGGGGCAATGGGCGCTTTGGCAGACGGAGCCGAGGCGGTGGCCGCGCAGCATTTCTTCCATTTTGCCCACCGCTTCCGGGTTGGCCGCTTGGAGATGAAGCCAGGGCGGACGGGTGGCGGCGGGGATTTCGGCGTGGGCGACGCGGGGGCGGCCGAATCGATCGGCGAAGGCGCGGACGAAACGGGCCTTGACTTGGGCCATGTCCATGGCCCGGTCCCGTTCCCGCTCCATGGAGGTGATCCGTTCGCCTGGGTGGCCGCACGGCACGATCGAGTCGAACCAGCCGGGGTCGATGTCCACGTTGAGGGCCATCCCGTGGAAGGTGACCCATTTGCGGACGGCGAGGCCGACGCTGGCGATTTTGGCCCCGTTGACCCAGAGGCCGGGTTGTCCGGTTTTCCGCTCCGGGCGCAAATCGTAGGATTGAAGGAGGTCTTCCATGGCTCCCAGCAGGCCGGAGAGGAACCGGCGGAGGTCTTTTTGATGGAGCTTTACGATGGGGTAGACGACGAGCTGGCCGGGGCCGTGGAAGGTGGCCATCCCGCCCCGCTCCACGCGTCGGACGGCGATCCCTTTTTGGCGCAGAACGGCTTCGGGTTGGCAGAGGTCCCCGGCGCTTCCGCCGCGCCCGAGGGTTACGACGGGGGGATGTTCCACCAGGACGAGGCGGTCCGGAGATTGGTCGGCGATCCGGTCTTCGACCAGGGCGTGTTGCCGACGCAGGGCCGCTTCGTATTCCATTCGGCCCCAGTCTTGGATTTCGAGGGGGGGGGGGGTTGCGGGGGGTGCGTTTTGGGTCATGGGGGATTTCCTCGGCGGGTGGAGTTGTCAGAACCCTTCACGGGAAGCGTTGACCCGGGCCGCCGCTTCGCCGGTTTGCGGCGAAAGCGTTGTGGAACGATTCCGATGGTTGTTGCGCGTGGTGTTTCTGGCGCAATCCCCAATGGGTAATCGGTAAGGCTTTTTGGTGGGGGAGGCAAGTTGGGGGGCAGTTTTCAGGGGGTGGGATGGGCCTCAATCTCTTCCAAGGGGTTCGCGGATTTGCGGCGGAAGGCTGAAGTACACGAATTTTCATCTACCACCCCAACGTGTCGTCCCAACGAGGATGGCCGGGAAAAATCTCTTCTTTCCGGTCGGGGTAGACGATGAACTGACGCTGTTCTTTCCGCTTAATCACCAGCATACCGTTCTCCTCTAAGTCCTTGTCGTACATTTCCCTTTTTTCTTTTTTATTCATCAGTTTTCTCCTTTGTTTGTCCTACGGACAGAATCGAACAGCCAGCGATTTCTTGCCAAGGATTCTCGCCTACTCCGGTTTTCAAGTTTCAATCCCTTCCAGGGAATTCGCGGATTTGCGGGAGAAACCAATTCTCCTCACTCTATGAGTAACGGCCGAGTTTCAATCCCTTCCAGGGAATTCGCGGATTTGCGGGTCGGTATGGGACACGCTGAAAACGCTGGATTTCCAGTTTCAATCCCTTCCAGGGAATTCGCGGATTTGCGGCACTTCAAGACTGCGGAATTCGCGTGCAAATGCGGCTGCGGGTTTCAATCCCTTCCAGGGAATTCGCGGATTTGCGGGAGGTTCCATTCGTCCCGAAGGCGGTGGGCGAAGCGGTTTCAATCCCTTCCAGGGAATTCGCGGATTTGCGGGACGGCTGGATCACGCTGGCCCAGGCCGCCGTCGATACGTTTCAATCCCTTCCAGGGAATTCGCGGATTTGCGGTCCTCGGAATCCGCGCACATGGATGGACTCGCAGCCGTTTCAATCCCTTCCAGGGAATTCGCGGATTTGCGGAATCCCGCCACCCCGGAAACAGCGCCTCGGCCATTCGCGTTTCAATCCCTTCCAGGGAATTCGCGGATTTGCGGACTCCATGACGCCGGAATCAAGGGCAGCATGGCGGGGTTTCAATCCCTTCCAGGGAATTCGCGGATTTGCGGCTCCATCCGGCCGTTTGAGAGCCCTGGTCAGCGCCCCCTCGTTTCAATCCCTTCCAGGGAATTCGCGGATTTGCGGCAGTACAAGAGGGTGGCAATCACCGCCACCACGAAAACGTTTCAATCCCTTCCAGGGAATTCGCGGATTTGCGGGACAATCATGTACATTTTGCGGGTTTTCGGCAAACCAGTTTCAATCCCTTCCAGGGAATTCGCGGATTTGCGGATGCCGTTCTCCGGTCAGATGATCCAGGATGGCCTTGTTTCAATCCCTTCCAGGGAATTCGCGGATTTGCGGAGAAAGCGGCCGTCTTCGCCACGTTCCGCGCCTTCCTGGTTTCAATCCCTTCCAGGGAATTCGCGGATTTGCGGCATTCGAAAACGCGGAGACGCCCCCGTCCATGTTTCGGTTTCAATCCCTTCCAGGGAATTCGCGGATTTGCGGTCGAGACAGACGACCACTGGCCGGTCCGGAGTCGCGGTTTCAATCCCTTCCAGGGAATTCGCGGATTTGCGGCCGAGAACCGCCCCTGGGCCTACGCCGTCGCCATCGGCAGTTTCAATCCCTTCCAGGGAATTCGCGGATTTGCGGCCGATGGCGTCTCCGATGCCGGTCATGGAAACGCCGGAAAGTTTCAATCCCTTCCAGGGAATTCGCGGATTTGCGGGGCGGCGACCGATTGCAACACTTTCACCTCCTTTGTTCCCGTTTCAATCCCTTCCAGGGAATTCGCGGATTTGCGGCAAAGAAGGTGGCGCGGGGCATCAACGTGCTGCGTAACCCGTTTCAATCCCTTCCAGGGAATTCGCGGATTTGCGGACGGACTCCAGTACGCGGGGAAACGCCTCGGTAAGAGTTTCAATCCCTTCCAGGGAATTCGCGGATTTGCGGCCACAACATTCGCGGTGGATT
>JBKHDD010000237.1:0-6374 GCA_046541515.1 Desulfococcaceae bacterium
GAGCCGTCCGTTCCGCCTCTCTCCCGCACGGGGAGGGGCGGAAAAATTTTGCCCCGACCCCACGCGGAGGAACCACCCGGGGCCGTCCTCGAAACGGCTTCCCGATCGCGTTGCGCCGCCCGGGGCGGCCCAAAAATTCCGCCGGCGAATCGCCGGGAGCCCCATGCGCCGACCCCGCGACCCAGAAACCCGGCCAACCGCGGAATGCCACCGGACCAAAAAGGAGTGAATCCGTGGAGATTATCGTACTCGTAAAACAGGTTCCGGCGACCGAATCGAACATTTCCGTCGCCGACGACGGCGCGCGGATCGACCTTCGCGACGCGAAAATGGTGATGAATCCCTACGACGAATTCGCCGTGGAGGAGGCGCTGCAAATCAAGGCCAAACACGGGGGAGCGGTCACCGTGCTCACCCTGGGCGGCGACAAGGCGGTGGACGTGCTGCGCACCGGCCTGGCCATGGGCGCCGACAAGGCGGTCCACGTCAAAGACCCCGACGTTGCCGACCGGGACGCCCTGGCGATCGCCAACATTTTGGCCGCCGCCATCAAAACACTGGAATGCGATCTGGTCATCGCCGGTCAAAGGGCCGTGGACGACGACGGCTACATTGTGGGACCGGCCGTGGCGGAACTGCTGGGCGTTCCCCACATGGGCATGGTGGTCGCGGAGGAAATCAACGACGGGGTCCTCCGCTGCACCCGCACCGTGGAAGGCGGCACGGTGGTGATGGAAACGCCGCTGCCCGCCCTGTTCACCACCCAGCGGGGCCTCAACGAGCCGCGCTACGCCTCCCTGCCCGGGATCATGAAGGCCAAGAAAAAGCCGGTGGACGTTCGCGCCGTGGACGACCTCGGTCTGGACGCCGACGCGCTGGCCCCCAAAGCCAAAATTCTCCGATACGTCTCGCCGCCGGAACGCTCGGCCGGAAAAATGATCGAGGGCGATTCCGCCTCGGCCAAGGCGCAAGAGCTGGTGCGCCTGTTGCGCGAAGAAGCCAAGGTGATTTAATTCCCCATCGCGTCCATTGGCGCCGTTGAGGGCAGGGGCGTATTGCGCGCCCCCTTGGCGGATCGGGCAATATCTGGGAATGGTTTCCGCCGTGCGCACGGGAGGCGGAGCCTCCCGAAAGGCTTTCCCAGGCAGCCCCTGGGAACGAGGAAAAAATCAGATTTAATCTCCACATCCGCAAGGAGAAGTTTTCATGTCTCAAAATATATTGGTGATTGCCGAACACCGGGACGGCGCGTTCCGAAAGGTGAGCTTCGAGGCCATCAGCGTGGCCCGGCGGCTGGCGGAATCGGCCGGGGGCGAGGCGGTGGCCCTGGTGCTGTGCGAAGGCATCGGCGATTTGGCGGCCCAGTGCGGGGCCTACGGCGCGGCCCGGGTGCTGGCTGCGGAACACGCCGAACTCAGGGAGTACGATCCCGAAGCCTATACGGCCGTGGTGGCCGCGGCGGTGGAGAAGGAATCCCCGGCCGTGATCTTGATGGGCGCCTCCAGCCAGGGCAAGGACCTGGCCGGTCGGCTGGCGGCCCGGCTGAAGGCCGGCGTGGCCATGGACTGCACGGCGGTGCGGCTGGAAGGGGGCAACGTGGTGGCCACGCGGCCCATCTACGGCGGCAAGGTGCTGGCGGAAGTGGCCCTGAGCGGCGCGCCCCAGATCGCGGCGCTTCGGCCCAACGCCTTCGAGGCCGAGGAAAACGCGGCGGCCGGAACCGTGGAACCCCTGGACGCCGACCCCGGCTCGCCCAAGGCCAAGTTCGTGGAAAAGCAGCTGGAAACCGGCAAGGCGGAGCTGACCGAGGCCGACGTCGTGGTCACCGGCGGCCGGGGGGTGGGCGGCAAGGACTACAAGGTCATCGAAGAGCTGGCCGAGGCCCTGGGCGGCGCGGTGGGCGCGTCCCGGTCCGCCGTGGACGAAGGCTGGCGGCCCCACGCCGACCAGGTGGGCCAGACCGGCAAGGTGGTCTCCCCCAATCTCTACGTCGCCTGCGGCGTCTCCGGCGCCGTCCAGCACCTGGCCGGCATGTCCGGCTCCCGGGTGGTGGTCGCCATCAACAAAGACCCCGATGCCCCCATTTTCAGCAAGGCCGACTACGGCATCGTGGGCGATCTCTTCGAGGTGGTTCCCGCCATCACCGAGGCGGTCCGGAAGTCGCGGGGCTGATGGCCGCGACGGCCGGCCGCGCCATCCACCTGCTCGCCCTGGGATGCGCCCGGAACCAGGTGGACGGCGAGGAGATGACCGCCCGCCTCCGGCAGGCCCACTGGACGCCGGTGGACGACCCCGAGGCGGCGGAGGTGGTGGTGGTCAACACCTGCGGCTTCATCCAGGCCGCCGCCGAGGAATCCATCGCAACGATTCTGGAGCTTGCCGAACTCAAGAAAACCGGGAATCTCCGCTCCCTCATCGTGGCCGGCTGCCTGCCCCAGCGCTACGGGCGGGAGCTGGCCCGGGAAATGCCCGAGGTGGACGTGTTCCTGGGCACCGGCGCCTTCGACCAAATCGTGGCGGCGGCCGAAAACAGCCTCTCCGACGGCCCCTGCCTGCTGCCCGATCCCGAGGCCCTGCCGTTGGATTCGCCTGAGTGCGACCGGGCGACCGGCGGCCCCAGCGTCTATATCAAAATCGCGGAAGGGTGCAGCCGAAGCTGCACCTACTGCGTCATCCCCCGGCTTCGCGGCCGCCAGCGCAGCCGGGCTTCGGCCGCCATCTTGAAGGAGGCCCGACGCCACATCGACGCCGGGGCGCGGGAGCTGGTGCTGGTGGCCCAGGAAACCACCGCCTACGGCCGGGACCGATCCGAAGGGGAGGACGGCGCCCATTTCGCCGCCTTGCTGACGGATATGGCCGATCTGTCTTCGGACGTGTGGATTCGGTTCCTCTACGGCCATCCCGAAAGCCTGGACGACCGGACGCTGGACGCCATGGCCGGGCGTAAAAACATCTGCCCCTATTTCGATCTGCCCATCCAGCACGCCAGCCGACCGGTGCTGAAGCGCATGGGGCGGAACCATCCGCCGGAGGCGATGCTTCGGCTGTTTGCGCGCATCCGGGAACGGATTCCCCAGGCCGCCCTGCGAACCACGGTGATCCTGGGATTCCCCGGCGAAACCGAGGCCGACGTTCAGGCGTTGCTGGATTTCCTGGCCGAGGTACGCTTCGACCATCTGGGCGCGTTTACCTACTCGGACGGCGAGGATCTGTCCTCCCACCGGCTTCCGGATCACGTCTCTCGGGGCGAGGCCCGGCGGCGGCGGGATCGGGTCATGGCCTTGCAACGGGGGATTTCCGAGGAAAAGCTGGGCCGGTTCCTGGACCAAACCGCGACCGTGCTGGTGGAGGAGCCCGCCGAGCCGGGCATTATCCTGGGCCGGACCGTCTTTCAGGCCCCGGAGGTGGACGGGCTGGTCTACGTCCACCACGACGGCGGCCTAAATCCGGGCGACCGGGCCCAGGTCCGGATTACCGACACGCTGGAGTACGATCTGGTGGGGACGGCCACATGAGCGGGCTGAAGGAACGAATTCTGGGCCGGGTGGCGGACGATCTGGTGGCCGTGGAGGCGGCGCTGCGGGAGAATCTGGACCCCCAAGTCGAACTGGTGGAGAAGGTCGCCGGCCACACCCTGTTCGCCGGAGGCAAGCGGCTGCGCCCCCTGCTGATGATTCTGGCCGCCCGCCTCTGCGGTTACGACGGCGGAAGGGAAATTTTCTTTTCCACCATTTTCGAATACCTTCACGTGGCCACCCTGATCCACGACGACGTGGTGGACGGCGCCCGGGTCCGCCGGGGGCTGGAGGCGGCCCACCACCGCTGGAGCGGCCCCGTTGCGGTGCTCGCCGGCGATTTCCTGCTGGCCCGCTCCCTGACCATCGCGGCGGAGACCGGCGACCCGGAGGTGATCCGGGTCATCGCGGGGATCACCGAGCAGATGTCCCAGGGCGAAATCCACCAGCTCGACCAAAAGGGCAACCTGGCGCTGAGCGAGGCGGAATATCTGGAAATCATTCGCCGAAAGACCGCCGTGCTGCTGCGCGGGGCCTGCCGGGTGGGGGGACTGGTGGCCGGGGCCGAGGCGGAGGAAGTGGAGGCGCTGTCGGACTACGGCCATCATCTGGGGCTGGCCTTCCAGATGGCGGACGACCTGCTGGACTACACCGCCGACGAGGCGGTTCTGGGCAAAGCGCCGGGCGCGGACCTGCGGGAAGGCAAGCTGACCCTGCCGGTCATCCGCACCCTCTCCGTCGCCGCGCCGGAGGACCGGGAACGGCTGACGACGGCCATTCGTTCGCCGGAATTTTCCGAAGCCGCCTTCGCGGAGCTCCGGAAACTACTGGAGCGTTGCGGCGGCGTCTCCTACACCCGGGAACAGGCCCGGGACCACGTCGCCGCGGCCAAGGCCCGGATTTCCGGCTTTCCGGAATCCGACACCCGAAGCGTGATGATGGACATCGCCGATTACGCGCTGGACCGGAAATCCTGACGCCGCCGGTTTAAAGACTCGACGAGTCGCCCGGTTGTTTCGGGAACGCAAACAGGAAAGGGAAGACATGAGGAAAGGGGCAGTTCGGCCGATGAAATTTCGATGGTGGTTTTTCCTGTTGGGGCTGGTTGCCTTCATGCCGGCAATTGGCGGCGCACAGACAACGGAACCCGCCGAGGCGGAACCGCCGCCGACCTCCGTCACCGCCGCGGCCATGGGCCAGAGCGACATTCGGGACAAAAACACCGCCGAGGCTCGCCAACGGGCCACGGCCGACGGCCTGGAGGGCGCGGTTCGCCAAGCGGCCCTGGCGGTGCTGGGCGCGGAGGCCATCGGGGCCGACCTCTCCCGTTTTCTTTCCGCCATTTCCGGCCAGGCCGAAACCTTTGTGGAAACCTACCGGGTGCTGGGGACCGCCCCCACCGGCAATGTTTTCCGGGTGCTGGTGGAGGCCACGGTTTCGGTGGAAACGCTTCGAAACCGGCTGGGGAGGTTTGCCGGTTCGGCCGCCGAGGCCGCTTCCTCGCCGGATGAACCGAAGGCGGACGAAGGAGCCCCGGGCGTCCTCCTGTTGATGGCCCATCAGGACCTGGAGGATATCTCGCCGGAATTCTGGTGGGGGGAAGGCCCCGGCCCGGCGGACGTTCCGGCCGAAAAGGCGCTGGCCGAGACCTTGGAAGCGGCGGGGCTGCAAGTCATCCCCCACGGAAACGAGGCGCCCGACGTGGCGGTACAGGGCGCCATCATTTTCCAGCCCGATCTGAACGACCAGGAAGCGCTGGCCATCGCGGAAAGCCTGGACGCCGATCTGGTGGTGGTGGGCAAGGCGATCGTGTACCGCGTGCCGGAAACGGCCCCGGACGCGCCGCCCTCCTTCAACGCCACGGTCACGGCCCGGGTGCTGCGGGTCGCCACCGGGGAAAGGCTGGATTCCGTGCTGGAAACCGTGGTCCGCGTGGCGGAGGACACGGCGGCGGAAGGCCGGGAAGCGTTGACGGCCGCCGGACGCCAGGCCGGGGAAAAGCTGGCGGAAACCCTCTCGGGAATGGAAACGACGACCGATTCCGCCGCCCCCGTTATGCCGGAACCGGCGCCCCCCGGCGATTTGGAGCTGGTGGTCCAGGGCGCGGGAAATTTGGGAAATTTCGTCCATTTCCGCCGGAAGCTCACCGGAATTGAGGGGGTGTCCGGCCTTCAAATCCGCCGCATGCAGGGCGATCAGGCCACCCTTTCGGTCACCTATCCGGACGGAGCGGACGCGCTGGCGCGGGTGTTGTCGGAGTTGACCTTCGACCTCTTTTCCATTTCCGTCCAGGCCCCCGATCCCGATCGGCTTCAGGTCGCGCTGACGCCCCGTTAGCGCAAGGGAAAGGGCGGGCGTTTCGGGACTTTCTCCTGGCGGGAGCAACCGGAAAAAAGCGAAAGGATGCTTGACAACGGGGCGGCGCCCTGCTAATTACCCGAATCGTTCTTTTGGAGGCACGTAGCTCAGGGGGAGAGCACTACCTTGACGCGGTAGGGGTCGTTGGTTCGAATCCAATCGTGCCTACCATCCGAAAGCACAAGGGTCGCGGGAAACCGCGACCCTTTTTTCGTTTGGGACGGGAGAGGGTTTTCGCCGCCGAGCCGGAGGGATAGATTTCAATTCCACCATCTTTCGGCGTCCTCAAGGCTTTGAAATTTCACAAAGGCTTGGGTACACGCACGAACGTTGGATAAACTTGCGGATCGAACCCTTTTTTCGAGAGATTCGGGAATTGTCCCGAATTTGGATTGCAAAAGAACAAACAGAAGCTCTCTGGCCTCGGACTCTCTCGCTTCTCTTTCATGCCTCTCCGCAATGGTCATCATTTCCCTCCTTGCGTTTTCGTCGCCGAGTCGG
>JBKHDD010000238.1:0-6241 GCA_046541515.1 Desulfococcaceae bacterium
GATTTGGACGATTTGAAATTATTGAAAGCAACCCGAGGTGAAGAAACGATCCCGTTCGACGAATTTTTGAAAAATGAAAATATCGATACGTAAAAGTGCGATCCGAGATTTTAAGAAGATCGGAAAACACGACAAGGAGAGAATTTATGCAAAAATATTGGCGTTGAAATATTTCCCAAAGGTTCAAAATGTCAAGAAATTGACCAATTTCGAGCCCGCATATCGTCTCAGAGTCGGCAGTTATCGAGTTCTGTTCGACATTACGGAAGATTCCATCGAAATCGGCCGGGTTTTGCACAGAAAAGAAAGCTACAAATGAGCGGAACATATAACCAAAACCAACGCCAACCATTCGCCTCCCCTCCATTCGTTTCACTACGAATTGGGAAAAAGACTTTCCCGCAGATTGGCCGTTCGGACAAATTAAAACCGGCCCACCCGATCGTAGGAGCATGACCATTTTCCGCGACGAGCGCTCCCATTGATTTGCAAACCAATACCGGAAATGTTACCATTCATCCTTGTTCGAACGAAAGCTCCATCCATTTTTGCCCCAAAAACCATTAGAGAATTTCGAGAATCTGCCATGAAAACCGAGATCACACTGCCAGACGATTTGTTCCGAAAAGCGGAACAACATGCCAAAGCCCACGGCATTTCCCGGGACAAACTGATTCAAACCGCCATCTGCGAGTTTGTGTCGAAAAAGCCAAAATATAGGAAAGAAGACATTACCCAAAAATTAAACGAATTGTGCGACAAGACCGATTATGTCCTCTCTCCGATCATCCAGTCCGCAGCTAAACGGACGTTGATTGACTCCGAATGGTAATCCTCGAAAGAGGAGATATCTGGTGGGCGGATCTTGGCGACCCGATGGGATCCGAACCATCCTTGCGGCGGCCCGTTTTGATTGTATAGGACAACGCGTTTAACCGCAGCCGAATTTCAACGGTCATTATCCTCAGCATTACCAGCAACCTCAAGATTGCCGATTCACCCGGTAATGTTTTTCTCCCAAAAAACGAAACCGGCCTTCCAAAAGAATCTGTCGTCAACGTCACACAAATTGCCACCGTAGATAAAAGCTGGCTGGATCAAAAGGCGGGTCGCTTGTCTCTCGAACTTATGGAAGAAGTTGATTTCGGCCTCGGGATGATTCTCGGGTTGGATTGAACCATTTGAAATTCAAAGCAAAAGAATTATCATTCATTCCAAACCGTTAGCACCTCTTCATGATTCACCCGCCTTTTTTTTGAGCGGATTCTTGTTCCAGCAACCGCTTCTTCCGCTCCACCCCCCACCGATACCCGCCCGCCTCTCCATTCTTTCGCACCACTCTGTGGCAGGGGATCGCCACCGCGACGGGATTTGAGGCGCAGGCTCGGGCCACTGCGCGCACGGCGTCAGGCTGGCCAATCCGTTCCGCGATTTCGGAATAGGTAGCCGTCCGGCCTGGAGGGATTCCCCGGAGGGCGGTCCAGACCTTGCGTTGAAACACCGTCCCCTGGATATCCAGCGGCAAATCCGGATTTCCCTCGCCGGGCTTTTCCACCAGGGCGATCACGGCCCGCACCAACCGCCCGAACGTTTCGTCCGGCGACGAAAAGCGTGCCCCGGCGAACCGTTCCCGCAGCTCCCGTTCCAATTCCCCCGGATCGTCGCCAAGGGAAATGGCGCAGATTCCCGTTTCCGTGGCCGCCACCAACACCCATCCCAGAACGCATTCCGCCGCGGCGGATTGAATGGACATGCCTTTGCCCTTACGGCGATACACGGCGGGCGTCATCCCGAGGTTTTCCGTCGCGGTTTCGTAAAACCGGCTGCTGGAGGAAAAGCCCGCCTGGTACATCGCCTCCGTCACCGTTCCGCCGTTTTCCAGCTCCGCCCGGGTCCGCTCCCATCGCTTGATCACCGCGAACTCGCGCGGCGTCACGCCGACAATCCGCTTGAACAGCCGATGAAAATGGAACGGGCTCATCCCCACATGATCCGCGATTTCTTGGAGCGCGGGCGGGTCCTCGGCGGCGGCGATCATCTCGCAGGCCCGCAGCGCCGCGCGAGTGTTTCGGTCCTCGTTTTCCGATTGGCGCGGAAAACATTTTTTGCACGGACGATGGCCCGCCACCTCCGCCGCCTCCCAGGCGTCGAAAAAACGGACATTCTCCGGTTTCGGCTTTCGGGAGGAACAGCTCGGCCGGCAGTAAATCCCGGTGGTCAACACGCCGTACCAGAAAACCCCGTCGGCGCGGGCATCCCGGGCAACGACCGCCCTCCATCGGGCGGGCTCTTCGGAAAAATCCATTCGGTTCCCTCCTCAATCCGCTGCTTCCCCCGAAGAATAAGGCCCGGCCCCCGTTCCGGCTATCCGATTCTTGCGGACCAATTTACAATTCCACGATTTCACGCTAAAAGCGTGTTTGGAAAGTCCCCTGGATTGGCAATGCCTTCAGAACGTCGCGGGGATGCCGCCAATTCAATTTTACCAATCATTTCATTATTTTGTGATTCCATTGAGGGTGTTTGAAAAATGCGCCCTCCAAGACACGGGCCAGCCGTTGGACCGTTTCAAATCCCATGACCGGAGACCCCATGCCCGCAACGGAAATCCGCCCCGCGACCCCGGAGGACGTTCCGCTGATCCTCGCCTTCATCCGGGAGCTGGCCGAGTACGAACATCTTTCCCACGAAGTGGCGGCCACCGAGGACCGGCTCCGCGCCACCCTGTTCGGCGACCGCCCCGTGGCCGAAGTCATTCTGGCCGAATCGGGCGGCTCCCCCGTCGGATTTTCCCTTTTCTTCCACAACTACTCCACCTTTCTGGCCCGGCCCGGCATTTACGTGGAAGACATTTTCGTCCGCCCGGCGTTCCGGAACCAGGGCCTCGGCCGAAAAATCCTGACCCACATTTGCGTGCTGGCGAGAGAGCGTGGATGCGGCCGGGTGGAGTGGTCGGTGTTGGACTGGAACGCCCCGGCCATCGCCTTCTACGAAAACCTCGGCGCGGTCCGGATGGCCGACTGGCGGTTCTTCCGGCTCGCCGGTTCGGCCCTGGAGAAAATGGCCGCCCAGAAGGGAACCTTGTACGCCACCCCCCCCAACCCGAAAGGCCGATCATGACGCCCGTCGCCCTGCCCCTTGCCTTTGTCCTGGACCTGCTTATCGGCGATCCCGATTTCCGCCATCATCCCATTCGATACATGGGCCGCGCCATCGAAGGGCTGGAGCCTCGTTTCCGCCGGTTGCCGGTTTCCCCGATGGTCGCCGGCGGCCTCATGGCCGGGCTGCTGATCGCCTGGACCTGGGCGGTGGTCGTCCTTCTGCTGGCGCTGGCGGAGGTCGCCCATCCGTCCCTGGCCACCGCGCTGGAAGTCGTCCTGATCTACTTCGGCATTTCCTGCGGGGCGTTGCGGTGCGCGGCCCTGGCCGTCCTCCAGCCGCTCCGCCGGGCCAATCTGACGGAAGCCCGGGAAAAGCTGGCCATGATCGTGGGGCGGGACGTTCGGAACCTCGACGAAACCGGCGCGGCCCGGGCCGCCGTGGAAACCGTGGCCGAAAACCTGGTGGACGGCGTGATCGCCCCCCTTTTCTTCGCGGCCATCGGCGGCGCGCCGTTGCTCATGGCCTATAAAATGGTCAACACGCTGGATTCCATGATCGGATACAAAAACGATCAATACCGGGAATTCGGACGGATCGCCGCCAAAATCGACGACGCCGCCAACTTTATCCCGGCCCGCCTTTCCGTGGCGTTCATCGCGCTGGCCGCCCATATTTTGAACCGTCGGAAGGAAGAATCCCTGACCATCGCCCGCCGGGACGGCCGCCGGCACGCCAGCCCCAACGCGGGATACCCGGAAGCCGCCTTCGCCGGGGCGCTGGAGGTGCGGCTGGGCGGCCCCAACATCTACCACGGAAACCTGGTGGAAAAACCCTGGATCGGAGAAGAATTCGGCCCCGTCCGCCCGTCCCACATCCCCCGGGCCACGGACCTGATGGTCCTCTCCGCCGCGCTCTGGGTGGCGGCGCTGACGGGAATCGTCGCGGTGATTCCGCCGTTTTTCGGATGAAGACATTTTTGAAGGCGACAGAGTCCGGCGCGGCGGGCGGGCACGCGGCCTTGAAATCAGAACGGAATATCGTCGTCGTCCTCCGGGCCGTCGCTGTTGGAGGGCGGGGGGTAGCCGCCGTTGGAATCGTTGCTCGATCCGGAATCCGGCGCGCCCCCGCTGGGTCCGGGATAGTCCGAACCGCCGCCTTCGTATCCGCCGCCGGATTTGGCGCCGCTGGTTCCGGCCTGCACGTAGTAATCCGGGTAGGAGTCGGCCGGAGGCCCGCCGCCGGAGCGGTCGCCCCGGGTGCCGAGCATTTGCATTTGCTGGGCGACGATCTCGGTCGTCCAGCGGCGATTGCCGTCCTTGTCCTCCCATTCCCGGGTCTGAATTTTACCCTCGATGTAGACCTGCTTGCCCTTGGTGAGATACTGGCCGCAAATCTCCGCCAGCCGGGCGAAGGCCACAATGCGGTGCCACTCGGTCCGTTCCCGTTTCTCGCCTGTGTTCTTGTCATTCCACTGGTCGGAGGTGGCCACGCTGAAATTCGCCACCGCGGTACCGTCCGTTGTATACCGCATTTCCGGGTCCCGCCCCAGATTGCCCACGATGATCGCCTTGTTCACGCCCGCCATATCTTCCTCCTTCTGGAAAGAATCGGTTCCGTCGGTTAAAAAAAGCCCTGGGAGCGCCATGCTCAAAGGATTTTCCGCGAACGATCCTTCATAAAAGATCGTCGGATGGTTGTCAAATTTTCTTGGTTCCAAAATTTGGTGGGACGGCGAAATCCAAGTATTCCGGCAAATCTCGACGGCGGGGCGCCGCCCCTTTTCGGCCGGAAGCCAGAAGGGCCGATGGAAAGCCGCCGGGGGAATGGGGAAAATCGAAAATATTGAAGAATCCATATAAAAACGGACGATTGCCGCAGTTGGCAACCGCCCGTTTGGGCGGATCGGTGAATATCGGGGTTATCCGTTGTCGGACCCCGAAGTGCAACGCTTGGCGCAGTGAATCAGCTCCTCGGGTTCATGCACCTCGCCGCCGCATCGGGGACGGGAAAACCTTCGAAATCCCTCGCTTTGCGGAAGCAGTTCTTTTCGGCAGGATGGACAGGTCAGAGAAGGCATGGCATTCCCCCATATCGACCAAACGGTCGTTTAATCCAGCAGACATCCCTGGAGCCGTTCCCCGGCCTCCTTGGAAACCTGCCGGCGACAGTCGTGGTGATCCTCGTAGCTGTCGGTGCAGAATTCGCATTTGCGAATTTCTTCCACCAACCGTTCCTTCTCAATGACCGCGCAAAAAGAATCATGATCTTTCATGGGAACCTCCAATTCAAAATGGTTCCTTTGTTGGAACAAATTGAAACATAATGCCGCCTCCCCTGAAGTCAAACGGAAGGGCAAGCCGATTGGGTCCCAAACGACCCCTCCGAACCATCGAGCCCGCTAAGCCTCGGAGCGGCCTTTCGGGCCGTGTTCCAACCGGCCCCTTCTGGATTTTTTTTCAGGAAACGACTATATTCGGCCCAACCTCATCGACTTCGGCCGATTGGGCGGGCAATTCTCCGAGAGATAGGCTTCGTTTGGGAAAACGCTCTTTCCCGGAAAACGAGCCCAAGACATTCACATAATGAACATGGGAAGACGCCTCTCCCAGCGGAAACCGCCCCCGTTCGAATGACCGGAAATGGGCGTTTGGCCCATCGTTTCTTTTTTTCCACATCACTGAACAAACGGAATTCCCATGCCTTTTCCCCCTTCGTCGGCGAACATCCTTTTCCCCTTTTTCCGTCCCGCTTTTTGGCTGGGCCTATCCCTCGCGATACTGACCGCGCCCGTCGGATTCGCCCGGGCGGTGGAAATCCAGACGATCGACGCCGAGGGCTTCGACCGGCTCATCCGCGACGGCGCCGCCCCGTTGACCATTGTCAGTTTCATGACCGCCTGGTGCGGCCCCTGCCGGGCGGAACTTCCCAATTTGATCCAGATTCAGCGTAAATTTGAGCGGGACGGCCTCCGGCTGCTGGGCCTCAGCCTGGATGAAAAAGCCGACGCCCTTCGCCCCATCCTGAAAAAAGCGGACGCCAACTTTCCGGTGTACTGGGCGGAAAGAAAGCCAGTGGAAAAATACGGCATCCAGGGCATTCCCCTGCTCTACTTCATCCAGGGCGACCAGATCGTGGACCG
>JBKHDD010000239.1:0-6027 GCA_046541515.1 Desulfococcaceae bacterium
CTTCCGAGTTGTGGTATAATGTAGCTACAATTTGAGCAGGCTGAAGGTCTCAATCCCCTTGAGGCGGGTCAATACTTCCGAGGCAGATGAAAGCCATATTCTTTCCCTAGGGAAAGAAGTCTCAATCCCCTTGAGGCGGGTCAATACTTCCGAGCTGGACGGCGTTGGATTGTCTAGTTCCTCCGAATTATGTCTCAATCCCCTTGAGGCGGGTCAATACTTCCGAGTCTAATATACAAGGAAGCATGGAAAGCGGGATGGTGTGTCTCAATCCCCTTGAGGCGGGTCAATACTTCCGAGGCTGCCCTTTCCATTAGCAGAAGATCCGGGCGTTTGCAACCCCATTTCGGCGCACCCCCCGCAAAAAAACCTTCCGAACCATTTTCCCTCCTTTTTCCGGGCAAACCCAGACGCAACCCATTGAAATCATTGGAACCGGCCCCTCGGCGCAAGAAAACCGCCGATCCGACGGCACAACCTGCCGAAAAAAAACAAAAATCAAACCAAAACCACCGCCGGGCGCCCTCCCCGGCGAAACCCCTGCGGGATTCCGCCGGGAAAAGGCCCCAACCAACGGAAAATCCGACAAAAACATCGGGTAAATTATTTTTCTTAAATTCCCCTCACGCCACATGAAAATTCCGGCTTCGGGGCGGATCGCCCAGCCCGGTCCAGCGGACCCCGGCCACGCAATCCCGGCACAGCGGATAAAACCGGAACGTGTCCTCCGCGTGGTCGATCAGCTCGTCCAGCTCGTTGCGCAGCTTCGCGAACCGATCCGGCGAAAGATTCGGGCACTCGAACACCGACTTCTGCACCCGCACCCCGTATCCGCCCAGCGCCTTCACCGCCCGCCGGCGAATCTTGTCGTCCACAATATCAAAACAAACCAGATAAAACAAGATCATACCTCCCACAAAAGCGGCGTCCAGACCGCCTCCGGATTCTCCATCCACTCCGCGAAGGCCCGGGCCTGCTCCCGGAGGATGGAGCGGTAGGTCAGTCGCTTTCCCAGCCGCGGATACTCCCGCTTCTGGCCCATCATCGCCTCGTAGCTGGCCACGAACTTCCGCGCCGCCGCCGGCCGCATCTCCACCGGCCGAACCGGCGCTCCGCCGTCCCCCTTCCGCGCCGGCTTCACGATGAAATCCGCCGGCTTCACCAGCCGCCGGTTGATCAGCTCCAGCACCAGCCGGTCGCCCATGTAGGGCCGAAACTCCTCCACCAAATCGCAGGCCAGGGAGGGCCGGCCGTATTCCACCGCGTGCAGCGCGCCCAAATAGGGGTCCAGCCCCACCGACTGAATGGCGGAAAGCACCTCGTTGGTCAACAGCGTATAGACGAACGACAGCAGCGCGTTCACCGGGTCTTTGGGCGGCCGCCGGTTCCGGCCGGAAAACGAAAAGCCCTCCGCCCGAATCAGCCGGTCGAACCGGGAAAAATACCGCCGCGTTCCCAGCCCCTCCAGCCCCCGCAGCGCGTCCAGGTTCTCCATCGCCGCCGTCTGTTTCGCCATCTCCCGCAAAACCCCGGCGGTTTGCCCCAGCCCCGCGCCTTTCAAACCCCGCCGCCGCCGAAGCAGCAGTCGGGCCATGTTTTCCAGCTTGCCGAACACGCAGGCCCGGGCCGCGGCCAACGCCCCCTCCGGGTCCCGCAGCCGCTCGTACTGGGCCGCCCGGCGCAAAACGTGGGCGTCCTCGTCCAGCATCAGCCGGGCCCGAAACCGGCCCGCGGGCGTCATCAGCACCGTCTCCACCCGGTTGCGGATCAAAAAATCCAGCACCGCCCCGGTCATGGTCACGTAGCCCACCAGCACCATCCGGCGCAGCCCCTCCGCCGGAATCCGGTCCACCAGCTCCCCGCCCCGCATCACCTTCAGCCCCCGCCCCTCCCGGCGCAGATAGGCCCCCGGCTCCAACACGTAGACCGCCTCCATCAGCGCAACAGCCCTTCCACGGCCGCGATGGCCGCCTTCAAGGTTCGCAGCGCGGATTCCAGCTCCGCCGCCCGTTCGTGAATTTGCCTCGGCGCGGCCATTTCCAAATGGCGCAGCGGATGGGCGTATCCCTCCGCCGCCCCGAAATCGCAAAAATCGCCGCGATGGCCCGTGAGCGCGTGAATCCGCCGGCAGCCCAGGGGCCCGCCCCGCACCCGGCCCAGCCGAAACTCCACCTCCCGGGGGGCCACGTCCGGAACCTCGGCCATCAGCCGGTGCAGCAGCTCCGGCCCCTCGGGCAAAAAGGCCAAGGTCTGAAACAGCACCCGCTCGCCGGATTCCGAAAGGCCCCGGCCGGACCGGCATTCCGCCACCGCCGCCGCCAGGGGCGGGCAGGCCGCCGTCAACCGGTCCAGCGCCGCCGTCCCCGCGCCGCCGGAAGCCGCGCCGTTTCCCCCGGACTCCGCCATCGCCGGGCCCGGAGACGCGGCCCCGGCCGTCGCTCCAGCCGTCGGTCCAACGGTTGCTCCAGCCGTTGCCCCAACCGTTGACCGAACCGCCGCTCCAAATCCCGTCTCCCATCGGGACGCCATGACCGAATCGCCCCCGGCGGCCTTCTTTTCTCCGGGAACCGCCCCGGCCGCGCCCTCCGCCGCTTCTTCCGGCGGCGGATAGACCGGGCGGGAAAGGGAAACCGGGCCGGGGGCTTTTCCGGCGCCGCCCCTCCCGGCGCGGTTGGCCGCCCCGCCCTTGGCTCGGAGGGAAGCCCGGGCCCGTTCCGGGGGACCGCCGCCCCCGTCGTCGAAACCCGATCCGGAAAAATCGACCCGGTCCGGGTCCGCCGCCGCCACCCCCGCCAGCCAGCGGAGCTGGGCGTCCACGCTCCGGTCCGCGCATTCGGAAAACCAGGAGCGGCGGCCGGACATCCGGTGGACCCCCAGCGGCAACTTCAACAGATTGCCCAGCCCCTTGCCGGAAAGCCGGTCCTGCTTGGGAAAGACCTCCAGGGAAAAGGCGGACAAATCCCCGGAAACCGCCCCGGCCAGCCCGTTCAGCAGCCGCCGGGCGTCCGCCGCCGGAACCGGGCGGGAAAACAAAAACCAGAAATGGTAGCCCTTGCCCCCGCTGAACTCGATCACCGGGGAAATTCCCCGCTCCCGGGCCAGGGACCGAATCCGTTTGGCCAAAAAATTCAGCTCCGCCCGGACCCTTCCGGCCGCCGTCCGGGACCGCTTGGGGTCCCGCAGGGCGGGAACCAGGTCCGCGTCCAGCGCCGCCGCGCGCACCTGGCTTTCCGCGTCCAGCAGATAAATCCCCAGGGTGGCCGTTCCGTCCAGGTGGCCCCGCAGGTCCGCCCCGGTCAAGGCCCGGCGCACCGGCCGATAGCCCTGGCGGTTCGCGTCCCGGTCGGCCCACTGCCGGGCGAAGGCGTCGGGCCGCCCGGCGAAGAGCCGCAGGAAATGGTCCAGGGACCGTTCCGCCGCCCGCGCCTCCAAAAACGGGGCCATGGCCGCGTCCATCTCCGGATCGGCGTCCGGCGGAAGGCGGGGTTCGCCGCCCGGAGGTTCGGGCGGGCGTCCGGAAGGCGTTCCCGCCCGCGCGGTCCGGCCGGCCTCGCGTTCCCGGGAGCGGCGGGCCTCCCCGCCCGCCGTTTTCCCGCCCCGGCCGTTCAAAACCGCTTCCCCTCCGCCGTTGCCGGGGGACGGCCCGCCCGCGGGCGAACCGGCCCCGGCGATCTCCGGCCGCCTGGGCGGAAGGGCGCTCACGCCGCCGCCTCCGCCAGCGCCTGGCGCAGCGCCGCCACCCGGCCGAAATCCGGAAACTCTTTATCCATCACCGTCAAAATTCCCCGGGCACTCTCCGCATCGCCCAGGGCCAGGGCCGCCATGGCCTCCCAATAGCCCGCCTCGGCGTACAGCTTGCCCCATTTTTCCCGAAAAAACCGGCCCGCCTCGATGGCGCAGCGCCGGGCATGGTCGAAGCGGCCCTCGGCGTATTCCAGCCGCGCCAGCCGGATGAGGGTCTTGTGCTTCCCCAGCCGATCCCGGTCCAGCGCCGCGGCCAGCGCGTTCCGGGCCTCCGCCGTCCGCTCCAGGGCGATCAGCGCGTCGGCCTCGGTCCACCGAACGTAGGGCCGCCGAACCCGCTCCGGCACCCGGCGGGCCGCCGCCAACGCGCCCTCCGCGTCGCCCAGCGCCAGACGGCAGCGGCCCAGCAGTTCGTAAACGAAATCCACCGGCTGGTTGCCCCGCCGCGCCTCCAGAGCCCATTCCAGCGCCGCGGCGCCGTCCCCGGCCTCGCCCCGATGAAACTGGATTTTGCCCAGGGCGAAGCGCTTGAACAGCGGCTGGAGGTAATCGGTCTTCTCGTCTTCGTTCATGCAGCGGGAAAGGGCCGCCAAGGCCCGGTCCGGATACCCCAGCCGCAGCTCCGCCGAGGCGGCCTGGTAGAGCGACTTCACCAGGTTTTTCTTTTCCTGCTTCCGTGCCTCCCGCTCCGGGTCGGTCAGCCCGTCCCAGTTGCGGATGGCCCGCTGAAACAGGGGCAACCCCTTGGCCGGCTTGTCCTCCAGCCGGGACCAGAGCATTCCCTGGCGATAAAAATTGGTGACGCCGTCGGGCCGCAGGGTCTGGGCCGCCTCGAAGTTTTCGTGGGCCAGCTTGCGCATTTCGGACCGCTCCTCGGGGGAAAGGCGAATTTCCCGGTTTTTCTCCGCCCACAGGGCGTTGTAGGCGCCGTAGCCCAGGGAGGCCCGGTACATGAAATTGTTGGGGAACCGCTCCACGCAGATTTTCATTTCGTCCACCGCCTCGCGCGGCCGTCCGATCTGGCCCAGGCAAAAGGCCACCCGGGAGCGGATTTTCAGATCCGTCCGTCCCGCCGCGGCCGCCGGCGCCTTTTCCGCCACGGGATAAAAGCGGTCCACGGCCTCCTCCCACTTTTTCTTTTGCTTGAGTTCGTCCAGGATCGCGGCGGCCTCGTCCGCGACGCGCCGGGGGTCTTCCGCCGCCTCGGCGGCGGTTCCGTCGTAGCCTTTCGCCAGTTGAACGACCGGGGGATTTTCCGACATGATGCGCCTCCTCGCGTTGAATGTCGCGGCGACGGGATTTCCGTCCGCTTCCGAATACATTCAACGGTCCCGGATGGCGGATTTGCAAAAAAAAATGAAGGGAGGAGCGATCGGGGGGGCCCGGAATCGGGAAGGACGGAAAAAAAGAGGGCGGACGGAACTTCCCGTCGCATGTTTCGTCGGAAAAACGCGGGGATGGAAAAAAAAGCCGGGAAACCCTTGCACGATCCAATTTTCCAATTGAATTTCGGGAATTTTCTGGAAATGCCGGGTGTTTCCCGTGACGAGCGTGAGTTCGCGCTGGATGGCGATGGCGGCGATGCGAAGGTCCGGATCGGTTCAACCGATGCCCGTTTTTTCCATTTCCGCTTTGAGTCGGCCGAAGAAGACGCCGCTTTCCCGGTCGAAAGGAAGAATTTTGAGCGCCGGGAAAACTTTCTTTTCGAATGCCTCCAGTATCCGGCTCTTTTTGGGGCTTCGGTTTGCGCCAAAATAGATTTCTCCGATATTGATGGCGCTGGTGTGTTGTGCGGCGGTTGGGAGCTTTCTCAACTCTTCCAGGAGCCGTTCCGATGGACCGGGTTTCACAATATTGCCGAGGGTATCCCTATCGAACAAATACATCAAATATCCACATTCCGATCGGTTTCGAGACGGCGTGCCCGATAAATGTCGGAGACCATCCGGTCGATTTCGTCTGCCGGCATGTCGGACAGCGCGCCTTTCGCCCCCAACAATCCAACCGCTTCTTCGGTTTGCGGTCCGGACGGGGAACCGGTTGCAGAATCGCGACGGCTTTTGCCTTGTCGGTAATCGTGACCGCCTCTCCCGTGTCATGGACTCGCCGAACGATTTGGGACAGTTTCGCCCGGATTTGCGCGATGGGATTATTCGGGGTTTCCATGTCGATTCCTTTCCGCCGGAGAATTCCGCCGAAGGGCGACGGGTGCGTTTGATCCTTCCCAAATAACGACGAACCCCGGGGATGGCAAACTTTCCTTGGATCGGATTCCCGCCGGAA
>JBKHDD010000240.1:0-5929 GCA_046541515.1 Desulfococcaceae bacterium
ATTCCCTCTTGCTTCCCGATCCGAATTCCCTTTTGAAATCCTCTTTCCTCCCACTGCTCCGCCAACGTCGCCATAAATTTTCCTCCCCAAATCTACAAAGACTCAAGGTCTTTTTTGAAATCTTCGAGGCTCGGAGCCATCCAAACGGCTTTCAAGATATCCCGTAACCGTTCCGTTTCTCGAACCTTTTGGATTTCCTGGAATAGATCGAGGCCACTTTCTCCAAATTTTACGCTCAAGGCGTCTTGAATCCCTTTTTGGATTCCCCTTTCCTCGCCTCTCTGCTCCCACTGCTCCGCCAACGTCGCCATAACTCTTCCTCCTTCCTTCTCCGGAAAGTGTTCGTCCACCAGCGTTTCCACGGATTCCGGCGTAATGTCTTCGGCCACGCGGGCCAGATACCGCAGCATGGCTTCCAGGTGCCCCAGGCCGGTGCGGGACCGGCTTAGTTCGCCCAGCAAGCGGAAAATCCCGGGCATTCGATCCGGAAAGTCCGGAGAACGCGCGTGCTTGAGCACCAGGAGGAACGCCCGGGTCAGCACCGCGCCCCGAATGTCCTCGTCGGAATACCGGCCGAGGTCGGCCAGCACGATCTCGAAATCCGGGAAAAACCGGGACAGGGCCGGGGGATTGGGCGGAAACACGCCGGAAAACCGGGAATCGTGCGGCCAGTTCCGTTGCCCGTGGTACACCACCACGGGAATGACAAGGGGCAACGCCTGCCCTTTCCGCATTCCCCAGATCGGCTTGATGTAGTTCAACACCTGGAGATGGACGAACCGGTCCGGGTGACTTTTATGCTCGATGAGAAAATAAACATAGCCGATCGCCTCCGCCAGCCGCACCCGAAAGAGAAGGTCGGAATAGTAGGCCCGAAGGTCCGGCTCCACGAAAGAGTCTTTCCGGAGTTCGATGGAATCCATATCCACCATCGCCCGAACGTCCGGCGGGAGGAAATTCTCCAGAAGACCGCTGGCCGCGACGGGGTCTTTGGCGATTTCGCGGAAGAAGTGGTCGTGGAGGTTGCCGGGGTCGGCCATGGTTTGGGCTCCGGGCGGAGGGCGGGGCAAGATGGTCCAAGTTTCGAGCGATCAATTTGTCGGAAGTTTACCACGTTTTCTTAGATCGGGAAATCCCCGAAAAAGGCCTATTTCCTCTTCCCGCCGGAATCCGGCGCTCGGAAAAGGGCTTTCAAGAGCTTGCCGAAGCCGAGGAAGCGGGCGATCCAGGGATCGCCGCCGGCGATGTTTAGGAGAATGCGGCGGCTGACCGCGAACACGGAGAAAGCGCCGGCCAGGAGGAGAAACAGAAGGGTGAGGCGGGGATATCCGAAGGCCGATTCCAGCCAAGTCGCCGTGAACGGAAAAGTGGTTTCGATCCATTCCGTCAGCCAGGGCGGAAAGGGACCCTCGATCAGGGACAGGTTCATGCCGAAAAAGCCGGTCAGAAGCGTGAGCGGCAGAAAGACCGAGCCCAAAATGGTGAGCTGCTGAATCTGCCGGTTGCCGACCCGGTCGCGCCGAATGCCGATGTATTCGTAGAGGTCTTTGATCTCGGCCTTAAGGTCGGCCATGTGTTCCTCCAGCCGCATGACTCGGACGGCCTGATCGTACATTTCCATCCCCTGCTCCTGGGGCGTGATCTCCGTGAACCAGAGCCGGTTGACGAAGCGGATGAAGGCGCCTTGGAGTTCCTCCAGCTCCTGAGAGAGTAGCTGAAAACTTTTCCGCTCTTCGGCGTTCTCCCCGGCATCGCCTTCCGCCGCGCGGATTCTTCCGCTGATTTCCGAAACCGCCTCCGAAAAACGGAGAATGCTCGCCCGCTGGGCCAGCAAAACAACGGCGATCTGGGCGTACTGGCGCAGCATGTGTTCCCGCAGAACCTCGGTGGCCATGAATCCCCGGTCGGTGACGGCCATCAGACTGTACCGGGAAATCCCGAAGAGCGTTCCGTATTCGGCCCATCGCTCGTAGGTGCTTTCCCGGATGAGCCGCCGGAGCATATCCGGATGCTGGCAGTTGGCGTTCGCCCCGTCCACAAAAATGAACCGGTACCAATCCAAGGATTCTTCATAGGCGAACCGGGTCTCCGCTCCCCGGCGTTTTAGGAGGCCGGACCATCTATCGGAGCCGTACCAGCAGACCGTAAACATCCGGTCGTCGATGGTGGGGCGGAACAGGAAACGGGCGTGGCCGGTTTGGAATTCGCCGGGGTTGGTGGTGAAATGTTTGCCCAGGAGATGATGAATGTATTCGGCGACGCGGTGATGACGGCTGCGGAATTCCGCTTCGGGAAAAGTTTCCGGGATCCTCCGGGGGCCGTCGGGACCGCGATTCAGGACGAGTTCCGCCCGTTCCGGCAGGAACGACCGCTTGGTGGGTTCAATTCCTCCCCGGCCCAGGAATTGGGGATAAATCCGCCGAGCGGAATCGTTGATCCGCAGGACGTCCGCCAGTTCGGACCGGTCCCAGTTGTTCAGCTCCAGGCTCAACACGCCGACCCGGGTGTCGTAGATCCGCAGGGCGATGTCCTGGACTTCCAACACGTATTCTTCCGGCGCGTCCATTCCCCATCCCTGAAACGTAAACCGGAATTCCCCGCCCGCGCCGTGGGGGTGGGTGAAATAGCGCATGACCGGAGCGCCGTCGTCGTCGGATTCCCCGAAAATGGCGGGCCGGACGAAGGGATGAAAATAGGCCATTTCGCTGTATCGAAGGCGAAGTTCCGCTTCGTCGAGGCTGGATTTCTCTTGGTTCTCGGCCGCTTCGGAGTGGAAGGGCGAAGGAATCCAGCCGTAGGACGCCAGGGCGCTCTCCACGGTTTCCATGAAGCTCCGGTCGGCGTTGTCGCGGCTCCGGATGGTGAAGGGAAACAAGAAAATGTGGTGGGAATGGGGCGTGGTTCGGCTCATGCGGTTGATCTCCGGGTCGGCGAGTCGGGCGTGGACGCCGAAAAAACCGTGGTCGGGGAGTTCTCCGCCGAACCAGTGGCGCGGGGACGGGTCGCGCCTTTCGCACAGGTGGCGAAGCCGCCGGATGGTGGCGCCGTCTCCGAAGAAGTGGGTCGCGCCGTCCGGGGTGCGGATGAACAGGCGGGAATAGGTATCGAAGAGCCGGTCCGCAATTGGGCTGGTTCGATTGGTTTGGCTGTCCACCAAGGCGGTTCCGGGCGCGGTTTTTCGCAAGTGCCGGGCGATGGATTCCGCCGCTGCGGCTTCGTCCTCGGGGGTTACGCCCTGGGCCTTGCGGTCGGCGGAGCGGATGTCGGCGATTTCTTCGACGGTGGCGCCCATGGCCCGCATGGCGCGGATGTGGCCTAGGTCGCTGGCGGCGATTAGTTTCTGTCGGCGGTTGAGCGATAGGTCGAGAAGGTCGGCCACCTGCTCCAGGCTGGTGGGCTTGTTCCGGCCGGCCCGTTGGTCGTGATGGTCGACGACCACGGCGCCGGGAGGCGGAGGGATGTCCGGTTCGAGTTCGACGAGGACGGGAACGGCGTTCGGGGGAAGTTGGGCGAGTTCGTCCCGGTATTCGGAAAGGCGGGCGCCCCAGCGGAGTTGGCGGTCGTGGAAAGGAATGTTCTGGGCCTGGAGAATGGCGCGGATTTCGGCCATTTCGGCGTCGCCGCCGCCGAGGAAGAATACCAGCGGATTTGAGGGCCTCCCGGCCATGGGTTTTCCTCCTTGCTTCTCCGGAAAAGGGGCTTCGTCAAGCGTTTCCGCGGTTTCCGGGGCGCATCTTTCGGCCGCACACGAAAACACCGCCGGCATGGGAGTATCGGCGCGGTTTCAGCCTTCCCGGAGGCGTTCCCGGAATTCTTCCAGACTAGAGGCCGTCCACATTCGTTTCAGCAATGACCGAAGACGCTCGGGTTCGTCGATGTCCCGGATTTCGGTCATTAAAGCCGTTCCGGCATCTCCGAATTTCGCCTCCAGACCGTCCCGGATGGCTTCCCGAATTCCCTCTTGCTTTCCTTCCCGAATTCCCTCCTGCTTTCCTTCCCGAATTCCCTCCTGCTTTCCTTCCCGAATTCCCTCCTGCTTCCCGATTCGAATTCCCTTTTGAAGTCCTCTTTCCTCCCACTGCTCCGCCAAGGTCGCCATAACTCTTCCTCCTTCCTTCTCCGGAAAATGTTCGTCCACCAGCGTTTCCACCGATTCCGGCGTGATGTCTTCGGCCACGCGGGCCAGGTACCGCAGCATGGCTTCCAGGTGCCCCAGGCCGGTGCGGGATCGGCTCAGTTCGCCCAGCAAGCGAAAGATACCGGGCATCCGATCCGGGAAGTCCGAAGAACGCGCGTGCTTGAGCACCAGGAGAAACGCCCGGGTCAGCACCGCGCCCCGAATGTCCTCGTCGGAATACTGGCCGAGGTCGGCCAGCACGACTTCGAAATCCGGGAAAAAACGGGACAGGGCCGGGGGATTGGGTGGAAACACGCCGGAAAAGCGAGGATCGTACGGCCAATTCCGTTGCCCGTGATACACGACCACGGGAATGACCAGGGGCAGCGCCTTCCCTTTCCGCATTCCCCAGATCGGTTTGATGTAGTTCAGCGCTTGGAGATGGACGAACCGATCCGGGTGGCTTTTGTGTTCGACGAGAAAATAAACATAGCCGATCGCCTCCGCCAGCCGAACCCGAAAGAGAAGGTCGGAATAGTAGGCCCGAAGGTCCGGCTCCACGAAGGAGTCTTTCCGGAGTTCGATGGAATCCATATCCACCATCGCCCGAACGTCCGGCGGGAGGAAATTCTCCAGAAGACCGCTGGCCGCGACGGGGTCTTTGGCGATTTCGCGGAAGAAGTGGTCGTGGAGGTTGCCGGGGTCGGCCATGGTTTGGGCTCCATGCGGCGGCGCGGGGTGGTCGTTTCGGATCGGAGCGGTCGCTTGGCGGGTTTTGTACCATGTTTTTTCGGCGCGGGGAAGGAGATGGCGCACGGGCGGTTTTGAAGTGCGGCACGCCGGTTTGGTTGGGTCCGCCTTTGAATCGGGATTTTCAGGATGGGAACGGATGGCCGGGATGAGGGGGATTTTGTTTCCGGGGGTCAAATAAGGCGACTTGCGTGAAAAAATATACCGTTCTTGCCGCCAGGGAATGAATCCCCTGGCTCATCCCTGAAAAGCACCCTAAAGGGCGCTCGCTTCCGTGGAATTGAAAAAGAAATGGCGAGCCCGCTTTAGCGGGCTTTTTCGGTGTCAGCCGGAGGATTTATCCTCCGGAGCGCTGTCCGGTGGAACTTAAATTTTCGCAAATCGCATAAGATTTCCAAATTGTAGGGGCAGGCCCCCGTGCCTGCCCTTCGGCGGCCAGGGCAGGCACGGGGGCCTGCCCCTACAGAAAATTCCGGTGCTGTCAAAAACGGGGTTTGTGCCATCCTGAATTATATCCTGATTATCCGTTTTTTATCCTGGATATCCTGATTCATTCCCGTTCAAATCCGGGCGGCGAGTGAGACGCGAGAGCCTCGGGAGGTAGCAGCAGCCCTGCATCCGTGTTTCAATCCCGTTCAAATCCGGGCGGCGAGTGAGACGCCGTCAACCCCAAGAAAGGAGGTGATATAAACATGAAAGTTGTTTCAATCCCGTTCAAATCCGGGCGGCGAGTGAGACTATATTGGGGGGGGAGCCATCACTCCCCCTAAACCTTGTTTCAATCCCGTTCAAATCCGGGCGGCGAGTGAGACTTCTGGGAGGGGAAACTGCTGAAAAAGCAATAAAAATGGGTTTCAATCCCGTTCAAATCCGGGCGGCGAGTGAGACAACCACCCAAAATGCCAATGTCTTGCGACTCCATGCTGTTTCAATCCCGTTCAAATCCGGGCGGCGAGTGAGACCCAGCTTCAATCCGGACCACCAGGGTTCCGGATTCGATTGTTTCAATCCCGTTCAAATCCGGGCGGCGAGTGAGACTCTATTGGCGTTTTTTTTGGGGGG
>JBKHDD010000241.1:0-5866 GCA_046541515.1 Desulfococcaceae bacterium
TGATCCCCGTGGGGATTGTCCCGGTTGTATTCGGCGGCGACGGTCATGGCGTTGGGATTTCGGGCCCAGTTTCGGCGGGCCACGCCGCCCATCACGTCCCAAGACATGGCGGAGCGGATGATGGCGTCCACCCGCTCGCTCCCGTCCAGCACCAGCCCGAATCCCCCGTTGATCGCCTTGCCGATGCCGGTGCCGCCGCCGTTGTGGAGGGCCACCAGGGACATGCCCCGGGCCGCGTTTCCGGCGTAGCAGTGGACGGCCATGTCGGCGGTGACGTTGCTGCCGTCCCGGATGTTGGCGGTCTCCCGGAATGGCGAATCGGTGCCGCCGGGGTCGTGGTGGTCCCGGCCGAGCATGATGGGGCCGACCTCGCCGTTCCGCACCAGCTCGTTGAATTTCAGCGCGATCCCCACCCGGCCCCCGGCGTCCTGGTAGAGAATCCGGGCCTGGCTGCCCACCACGAGCTGGTTTTTGCCGGCGTCCCGAATCCAGATGTAGTTGTCCCGGTCTTCGGAACGGCGGTTCGGGTCGATGCAATCCATGGCGGCCCGGTCGGTGCGTTCCAGGTCTTCGGGGCGGCCGCTTAGGCAGACCCAGCGGAAGGGGCCGTAGCCGTAGTCGAAAATCGGCCCCATGATGTCCTCGAAATAGGAGGGGAAGACGAAGCCGTCCTTGTCGTCCACCCCGTTGCGGGCCGCTTCGGTGACGCCGGCGTCGAAGACCGCCTTGAGAAAGGCGTTGCCGTAGTCGAAGAAATAGACGCCTTTTTGGGAGAGGGACTGGATGCGGCGGAAGTGACGGGCGAGGCTTTGGTCCACCAATTCCCGGAACCGGGACCGGTCCTCGGCCAGCAGCCGCGTGCGCTCCTCGAAGGTGATCCCCGCCGGGCAGTAGCCGCCGTCGTATGCGACGTGGCAGGAGGTCTGGTCCGAAAGCAGATCGACCGGAACCCCCTTTTCGTCGATGGCGTCCAGCAGGTCCACGACGTTGCCGGCGTAGGCGATGGACAGCGGTTCCCGATCCGCCCGGGCCTTGGCGACCCAGCGGAATATCTCGTCCAGGTCTTCGGAAACCCGGTCCACCCAGCCCTGCTCGTGGCGGGTGCGGATGCGGCTGGGGTCCACTTCGGCGACGATGGAGACCGCCCCGGCGATTTTGGCCGCTTTGGGCTGGGCGCCGCTCATGCCGCCCAGGCCGGAGGAGACGAAGAGCAGCCCGGCCAGATCGGCGTCCGGCGCCACGCCGCACATCTTCCGTCCGGCGTTGAGCAGGGTGTTGTAGGTGCCGTGGACGATGCCCTGGGGACCGATGTACATCCAGCCGCCGGCGGTCATCTGGCCGTAGGAGGTCACGCCCATCTGGGCGGCGATCTCCCAATCGTCGAGATTGTCGTAGCGGCCGACCATGAGCCCGTTGGTGATGAGGACCCGGGGCGCGTCCGGCCGGGACTGGAAAAGGCCGAGGGGATGGCCGGACTGCATGACCAGAGTTTGCTCGTCGGCGAGGACTTCCAGATACGCCTTGATGAGCCGGTATTGCAGCCAGTTCTGGCAAACGGCGCCGGTTTCGCCGTAGGTGACCAGCTCGTAGGGATAGAGCGCCACCTCGAAATCCAGGTTGTTGTCGATCATCACCTGGAAGGCTTTCCCGGCCAGGCAGCGGCCCCGGTATTCGTCCACCGGCTTGGCGAAGATGCGGCCTTCGGGCCGGTAGCGGTAGGCGTAGATTCGGCCCCGGGTGGTCAGTTCTTCCAGAAATTCTGGGATGAGTTGTTCGTGGAATTGCGGAGGGACGTACCGCAGGGCGTTTTGCAAGGCCGCGGCGGTTCGGGCCTCGTTCAGCCGGAAACCCCGGTCCGGAGCCCGGCGGATGCCCTCGGCGAACGCGGGCATGGACGGCGGGGTCATGTCCGGCTTCACCGTCATGGCCTCGGCGATCTGTTGATTGGTCAACATCCGGGCTCCTTTCGGAGATGCGGCGGTTACTGATACCGAATCCTTGGATTCAGATAGGCGTAGAGGATGTCGGCGACGAGGTTGGAGAGGCTGAAGACGAGCACCAGGAGCAGGGTGACGGCCTGGATGAGGGGCAGGTCCTGGCGCTGGATGGCGAAGAGGAGAAGCCGGCCCAGGCCCGGGAAGCTGAAGAGCGATTCGGTGACGATGAGCCCGCCGATGAGCCAGCCGATGCTGATGGCGGCCACGGTCACGGTGGGCAGGAGGGCGTTGCGGAGGACGTGGCCGAACAGCACCTTCCGGGGCCGCAGCCCTTTCAGATAGGCGGTGCGCACGTAATCGGTCTGGAGCACGTCGATGGTGCTGGAGCGGGTCATCCGGGTGATGTAGGCGAGGCTGACCAGGGCCACGGTGATGCCGGGCAAAATCAGCCGGGGCAGCGCCTCGATGAAGCTCGCGTCCGGCACGATTGCCGAACTGGCCGGAAGCCAGCGGAGCTTGATGGCGAAGATCGAAATCAGGATGACGCCGGTGACGAATTCCGGCAAGCCGATGAAGGAGAGCGAACCGATGGAGATGATCTGATCCGTCGCCGTGTTCCGGCGCAGCGCGGCCCACAACCCCAGCAAAATGCCGAAAGGGACGTATATCACGAAAGCCACCGCCGCCAGCATGGCGGAATTCCGCAACCGGGAAAAAACCAGCCCCATGACCGGGTCCCCGGTGCTGAGCGACTGGCCCCAATCTCCCTGGACGAAATTGAACAGCCAACTTGCGTATTGAACGATCAGCGGCCGGTCCAGCCCCAGTTCCGCCCGGAGATTTTGGACCGCCTCGTCGGTGGCGAAGCGGCCCAGGATCATCCGGGCCACGTCGCCGGGCAGCACCTGGGTGGCGATGAAGATCAGGGCGGAGGAGACCAGGATGGTCGCCGCCACGAACCCCAGCCGTCGAAGGATGAAGCGGATCATGAGACCCCTCCGGAATCGGGTGCGCTTCCGTTGTCGTCGCCGTTTTCGTTTTCATGCCGGCCATATCCAAGGGTCTCGGCCTGCAATTCGGCCAATTCGTCCAGCGGAATGTGGCAGCAGACGCGGCTGAGGGTCTTCCCGCCCCGCCAAGGCGGCGTCTCGGTTTCGCAAATCTCGCCCACTTTGCGGGGGCAACGGGTGTGGAACGGGCAGCCCGCGGGAATGTTCACCGCGTCGGGCACGCCGCCGACCAGCCGGATGTTCTCCTGGGCGAAATCGGGATCGGCCACCGGAATGGCCGACAGCAGCGCCTCGGTGTAGGGATGGTAGGGCGGCGCGAAGACCTCGTCGGCCTCGCCCGTCTCCACCACCCGGCCCAGGTACATCACCGCGATCCGGTCCGAAAGATGGTGGACCGCCGCCAGATCGTGGGAGATGAACAGGTAGGTGGAGGTGTTTTCCGCCTGAAGCTCGAACAGCAGGTTGATGAGGGACGCCTGCACCGAAACGTCCAGGGCGGAAAGCGGTTCGTCCAGCAGAATCAGCTCGGGGTCGGCGGCGAAAGCCCGGGCGATGGCCACGCGCTGTTTTTCCCCGCCGCTGAGTTCCGCGGGGAACCGCTCGGCGTAGTGCCCCGGCAGGTTGACCGCCTCCAGCAGCTCCCGCGTCTTCCGGCGAAGGGTCTCCCGGTCCAGCCCGGGATTAAACAGCACCATGGGCCGGCCGATGGCCTGGGCGATGGAATGGCGGGGATTGAGCGAGGCCTCGGGATTCTGAAAAACCATCTGGATTTTCCGCAGGGTGGACCGGTCCCGCCGGGCCGTCACTGGCTCCAGGGACGCCTCGTCCAGCCGGATCTCTCCGGCGGTGGGGGCCAACAGCCCGAGCAGCGTCCGCATGAAGGTGGTCTTGCCGCAGCCCGATTCTCCCACGATCCCCAGGGTGTGGCCCTTGGGAATTTCGATGGACACGTCGCTGACCGCCTTGACCGTTCGCTTCCCGCTTCCCTTTTCGAAAAAACCGGCCTCGCTTTCGAAATATCGCGCCAGATTCCGGGTTTCCAGCAGAATCGGGGCGTCCTCCGGCGCGGAATAGGTCTGGATGTCGGCCACGTCTTCCACCTTTCGCGGAAGCCGGTCGTGGAAAAAGCAGGAAGAGCGGTGCTTGACCCCGGCGTCGAACAAGGTCGGCCGCTCCGCCCGGCACCGTTGCTTGGCGAAAAAGCAGCGGGGCTCGAAGATGCAGCCCGGCGGCAAAGCGTCGATCCGGGGAATCCGGCCGGGAATGCTCACCAAGGCGTGTTTGCGGGTTTCCGGATCGAAATGGGGAATGCAGCCCAGCAAGCTCATGGTGTAGGGATGGCGGGGATGAAGAAAAATGTCCCGTCGCGATCCGACCTCCAGCAGTTCCCCGGCGTACATCACGCCGATCCGGTCGCAGATGCGGGCCACCACGGCCAGATCGTGGGTGATGTAGAAAATGGACGAGTCGAACTCCCGCTTCAAATCGGCGACCAGGTCCAGCACCACCGCCTGGGTGGTCACGTCCAGGGCCGTGGTGGGCTCGTCCATGATCAGCAGCTCGGGGTTGTTGACGAGCCCCATGGCGATGATGCAGCGTTGCAGCATACCCCCGGAAAGCTGGTGGGGATAACTCTTGAGGACCGTTTCCGGATTGGGCATGGCCACCCGCTGGAGCATGTCCCGGGCACGATCCATGGCCGCAGTTTTGGAAATTTCCTGGTGGATCATGGCCGATTCGGCGATCTGGCGGCCGATGGTCAGGGAGGGGTTCAGGGCCGAGCCGGGATTCTGGTAGACCATCCCGATCCGCTTGCCCCAGACGTTGCAGAGGTCCGAAACCGGCATGTCGGTGAGCGATTCGCCCCGGAGCCGGACGCCGCCGCCGCCGATGCGGCCGTTGGCGGCGAGATAGCGGATCGCGCCCAGGGCCAGGGTCGTCTTGCCGGAGCCGGATTCGCCCACCAGTCCGAAGCTCTCCCGGGGATCGATGGACAGGGTGACGTTGCGGACGGCGTCCAGGATTCCGGCTTCCGTCTGATATTGGATGGAAAGATCGTCGATGGCCAGCGTGGGGACGGTCATGTCAGCCCTTTCCCATGGACGGTTGCAGAATCTGGCGGATGCCGTCGCTCATCAGATTGGTGGCCACCACCAGCAGGGAGATGGCGCCCGCCGGAAAGAGCAACATCCACGGGGCGGAGGAAAAATAGGAGCGGGCCTCGTTGATCTGAAGCCCCCAGTCCGGCGAGGGCGGCTGCTGGCCCAGGCCGAGGAATCCCAGGGAGGCCACCAGGAAAATGGCGTAGGAGAAGCGCATGGACATTTCCACGAAGACCGGCGCCAAGGCGTTGGGCAGGATTTCCCGGAACAGAATGTAGAACTGGGATTCGCCCCGCGTCCGGGCCGCCTCCACGAACTCCTTGGTCTTGAGGTCCAGCACCATGCTCCGCACCACCCGGGCCAGCATGGGCACGTAGAGGATGGTCACCACCGCCACCAAATTGACCAGGGACGGCCCCAGGGCGGCCAGCAGCACCAGGGCCAGCAGCAGGGGCGGAAAGGAGAGCAGGATGTCCAGCGTCCGCATGATCAACTCGTCCATCAGCCCGCCGTAATAGCCGGAAAATAGCCCGATGGTGGCGCCGATGAGCGCCGCCAACAGAGTTCCGGTGCCGCCCAGCAAAAATATGCCCCGGGAGCCCACCAGAATCCGGCTGAAGATGTCCCGGCCGAACTGGTCCGTGCCGAAAAAATATTTCGCGCTGGGCGGTTCCAGCCGGTCCATGATGTTCTGGTTTTGGTACTCGTAGGGCGCGATCCAGGGGCCGATGACGGCGGTCAGCAGAAAAAAGCCGAAAATCGCCATGCCGACGAGGGTCAGGGGGCTTTTGGAGAGACGGCGCAGGAGCAGCCGCCG
>JBKHDD010000242.1:0-5841 GCA_046541515.1 Desulfococcaceae bacterium
TAAAAACCGAGTACCGGGTAAAGGCGGGACAGGGGTAGGCGTTGTCTCCCGGGGTGAAGCGAGAATACTTGAAATTTTGATTTCCATATGGGTAAGGTGGCCCTTGTTGGAATGGGTAGTCGAATCACTCGAATTCCTCCGGTTCCCCGCCCCCAACCGGCTGCGCCTCCCTCCCGATCCGAAGACGAAAGCGCGATTCTCGTCTTTTCGCCGTTTGACCGGCCCAGGTGCGCAGGCAGTGCCGGCAAAGGTGGGTCCGAGCGCCAAATGTTCGCCCAATCCATCGACCCCAAATACGGCGCGCCCCTGTGGCGGCTGGTTTCGGAGGAGGCGGTTTCGGGCTGATTTGGGGGGTTGGCCAGTCCGCATCAAAAAAATCGGCGAAGCCGCTCGCCCCGGTTTGCCATGCGCCCCGAATCCACCGGCTGGAAACCCGTTGCCAAATTTCCGCCGTTTGATAAGCTTGGCCAAAAATCGACGATGGAGGGACCATGACATTTCCGGTCGAAGTGTTGGAGGCGGAAGCCTTGAATCTGCCGGTTGCAGAGCGGGCGCGTTTGGCGGCCAAACTGATTCAAAGTTTGGAAGAAGACTCAAGCGTCGAAGCCGCCTGGGCGGAAGAGGTGGAACGCCGCCACGCCGAGGTGGAAAGCGGGGAGGTTTCCCTTCTCCCCGGGGCGGAGGCGTTGGCGCGGTTGAAGGCCGAGTTTCAATGAAATATTCACTGCACCCCGGGGCAGATTTCGATCTTCGGGAAGCGGCGAAGTATTATCGAAAGCATGGGGGCAATGAATTAGCTACGATTTTTCTGAGAGAATTTGAACGGGTCGTTCACTTGTTGTTGGACCATCCTTTTTTGGGGGCGATATGGAGGCATGGGAAACGGCGATTTATCCTTAAACATTTCCCTTACTCTGTGATTTACTCGGCAAATGAACAGGAAATTGTCGTTCTGGCCGTTGCCCGTCAAAGTCGACACCCGGAATATTGGAAAAATCGAAAATAGAACAGCTAAGCAGGTGGGCTTGACACCATAAAAAACGGCGGAGCCACCCGGCCCCGCCGTCCATTTCAACTCCCGCGTCCGATACGGACGCCGCCGCCTATTTCAAAAGCCCCCGCCACCGGGGCGGCCATTGCCGCTCCGCCCGGACGGTGGAATCGTACAGGGGGCCGTCGTCCACCAGCCGCTTCCACCGGCCTTGGGACGTGGGCACGCCCACCGTCGCCTCGCCGGAGCAGGTGGCGCCCGCCGCGTTTTCGGCCGTGAAGAAGATGTGGTACACCCGGCCGTTTTTCCACGGAAGCCGCTCCGCCCGCACCCGGGCCACCGATTCGCCCACCCCGGCGGCGTCCGGCGCCGTGACGCCCGCGAACCAGCCGTTCACCGGCTCGTCCTGAAAAATGGCGTCGATGGTGATCGTCACCGGCCCGCCGTCGGCGCTCTCCACCCCTTCGATGGACACCGGAATCAACTTCCGGTTCGGCGGCCAGATTTCCGCAATGCTCGCCACCGCCCCATCGCAATTGATCGACGAACCCGAACCCGGCGAAAGCCCCACGATCACCGGATCGTGATCCGAAGAGCGGAAGGGGTTTTCCTCGAAAAGCGCGTCCTGGGCGTCCTTCTTGAACGTGGTGTCGTAATCCAAAATGTCCGGCTCGTCGGCGTTGATGTGCCACTCCGTCACCCCGGTCACCTGCGCCGCCATGGACGGATTGGCCAGGGCGTGATCCAAATAGCCGAACTGGCCGTCGAACACGAAGGAATAGGCCAGCTCCCCCTCGTATTCGGCGATCAAATCCAGATAGTCGTCCTCCGTGTCCAGCACCCCGTCCGGCCCGGCCAGGATTTCGAAAATCGGGTCTTCCTTGTCGTAGGCGTTCAGGTCGCCGGTGATCAGCACGTCCGGGTCTCCCGCGCCGGTGGGGTCGGCCGCCAGCCATTCCACCATGGCCCGCGCCGCGTCGGTCCGGGTCCCGTTGCAGTTGCCCTGCGCCGGATCGTCGTCCCCGTCCCCGCAGGCGGAGCCCTTGGACTTGAGATGGTTCACCGCCACCGTGAACATCTCGCCCGTGGCGATTTCTTCGAAGCTCTGGGCCAGCACCGGCCGGTTCTTGTCGTCGTTAAAGCGGGGGTCCACCGAGCCGTCCAGAATCGCGAAACCGCCCGCGGGGGCCACCGTATCTGTATTATAAAGGATGCCCACCCGGATGGCGTCGGTCCCGATCACGCCGGTGTCGATGAAATCGTAGCGCCCCGAACCGAGCAGATCGTTCAGCCCCGCCGCGATGTCCGCCAGCGGTTCCACCCCGGTCGTGTTTTCCATTTCGATCAGTCCGAACACGTCGGCTTCGATGGCGGCCAGGGCGGCGAGAATCTTGGCCCGCTGCCGTTCGAATTCCTCCGCGTCGTCCGCGCCCCGGCAGCCCAGGTTTTGGCCGGGACCGCAAATCGGCCCGGCGTCGTCCAGGGTGAGGAAATAGTTCAGCACGTTGAAGCTGGCCGCGGTCAACCGGCCGCCCACCGGCGCCGGATTTTCTTCGCGCGGATTTGTCGCCGTGTAGTTCGCGCCTTGGGTCGGTTGCAGCCGATACCGGCCAAAGGCGTAACTCAACACGCCGGTGGCGTTTTCCACAAGGTCTCCGCCCCGGAACCGGTTGGCCAGGTCAAATTCCATTCCGTTGGGATGAATCGCCGGGTCGGGATTCTGGCTCGCGCGCCCGTCGTCCAGGGTGATCCGGCCGCGGGCGTTGAGATCGGCCAGGGCCTCGGCCTCGGGCGAGAAAGGTTCGAACACGGCGGTGGGTTGAAACGGCCGATCCTGGCCGTCCGCCGGCAGGGCCAGAACAATTTCGCCGAACCGGTCGAAATTGAAATATTCGGAAATGACCAGCGGCTGGGGAAACGCGACCCGCATTCCCTCGTAGGCTTCGAAATCTTCCGCCGAATCCAGGGGAAAAATCAGCTCCGCCGGGGCCGGAAGGGGAAGGGCGCCGCAAACCGTCGCCGTCACGCTCCCGAGCTGGGTTTGGCCGAAAAATTCCTCCACCGTGCCCCGAACCCGCACCCGGTCGCCCAAAACCACGTCGGGAATGTCCGCGCCGGAGGCGAAGACGAAGATTCCCTCGGAGGTGGCCGGATTGCCGTCGTCCTCCAGCGATTGCACGAAAAAGCCGTTCAGGTCGCCGTTGTCCGGAAACCCGGCCGGCGGCAGATCGGTGTTCGGCAATTCGTTGTTCTGAAAGTCGCCCACCACCACGCCCTCGACGACCACGGAGGCCCCCAGCAGCGGGCTTTCCGCGCCCTCGCCCTGGATGGCGGAGATGGGGGTGAAATCAAAGGCGTCCTCGCAATTCAGTTCGTCCACCGAACCTTCGGAGAATGTCTGGCCCGCGTTGCAATCCCCGAAGGTTTCGGGCTGCGGCGAGGCCCAGGCGAAATCCTCGGCGAAAAATCCGGTCCCGGAAAGTTGAAGAGAGGCCCCCACCGGGGTGGCGCCGGATTCGGACGCCCCGATGTCCACGCTGGTGGTCCCCGCCGCCGGGCCGTCCACGGCGGCAAAGGCGCCCTCGTAGCTTAAAAACTGAACGACCTGGTTCAGGTCGTTCACCAGGGCCAGGCCGTCGGGCGAACCGTTTTGGATGCCCGCTTGGAACCGGGCCACCGTGCCGAAGCCGCCGCATTGATCCGGAATGGCGCCGGAAAGCGGGATTTCGCCGTAGCTCCCGCCGCCGTTGCCGTTGTAAAGCACCACCCGCCAACCGGTCAAATCGGTTCCGGCCGGCCCGGCGATCTCCACCGCTTCGTCGGTGTCGGCGCCGTCGTTGTCGTAATGGATTTCGTTGATGAACACCGCCGTTTGGGCCAGCGCCACGCCTGAAAATCCGAAAAACGTCATGAGAAAAACCAACAAACCAGAGACCGCGAAAAATCGTGCGCTCATTCATCCTCCTTGCGATGGAAAAAAAGAAATCTGGAAGAAATACCGGAAACGACGGGGGAAGAAATACCGGATTTCGGTTAAGCGGGGATTCGAATTGCGTTCAAGAAAGGTGAAATTTCGGTTTCGAAGGACGGCAAGGGGGCGGAAATATTATAAAATTCATAGGAGTTGTTCTGGGCGCCGAACCCCGGGCTCGGCCAAAAGCCAAGGCCCCCATCCTAATCTTGTCACTTTGCGGATGATCTGCTACGTCATTGTTTCATCGTCAAGGGGAAAACCGTCGTCTCCCGCGATCCGCCCGCCCCTGGGCGGCACGTCCAAATTTGGGATCGCCGTTTACGGACCTCAACCCGCCGCCTCGCCGTCCGAGGAATTCCCGACATGTTCGAAAAATACCTGGACCCCCAACGCCTTCTCTCCCTCGCCGGACAAGTGGGAAACTGGATCGTCCAAAAAGTCCTGACCGTCAACACCCTCGTCGAAGTCGGCGTCACCTTTTTCGTCCTGCTGCTCGGCCTGCTTCTGGCCCGGCCCCTCAAAAAGCGGCTGGAGCACCTGACCGAAAACCGGGAATGGCTCAAAAAGATTCCGGAACGGCTGCGGAAGAACGTTCCCCCGCTCGTCAAGTTCATCGTCGTCATCGTCCTGCTGCAAGTGGCGCTGATCGGCGTCAAGCGCTTCGAGCTTTCCGGCGTCGTGGTGGGCACCGCCTCCCGGCTCCTCACCGCCTGGGTCATTATCCGGTTCTCCACCTCGCTCCTCAAAGATTCCAACTGGTCCCGGCTCATTTCCACCCTGGCCTGGTCCGCCGCTGCCCTGCACATCCTCAATCTGCTGGGGCCCACCATCAACCTGCTGGACCAGCTCGCCATTCAGCTGGGCGACGTTCGGGTCTCCGTGCTGCTGGTGGTCAAGGCCGTCGTCATTTTTACCGTGTTGCTCAAGCTGGCCTTTGGCGTTTCCGTGCTGCTGGAACGACGGCTGATGACCCTGGACGACCTGACCCCCTCGGTTCAGGTGCTGCTCTCCAAGGCGCTCAAGGTGACGCTGCTCGTCGTTGCCGTGGTGGCGACCCTGGGCAGCCTGGGGATCGATCTGTCCGCCTTCGCCTTCGTGGGCGGCGCCATCGGCGTCGGTATCGGTTTCGGCTTGCAGAAGGTCGTCTCCAACCTCATCAGCGGCATCATCCTCTTGCTGGACAAATCCATCAAGCCCGGCGACGTGATCGAGGTGGGCGACAGCTACGGCCGCATTCATTCCCTGGGCGCGCGCTACGTCTCCGTGGTCACCCGCGACGGCTTCGAGTATCTGATTCCCAACGAGGACCTCATCACCCACCAGGTGATCAACTGGTCCTTTTCCAACAAGCTGGTGCGGATCAAAATCGGGGTGGGCGTCTCCTACGACGCCGACGTCCACCGGGCCCGGGAGCTGGTCGTCGAGGCCGCCAAAAAAACTCCCCGGGTGCTGGCCCATCCCGGGCCGGTCTGCCAGCTCAAGTCTTTCGGCAACAGCTCGTTGGACCTGGAGTTGCGCATCTGGATCTCCGACCCGGAAAAGGGCGTCTCCAACGTCGGCAGCGAGGTTCGGCTGGCCATCTGGGACGCCTTCCAGGAAAACGACATCGAAATCCCGTTCCCCCAACGCGACGTCCACATCAAATCCGCCCCGCCGGGCTCGCCGCCGGCGGAAGGGTAGGGGAGGGCGGAAGGCCGGTGGCCGCCCACCGCTCCTCCTCCGCCCGTTTCAGCCGGTTGAAGTCGGCGCCGCCCCAGGCGCTTTGGGCCATGCCGATCGCCAAAAAGGCGTCCGGCTCCACCCGGGAGACGACCTAGCGCAGATCGTAAATCTGGGAGCGGCGCACCGGGCAGTAGAGCATGGTGTGGGTGGTTTC
>JBKHDD010000243.1:0-5807 GCA_046541515.1 Desulfococcaceae bacterium
ACCCCGACCTCGGCCACCGAGAACCGGCTCGTGACGCTCGACCCGGCAAAACCGAACCCATGGACGAAATTTCCGTCTCCCGCAACCGCATCCGGCGCATGTTGCTCGGAACTGCGGAGGGCGACGCCCTGGGTCTTCCCATGGAAGGGCTTTCCCCCGCCCGGGTGTTTTGGGCTCCCCTTCGCCGTATTCATCCCCATCGGCGAAGGAAGGACCGCGCTCCAGGGTATCCCGACGCGAAAACAGGCTTTCCCTTGGCGTGAAGGATGATCATTTACTTCAACAGGTTGTCGAAACGACGTCTTTTCCGGCCATACTTGACGAAATCTCCCAATTGGAGTATTTCTTAAAGAGAAAAAAAAACCGGCGCTTCATCGGCCCATCCACGGAGAGGCATCCATGTCCTTCAAGGAAAATCTGCGGGAAAAAATCGAGATCGACCGTCTGGCCCGGAATGTCCGGAATTCCCTGGGCAAGCCCGGCACCGAACGGAAGATCGACCGGGAGGCGATGCGGCGGCTGCTGGAGCGGACGGATTTTTCCCGGCGGGACCAGCGGGGGATGGAAATCTATCTTCGCGACGGCGCTTCCGGCCCGTCGGATATCCTCGTCCTCGACAACGATCTGCCGCTCTACCATACCACCCTGAGCGACGTGCTGGTTCGAAAAAGCCCCACCCTCAAGGAAATGATCAGCATCAAAAACGCGGTGAAAATTCTGAGCGACAAGGACGTGATCGTTTCCAAGGGGGAAGATACCTTGCAGAAGGTCCACGAACAGGTCCTGGCCGGGCTGGACCTGACCTTTGGCCTTTCCGACCTTCGGGAAATCGCCGAGGAAGGAATTCAGGCCCTGGAGGCCGAGGCGCCCGAAGGGGTGCTGGACGCCTTGAATCTGTTCGCGGAAATTCTGGATTGGGCCGAGCCGCCGGCCCCGCTTCGCCTTTCCCATTGGCGTCAGTTGGGGCGGAAGGCGGAAAAATCCGACGGCGGCGTTTCTTTCGGTCCCGGCGTACTTTTCAGCCGTTCCAAAAATGCCTTGCGTTGGATTCAAGAGCCGCTGGAATCCAGAAAAAAGGCCGACGCGGAACGATTGAATCAGATCGCCGAAGGGGAAACGGAACCCGACGCCGAAGGCCGAAAAGTGTTCGACCTTTTATTGGAAACGGTACGCCGGGAGAAACCCGAAGGGTTTCGGGAAGGCGAATGATGGGCGGCACGGCTTGCATCCAGGGCTTGTTTCCCCCCTCCGTGGAATTGGCGAATTTTCTGGACGGCATTCCGGTGGGAATCTTGATCATGGACACGGATCGGCGGGTGGTTACGCTGAATCGCCAAATCAGGGAGTGGACCGGCGCATCGCCGTCCGCCGCCGGCCATCCCTGCTGGGAAGTCGTCAACCACAGCCTTTGCCGGGAAAACTGCCCGGTCCCCGCCATGGCCCCTGCGGACGACATTCGTCGAATGGAAGGTTCCATGGAACGGTCCGACACCTTCACCCTTCCCCTTTCCGTCGCCGTCTGCCCCATCCGAGACGCCGGCGGCCGAATCGTCGGCTTCCTGGAAAGCATGCTGGAATCCAATCCGCGGGAGGTCCTTCCCTCCCCCGAGGGCGAACGCGGCTGGTTCCGCTCTTCCGCCGGCCAAGGCCCCTCCACCCGCAATTCTTCCTTTGAAAAAGGATCGGAAACGGAAACGCCGACCTGGGAAGAGGTCGAACGCCGCCTCATCCTGGACGCCCTGGTTCGATCCGGCGGCAAACGCAAAGAGGCCGCCGTCATTTTGGGCTGGTCGCGAAGCACCCTTTGGCGGAAGATGAAGGCGCGGGGGGTGGTGGAATAACGCCCCCCTTCGTCATGGTAGGTTTTTCCGAAAGCGATCCCATCCAAGCCATCATGCCGCCGCCTTTCGGCGCCGTCCCAATGCCGTTCACTTTGGGATTTCAATGGGTCAATGGCGCCGGATTGAAACAGGGCGAACGCGATTCGCCCCTGCCATTTTTTCCGGTAAACTGAACGGTATTGGCGCCAGTCCCCATCAATCCCTTCGAATTCTCTTTCCCACGCCCTTTTCCCTTGCCCCAATCCTTCCTTTTCTGTATGAATATCGCCTCGATACCGGCATAAATACAGGAAAGGTTCCAGTTCTATCATGCGCGTTTCGATCAACCGCTCCGTTCCTCATTCGCTTCCGATTTCCGACATCTCCGGCCTGATTCGAGAAACGCAAAAACCGGACGGGGAAATCCCCTGGACCGACGACGAAAAAACGGATCCCTGGGACCATGTGGAATCGGCCATGGCCCTCAACGTGGCCGGCGACGTCGCTTTCGCCCGTCGCGCCTGGGAATGGTCCGCCCGCAATCAACTTCCCGATGGCGGATGGTTTTCCGCCTGCCAAAATGGCATTCCCATCGACCGCACCCGGGAATCCCACATGGCCACCTACCTCGCCGCGGGCCTCTTCCATGATTATTTAATTCACAAGGACCGAAATCTCCTGGAACGCATGTGGCCGACGGTGGAATCGGCCGTGGATTTCGCCCTTCGCCTCCAGGCCGCCGGCGGGGAGGTGTTCTGGGCGTTGAATCCGGCGGGCGAGGTGGATCCCATGGCCCTGCTTGCCGCCTCCAGTTCGGTGTTTCTGGGGCTTCGATGCGCCGTCGCCATCGGGGAGCTGCTGAACCGACCCCGGCCCCGCTGGGTTTCCGCCATGGAACGGCTGGGACACGCCATCCGGGAATGCCCGCACCTGTTCAATATGACCAAGGCCCGGTTTAGCATGGACTGGTTTTATCCCGTTCTTTGCGGGGCGATAACCGGGGAGGCGGCGGAGCGAAGACTGGAACAAAGCTGGAAAAAATTCGTCGTGACCGGCCAAGGCGTCCGTTGCGTGTCGGACCGGCCCTGGGTGACGGTGGCCGAAACCTGCGAACTTTGCCTGGCCCTGTGCGCCATGGGCCGGCGCAACCGGGCGGAAATCGTCTTCGACTGGATTGCGGAGCGGCGCGATCCCGACGGCGCCTACTGGTGCGGTTTCACCTTTCCGGACATGACCATTTGGCCGGAGGACCGGCTGACGTGGACCAACGCCGCCGTTCTTCTGGCGGCGGACGCCATTTATGGATTGACGCCGGGCGGCCGGATATTTGATCATTCGTTTTGGCATTCCCGATTGGGGAATCTTTGCGGACGGCGGTCGTGATCCGGGACCACCGCCCGTACTACGTGAAGCGGCTGTACCGGAAAATGGAGAGCTGGTACGCCCGGCGTCGGCTGGGACCTCAATTCGAACGGCTGGGAAAGGGCGGAACTTTCTTCAAGCCCTGGAATGTGGAATTGTTCGGCCCCCGCATTTCCATGGGAAATTTCGCAACCATCATCGCCGCGCCGGACCGCCGGGTCCGGTTCTGCGTATGGCCCGCGGAAGCCGAATCCGGCGAAATCCGAATCGGCGACTACGGGCTGGTTTGTCCGGGCGCGCGAATCGGCTCCGCCTCCGGCGTTTTCATCGGGGACAACTGCATGATTGCCAGCGGGGCCTATATCACCGATTCCGATTGGCACGGCCTGTATGACCGGGTTTCCACCGGAACCGCGTCTCCGGTGACCATCTCGGAAAATGTCTGGATTGGAGACGGGGCCATGATCTGCAAGGGCGTCTCCGTGGGGCGAAACAGCGTGATCGGCGCGGGGGCGGTGGTCACCCGCGACGTTCCGGATGACGCGGTGGCGGCGGGCAATCCCGCCGCCGTGGTCAAGCGGCTGGACCCCGGAAAACCGCGCGTCCCCAGAGACCGCTGGTTCGCCGACCCGGACCGGCTGGCCCGGGAACTGGATCAGTGGGACCGGGACATTCTGCGGCAGAACACCACCGGCCACTGGCTGCGACACCTCCTGGTTCCCAGACGGGGGGACTGATGCTTCAGATATTCCGAAACTGGATCTATCGCTACTTCTCCGACCCGCAAGTGCTCATTCTCGGGCTCCTGCTGGTCTTCGGCTTCGTTTTTGTTTTTTACCTGGGCCAGATTCTGCTGCCGGTCTTCATCAGCGTCGTGATCGCCTACCTGCTGGAAGGCATCGTGGCCTGGCTTCATCGGCTCAAAATGCCCAGGTTCGCGGCGGTTCTGGTGGTGTTTCTGGGATTTCTGACCTGCCTGCTCATTCTCAGCATCTGGCTGCTGCCCATGCTGTCCCGCCAGATCGTCCAACTTCTTCAAGACCTCCCGGCCATGATCGCCAACGGCCAGAAAGAATTGATGCACCTGCCGGAAAAATATCCGGAATTCATCTCCGTGGAACAAATCCGGCAGATCATCGACTATGTCACCACGGAGCTGACCCGGGCCGGCCAATACCTGCTGTCCATCTCCCTGGCCTCGGTCCGGGGGCTGATCACCTTTCTCGTCTACATGATTCTGGTGCCCTTGCTAATCTTTTTCTTCCTCAAGGACAAACATCTGCTTCTGGAATGGCTCGAAGGATTCCTTCCGGAAGAACGGCGGCTGGCGGGAGAAGTCTGGCGGGAGGTCAATTTCCAGATCGGCAATTATGTCCGGGGAAAAATCTGGGAAATCCTGATCGTCTGGGGCGTCAGCTATCTGACCTTCAAAATGCTGGGACTGCCCTTCGCCATGCTCCAGTCCCTATTTGTGGGGCTTTCGGTGCTCGTGCCCTACATCGGGGCGACCGTGATGTTCCTGCCGGTGGGGCTGATCGCCTTTCTGGAGTGGGGAGTGGGGTCCCAACTGGCCACCACGTTGATCGCCCTGGCCATCATCCAGGCCCTGGACGGAAACCTCCTGGTGCCTCTGCTGCTGTCCGGCGTCGTCAACCTGCATCCGGTGGCCATCATCGTGGCGGTCCTGCTGTTCGGCGGACTCTGGGGCGTTTGGGGACTGTTTTTCGCCATTCCGCTGGCCACGTTGTTCCACGCGGTGGTCAAGGCCTGGAAATCTTCCCAACGGGAGCGGAAGTCAGGGACGGAAAGCGAGGAAAGCCCGCTCCCTTCGCGGTCCACTTCCTCCCGACAAGTTTCGGAATCCAATCCCTGAGAGAGGAATGCGGTGAAGGCCCGGTCGGCCTGATCCCAAGCGAATCTCCGAGGGGAACCGCGAAACGGCTTCGGCCAAAGCCCCGTCGCTCTTCTTTCCGCCCTTTGCGTCCGAATCCGATTCACCTCGCTCGATTTCGTCGCCGCGCCAGATGCAATAGTCCGCCCAGGGTTTTGGCGTCCTGAATTTCGCCGGCATCGACCATTTCCCACACGTTTCCCAACGGAAACGTGTGAACCTCGATCACCTCGTCGGCGTCCAGGGCCTGTTGGGCGGGTCGAAGAGATTCGGCCAAAAACAGGTGAATCCGTTCGTCGGCATAGCCCGGCACGGGAACAATTTCCCCCAGCTTCTCCCACCGGTCGGCGGAATAGCCGATTTCCTCCACGATTTCCCGCTTCGCGCCGTCCAATGGATCTTCCCCCGGCTCCAGCGTCCCCGCCGGTATCTCCCAAAGGGATGTCCCCACCGCGTGCCGATACTGCCGCAGAAGAATCACGGTCTCCGGATCCGGCATGGGAACCATGGCGGCGGCCCCCGGATGGCGGATCAGGTCCAGCTCCGTGGTCACCCCGTTGTCCAGGGTCACCCTTTCCCGAATCATCTCGAACACCCGGCCCCGGTGGACGGGGGTCCGTTCATGCACCAAAACCGCCATGAAACTCTCCTTTTCCGTTTTCAATTTCCAAAAACGCCATGCCCATCCTTTGGATCGCTTGGTATCCCAAATGGCCCCAATGGCGCTCGGTTAG
>JBKHDD010000244.1:0-5802 GCA_046541515.1 Desulfococcaceae bacterium
CTGCAGGTGCTGTTCGTATTCGCGGACAATCAGTCTTCGCCCGGCCGGACGGCCGCCGAATTCGCCAAGGCCTATTTCGCCTGCGACGAGGCGGGCATGATGGATCGACTCTGTGCCGAGAGCCTGGTGGTGGACGACATCAACATGGTGAAGCAGTACGTGTATGAAAAATCCCGGGAAGCCCAGGCCCGCGGCTTCGAACTGGGCGTCTACACCCGGCAAAAGGTCGCCCATCTTCGGACCGAAACCTTGGAATCCGAACACGACGGCGCCGTCGTCCGCATAAGCGGCGAGGTCCGGCAGCCCATGCGCTCCTTTTTCGTGGGAGAAGACGTGTCTCGCCACGTGGAAGCGGAACTGAAACTGATCCGGGAGGACGGTCGTTGGAAAGTTTGCGACATGCCCTTCGCCCTCGACGAGGTCTGACGCCATCGCCGGTTTCTTCGGAACCGATGGGAACGGAAGTCGATCGACTTCCGTTCCCGCAGCCCCCCCTCTCGCGGATTGACGCCCGCTGACCGATCCTACGTCCGCATTCGCCGGCGCGCCCGGCGGATTGTTTCGCGATTTCCCCCGCCCGCGTTTTACGCCGACTTTCCCGTCGCCGTTCGACTTTCCCGAAAATTTTTCAACGAAGATCCCCGGGTCTCCCGGCTTCACGCCGTCGTGCGCGAATTGCTGGAGGAAGACTTTGGCCACGGTCTGACGCACGCCGTCAAGGTGACCCTGGACGCCGGCGCCCTGGCCGCCATCGAGTGCCTGCGGGCCGGGTGGGACCGTTCGAGCCTGTGCCGGCGGATTCGGCTGGCCCAGATGGCCGGGCTGCTCCACGACCTCCGACGGAAGGAATCCGAACACGCGATCGCCGGCGCGGAAACGGCCCGACTGCTGCTCGGACGGTTTGCCCTCCGGCCTTCGGAAGTGGAGGACGTGGCCATGGCCATTCGGAACCACGAGGCCTTTCGCCCTCCCGATCCGGTGAGCACGCCGGGCGGCAAGTTGATTTCCGACTGCCTTTACGACGCCGACAAATTCCGCTGGGGACCCGACAATTTTACCGATACGGTATGGGACATGGTGACCTTCGCGGAAATGCCCCTGGTGGAATTCATGGCCCGCTATCCCAAGGGAATGGAAATGCTGGCCCGCATCGGAGACACCTTTCGCACCGAAACCGGCCGCCGGTACGGGCCCGATTTTATTCGGACGGGCTTGGCCATCGGCTGGGAGATTTACCGAATGATCGAGAAAGAGTTCGAGGAAGAGCTGTAACTCCATGCGGAAACTGATCTTTTTCGTTCTGGGCATGGCCTATACCATTTTCCCGGGAGATTTTGATTTCATCCCCGTCCTGGGCTGGATCGACGACGCGCTGGTCTGGTACGTGCTGTACTGGCTGTTTTTTAAATCCGGGTTTTTCGGAAACGTCCAAGACTTCATGGAAGGCGGATTTCCGGGTTCCGAAGAAGCAAACGGCGAAGGACCGAAGTCCGGAGCGAAAGAAAAATCCCGACGGGCGGGGACGTCTCGTTCGCGGCAAACCGGCCCGCGAAGCCCCCATGAAGTGCTCGGGGTTCCCCGGGGGGCGTCCAAGGAGGAAATCCGCCACGCCTACCGAGAGCTGGCCAACAAATACCATCCCGACAAAGTGGCGCATCTGGGCGATGAATTCCAAAAACTGGCCGAAAAACGCTTCAAGGAAATCCAGGAGGCCTATCAAACGCTGGCGGGCTAGGAACCCATGGCTGGGAGTGCCGGCCTTTTTTCTTTCGGCCATGGAGAACGGAAACGATGCATGACCCGTTCGGATATCTTGGAAATTCTGAAGGAGACAAAAATTGATCCCGGGGATAAGTATGGCCTTCTTGGCTTGGGCCTTTTTGGTTCTGCGGTCGGAGGGGATTTCCAACCGGAGAGCGATGTGGACGTTGTGGTCGGGACCCGAACCCCGGACCCGTTTCCGCTGGTCCACTTGAAAGCCAAGCAGGAAAATCGATTGAATCGCCGGGTGGATATTATCCGGATATGGGTCGGGATGAACCCGATTCTGAAAAAACGAATCGACGAGGAAGCCGTGCATGTATGATCCGGCCCTGATCCTCCAAATTCTTGAAGATATCTCGATCTTCGCCCGCCGAATTCAAGGGCGCTTCAAATCCATCCAATGCGTTGCGGATCTTGCCGATTCGGAAGCCGGGATTGAAAAATTGGGCGGAATCCGCATGCAACTCATCGCCATCGGCGAAAATTTGAAGCAGCTGGACAAGCGCATTCCGATTCCTCCCCTTTGATCCAATATCCGGAAATCGACTGGAAAGGGGCCAAGGGGTTGCGTGACATCATTAGCCACAACTATTTCCGGATTGAGGCCGAACAAATCCACTTTGTTTGCAGCTGCAAGCCATCGCCTTTGCGCCAAATCATTTTGCAAATGATTTCGAACATCCAATCGGACATTTAGGCAGCGAGGCCCAATGGAAACCCATAACGGCAAAATTCGTCTCTGAGGGGAGCCCCCATGACACGCCTTGTCGCGATTTACGGAAGTCCCCGGCGGAAGGGCAACACGGCCGCCCTGCTGGCTCGGGCCGTCGCCGGCGCGCGGGACGCCGGCGCGGAGGTCCAGGAATTCGTCCTGCGGGACCTGAAAATTTCCCCCTGCCTGGAAATCTACAAATGCAAATCCGACGACGGCCGCTGCGCCATCAAAGATGATTTCGAAACCGTCCGCGACGCCATGCTCGCGGCGGACGGGCTCATGATCGCCTCGCCCATCTTCTTCTACACCGTCGGCGCCCACACCAAGGCCCTGATGGATCGGTGCCAGTCACTCTGGGTCAAAAAATACTGGATCGACGGGACGCCGCCCAAAGGGCGGGAAGCCAAACGGCTGGGACTGTTCATTTCGGCGGGGGCCACGCGGGGAAAAAAGCTGTTCGACGGCGCGTTGCTCACCATGAAATATTTTATGGACACGCTGGACATGAAGCTCTGGGGATCGTTGCTGTACCGGGAACTGGACCTGGCCGGGGAAGTGGAGAGCCATCCGGATTATCTGGCGGAGGCAAACCAAAGCGGCCGGGATTTCGCCGCCGCCTGTCAAAATCTACGTATTTCCAATTAATTCAAATACTTAAGAAATGGAAGCGGACTCGCGCAGCGCAAAATTTTATAGACGGGAAATTTTTTTGTCTCTCCGAAAAAATCCCTTGACATCGAAGCTCATTACGGCTAATTTCCAAATCAACATGAACCCATTCGAAAGCACTTGAACCCTGAGGAGGTGGGTTTATGAAAAAAGAAGAAGCAAGATGCGAATTGTCTCCTCAACGATGGGAAACCTCGGCGCATGCGGCATGTGACATTGAGTATGCGGATTGCGAGGAAAACCGATTTTGTCACGAGTCGGTTCGCAGGTGGAAGCAAGAGCGGAATACGATCTGTCAATAGATAACGCATATCCCAACCCCTTTGCCAGTACATCTTTTCTGCCATAGCTATCCTCCCGATCGTTCGCGGGCACGGCCTCCCCTGCCGTGCCCGCTTTTTTTGCTCCCCTCCCTGCTCCGCTTCCCTCCTGCACGGTGATCAGGCCGGCTTCTCGGCCACGAACCATGCCGCGAACCGGAACCGTTCCACAGATCCAACCAGACGAAAACCGGCGGCTTCCAACGCCTCGACAAAAAGCCGAGCGGTGAACCGGTCCGACTGGGGATGGTGCAACAGCAGCCTCCAGACCGGATGGCAAATGAAATCCCGCAGGTATTCCTCCACGTAAAACCGGCCGCCCGGCTTCAACACCCGAAATACTTCCGCCAACGCCTCCCGCCACCGGATCACGTGGTGGATGATTCCGAAATCAAAAACCTGATCATACTTGCCGTCCCCGCACGGAATGGAAGTGGCCGTTCCCACCCAGAATCGCGTCCGTATTCCTCGACGGGAGAGCCGTCGCCGGGCGAGTCGGACCATGGAGGGATCCAGGTCAAAGCCGTGCACCTCGGCCGCGCCGAAACGGTCAAGGATAATCTCCATTCCCAGCCCCCGCCCACAACCCATTTCCAGCGCCCGACCGCCGAATGGCGGAACGCCGCCCAAGTCCAAAAACCGAGCCACCGTGTCGGTTCGCTGAATCAAGGCGCGGATGGGACTGTTGACGAACGCTTTTTCCAAAAAATTCAGGTGCAAAACATTCACCATCCTCTGCGGAAACAGCAAAGCCGTCCCCCGGCGGCGCCTCGGCCGGACGGCCGCCTCGGCGGGACGCTCGGCTGTTCCACGGGGAACAATGTCAACAAATGATGGATTTACAATCTCAAAAAACACCCGGCACCAGCAATCGGGTCCGATCGCGCCAGTCCTCGAAGGCGGGTCCAAAACGCCGAACCATCTGTTCGTCTTCAATCCGACTTTGCACGGCGATTCCCACCGTTCCCATGCCCAAAAGCAAAAAGGAAACGGGACCCGGCGCCAACAGGGTCAAGCCAACCATCAGGATCAAATCCCCCAAATACATGGGATGCCGAATCCACTGGTACAATCCCCGGCTGGCCACCAGAAAATCCGGAGAGGCAACGTCCGGGTTGTTGCGTTTCAGAAAAACGTAGTGTCGAAGATTGACCCCGGCGCCCAGCAATACCCAGAACTGGCCGAAAAGTTGGGGAAAAGGGGAACCGCCGGCGGGCCAGACACCGAGGAAATGAAGGGCGACCCGAAGGGCCAGGAAAAGACCGCCGAAAATTTTCAGGAACCAAAAAACGGTAAGGGGACCGCGAAGGGGAAACGAAGGGGCCATGCTGAACCTCCAATGGTTGCATAGATGCCGGCGCCCATGGAGACAACTGGCCAGTCGCAAGGGAAGAAGGATGATCCATTCACACGCCAAGACTCGCCATGCCAAGCCGAATTCCGGATTCGGCGACGGAATGGGAAGGCGATGGAAGCTTTGAGGAACAGGTTCATTCCGGGAGCGAAAAAGGCCATGGTTTCCGGCGATTTTTGTTGAGACGAAAATAATACGGAAATCCGTTGGGGCCAGTTTTTTCCGTTGGGAATGAAAAAAAGGCAGGCGAAGCGGAAGTTCGGAGAGTCGGGAGGCCGAACTGCATATTTGCGCGCGAATCGCGCCGAGCTTGAGGACGCCGACAAAGGGCGTTCCACAAAATCGATCCCCAGGTCCAGAAGAGCGAAAGCCGGCGCCTACTCGTTCCAAGAAAACAGGAGAGAGCCGATGGCCAGGGCGGCGACGGTCATCCCGGCGAGAATGGCGATTTCCGGCGTGACTTCGGCCAGGCCCGCGCCTTCGTTCATGACCCGACGCACGCCACGCAGAAGATGGGTCAGGGGCAGAATTTCCGCGACCTTGCGGAGCCATTCCGGCGCGCCTTCCAGGGAAAACCAGACCTCCGAGAGAAACATCATGGGCCAGCCGATAAAGTTGATGACCCCGCTGGCGAACTCCTCGCTGGACCCTCTGGAAGCAACGATCATGCCGAGGGCGGTGAGGCTCAGACCTCCCAGGAAATAAAGCAGCATGATAACCAGCACCGATCCTCGCACTTCAAAGTCGAAAATCAGATCGCAGCCGTACCACATGACCAACAGAATGAACATCAACACGAAAATCCGGGAAATCATCTGGGCGGTCAGGTATTCAAAAGGCCGCAGCGGGGTGGCCTTGAACCGCTTCAGCACGCCGTTTTTTCGGTAGCGGACGATGATGAAGCCCACGCCCCACAACGCGCTGAACATCATGTTCATGGCCAGAATGCCGGGAAACAGCCAGTCGATATAGCGGATCGG
>JBKHDD010000245.1:0-5778 GCA_046541515.1 Desulfococcaceae bacterium
CAATCGTGCCCACGTTCACATGCGGCTTTTTCCGCTCAAATTTCTGCTTGGCCATGCTAAACGCCTCCCCTGCCTTTTTGGGTCCCGTTGGATTTTTTCAGGAAGATACGCAATAAGAAGCCTCGCGCCCCAAAGGGCGCCGAGGCAAAATGGAGCCCACGACCGGAATTGAACCGGTGAACCTCTTCCTTACCAAGGAAGCGCTCTACCTGCTGAGCTACGTGGGCGTATTGATTTCAGGCTGGCGACTTCGGGGCCGCCGAATGGAGCGGGAGACGAGACTCGAACTCGCGACATTCAGCTTGGAAGGCTGAAGCTCTACCAACTGAGCTACTCCCGCCCGTCGATGGCGATTTCGCCGGAGTATCTGGGGAATACGCCGTTGAAACCCAAACCCCAAAGAGCGATTTGCGAACAAATTGCAGGAAGCCGCGTAGTACCAGCGATTCAGCCCGAAGCTGAAATCTCCTACAGCCAACTCACTCACGAGGATGGTGGTGGGGGGAGGATTCGAACCTCCGAAGGCATCGCCGACAGATTTACAGTCTGTTCCCTTTGACCGCTCGGGAACCCCACCATTTTCTTCTTGGAGCCAACGGAGGGATTCGAACCCCCGACCCACTGATTACAAATCAGTAGCTCTACCAGCTGAGCTACGTTGGCAATCCCTCCTGAGCCAGGCTCCGCTGGAGCCGTGCGCCCCAAAGAACGTGTGCTTTTACCGACTCGGCCTCGGAATCGCAACCGCTGAAATTGTTAACCTGAATTGATTTCACCCTTTTATAATCTTTAAAACCCTTTGAATCGCCAATTTTCGTCGATTATCAACTATTTTTGAATTTTCAGAAAAACGCCGGCACAATGCCCGCTGGAAGCCAGGTCCGGTTACCCCAAAGGCCAACTCAACGGAAAACAAACAAATTTCAAACGGTAACGCGACCCCATTCTTTTTTCGGGCGACCGAAAAAACCGCATAAATCCTTGACAAAAAAAGCGCATTTGTTTACTTCACCTCAAATTGCGACCCATTCCCCCCGGGCTACGGAAGACGTTTCCCAGGTCTGGGCAACCCCAACGGGAGCTTTGGCATGCGGCTTTTCATTTTTCACGCCCCGGTCCGTCTCGCCATGTTATGGCTGTGCGGCGTCTTTTTATGGACTCTTGCCGGTTGCGGAAGTCTGCAACCCGCCGCCCCCGTTCAGGGGGCTTCATCTCCGAAATCCGAAAGCCTGGAACCGGATTCGCCGGATGCCTCCGCCCCGATCATGCAGGCGGCCGTCTCCCCCAGCGCCTGTTCTTCTCCCAACGCCGATACTGCCCGCGATCCCCTTGCCGAACCAACGGAATCCGGCGAAGCCGGCCTCGTCTTGGAAAAAGCGGGAATTCAGGCGGAACTCGACGCCGCCCTTTCGCTCTGCCGCGAAGCCCAGGAACTTTGGCAAGAAGAAAAAATGGAATCCGCCCTGAAAGCGCTGGATCAGGCCTACATCCGGATTCAGGCGGTTTCGCCGGAAGACGACCCGGACCTCCTTCGGCAAAAGGAGGACATCCGGTTTATGATCTCCAAGCGAATTATGGAGATTTACGCGTCCCGGAACACCATGGTTCAGGGAAAGCATCGCCCCATCCCCATGGACATGAACGCACATGTCCAAACCGAAATTGAAAATCTGACCCGAGGGAACTATTTCCAGCGGGCCTATCGTCGTTCCGGACGGTATTGGGAGATGATCGTCGCCGAGCTGGAAAAGGCAGGCCTGCCCACCGAACTGGCCTGGCTCCCGCTGATCGAGAGCGGCTTCAAAGTCAACGCTTTTTCCCCCGCCCGGGCCCTGGGCCTTTGGCAGTTTATCCCATCCACCGGTTATAAATTCGGTTTAAAGCGAAATCGATACATCGACGAGCGGATGGACCCCGAAAAATCCACCCGGGCCGCCATCGCCTATTTAAAGGAACTGCACAATATCTTCGGCGACTGGAGCACCGTCCTGGCCGCCTACAACTGCGGCGAAGGGCGGGTCCTCCGGATCATTCGATCCCAAAACGTCAATTATCTGGACAATTTCTGGGACCTTTACGAACAGCTTCCCCGCGAAACCGCCCGCTACGTTCCCCGCTTTCTGGCAACGCTGCATATTCTGCAAGCCCCCGAAAAATACAACATCGACCTGGAGGATCGCGAAGGGCCCGTGGCCAGCGAAACCCTCACCGTGTCCCGCCAGGTCTGTCTGAACCGGGTCGCCCAGGAAATCGGGATCGTCCCGGAAGGCCTCAAGGCCCTCAACCCCGAACTTCGGCAGACTTCCCTTCCGCCCGGCCATTACGCCCTTCGGGTTCCCGCCGGAAAAGCATCGGTTCTTCTCGCCAAAATCGACGAAATTCCCGTCGCGCAAGCCGCTCCGCCCAAACGGCCCGCCAAAAAGCAAACCCAAGTGGCCTATCACCGCGTAAAACGCGGGGAGACCCTTTCCACCATCGCCGATCGGTACGGCGTGCCTCTCAAATCGCTCATGCGGGCCAATCGCCTTCATCGACGCCACTACATCGTGGCCGGAAAAATCCTAAAAATTCCCGGCGTCAGCGGCGGAAGCGGGCCCTCCAAAAGGAAATCCCACACCGTCTATGTGGTGCAAAGGGGGGATTCTCTCTGGAATATCGCCCGAAAATATGGTACGAGCACCACCGCCTTGGGCCGCCTCAACAACCTTTCCGGAAGCGCGTTGAGCATCGGGCGAGTTCTGAAAATTCCCGGTCGGGGCGCCGGCAACGTCAATCCCGGCCGTCTGAAGACCTACAATGTGAGGAACGGGGACGTGCCCATTGAAATCGCCCAGCGCCATCGGATGTCACTGGAGCGATTCCTTCAAGTCAACAAAATGACCAAATGGAGCACCATTTATCCCGGCCAAAAGGTATTCGTGGATTAGCCGTCCGCCGCCCCCGTAGCTCAGTGGATAGAGCAATGGATTCCTAATCCATGTGCCGCAAGTTCGATCCTTGCCGGGGGCGCCAAAAATGAATCTGGAAAGCCCGGTTTTCTTCCTGGAAATCCGGGCTTTTTTCCGGCCGGCGAAGGAATGGTGGAAACGGACGTTTTTTCATTGATCCGTTTCGCTTCCCCGGCCAGGATGAAACGAGGATGGGGAAATTGACTCCTTTGCGCACGGTCCCGTCAGCGGCGCCGCCCTTTGGGGGAAACGGATGACGAAAGGGCTGATCGTCGCCGGTCCCTGGAGCGGCTGCGGAAAGACCACGGCCACGCTTGGCCTGCTGGCCGCGTTGCGCCGGCGGGGACTTCGGGTCGCGCCGTTCAAGGTGGGGCCGGATTTCATCGATCCGGGTCACCACGGCCGGGTCGCGGGCGTTTCGAGCCGGAACCTGGACGGCTGGATGTTGCCCCGGGAAACCAACCGAGAAATTTTCCACAAATCGGCCGCCGGGGCGGACGTGGCCGTGGTGGAAGGCGTCATGGGGCTGTTCGACGGATACGACGGCCGGACCGAGGCCGGCTCCACGGCCCAGATGGCCAAGTGGCTTGGGCTTCCGGTCTTGCTGGTGGTGAACGCCGCCAGCATGGCGCGAAGCGCCGCCGCCCTGGTGCTGGGATTCGAAAAGTTTGATCCGGAACTGACCTTCGCCGGAATTCTGTTCAACGGGTTGGGCAGCCCTCGCCACTTCGACTATCTGCGGGAAGCCATGAAGGGCCATGCCGGCGCGCCCTGCCTGGGCGGTTTGCCTCGGAATCCGGAGGTCGCCATTCCGGAGCGGCATCTGGGCCTGTTCACCGACGCGGACCATCCGCTGGACCCGGCCGCCGCCGACCGGCTCGCCGATCTGGCGGAAACGGGCCTGAACATTGACGAATTGCTGGAACGGCTGCCGGAAATTTCCACCGGTTCGCCGTCAACCGCGGCAACGGTTCCCGAACCCGACGTCCGGCTGGGGGTCGCCTCCGACGCGGCCTTCTGTTTTTACTATCCGGACAATTTCGATCTGCTGCGGGCGGCCGGGGTGGAAATCGTCCCCTTTTCGCCGGTGAACGACGCGGCCCTTCCCCCGAATCTGGACGGCCTTTATTTCGGCGGCGGATATCCCGAATTGTTCGCGAAAGCCCTGGCCGAAAACGGGGCGCTTCGCCGGGAAATCCGGGAGACGAGCCGTTCTGGAATGCCCATTTACGGGGAGTGCGGCGGCTTCATGTACCTCTGCGATTCCTTGGCCGACGCCGAGGATCGCCGGTTTCCCATGACCGGCTGCTTTCCCTTTCGGACCGCCATGGCGTCCCGGCTGCGCGCCCTGGGCTACCGGGAAATCACCCTGCGGCGAACGACCCTCCTGGGCGAGGCCGGAACCCGGATTCGCGGCCACGAGTTCCACTATTCGTCCCTTGCGGAAACGCCGGAAGGGACGGAAACCGCCTACGCCGTCGCGGGTCGTCATGGCGCGGCCGCCTCGGACGAGGGTTTCGTCGTGGACCGCACCCTCGGCAGCTACATTCATCTCCATTTTGGCAGCCGCCCGGAGGCCGCCCGCCATTTCACGTCGGCCATGCGGGCATATGCCAACGAGAGGAAATCGGCGTCATGAAGCCAGCGGACATCGAACCCAGAAGCTTCGCCATCATCGACGAAGAGGCCGGCCCCCACGATTTCGATCACCGAACGTGGCAGGTGGTCCGGCGGATGATTCACACCACGGCGGATTTCGAATATTTAAAAACGGTCCGCATCCATCCCGAGGCCGTCGAGCGCGGAATCGCCGCCCTGCGGGCGGGCCGCCCGGTGTTCACCGACACCGAAATGGCCCGAGCGGGCATCCGCAAGGCCGAGGCCACCCAAATGGGCGTTTCCGTCTCCTGCCGAATCGGGGACGCCACGGTCCGCCGCCTGGCGGAAAGCGAGGGAATCACGCGATCTCGGGCGGCCGTGGACGCCGTCCTGCCCCAACTGAACGGGGCCATCTACGCCGTGGGCAACGCGCCCACCGCCTTGCTCCGCCTCAACGAACTGATCCGGCGCGGCGTCGCCCGCCCCGCCCTGGTAATCGGCCTGCCGGTGGGATTCGTCAACGCCGCCGAATCCAAAGCCGAGCTGCTGGAAACCGACATTCCCCACATCACCAACGTCGGACGCAAAGGCGGCTCCAACGTGGCGGCCGGCGTGGTCAACGCGCTGCTGATCCTGGCCCAATCCACGCAACCTCAACGGGAAGAAACGGTCGAATGAACACCCAGACGGGAACCCTTTACGGCATCGGCGTCGGTCCCGGCGACCCGGAATTGCTTCCGCTCAAAGCGGTTCGGCTGCTGGGAGAAGTGGACGTCGTGTTCGCGGCCTCCTCCACCAAAAACAGCTACAGCCTGGCCATGGACATCGCCGGTCCCCACATCCCCAAGGCGACGCCGATGGTCCGGCTGGCCTTTCCCATGACCCGGGATCGGTCCGAAACCCAAAAGGCCTGGGAGGAACACGCCCGCGCCATCATCGACCGGCTGGATCGGGGCGAAAACGCCGCGTTCATCACCCTGGGGGACCCGACCACCTATTCCACCTACGGATACGTGTTGCAAAATCTGCGCGCCCTGCGCCCCGATCTGCCGGTGGAAACCGTTCCCGGCATCACCAGCTACCAGGCTTCCGCCGCCCGGCTCAACATTCCGCTGGTGGAAGGCGAAGAATCGCTGCTCGTCACCTCCGGCGTCCAAGGCGGCCAACGGCTGCGGGAGATGAACAACCCGCCCGAAAACATCGTCTTTTTGAAGGCGTACCGGAACGCGGC
>JBKHDD010000246.1:0-5754 GCA_046541515.1 Desulfococcaceae bacterium
TTAGATCAGTTCGGCCATTTTCTCCGCCACCGCAGAAAAGGCCCGGGTGACGGCGGAGTCGGCGTAGGTCTCCTGGTAACATTGCCCGTTGTCTCCGCAGGCCACCACCCGCGGGTCAAGCGGTATCCGGCCCAGGAAGTTCAGGCCGAATTCCTTGGCGGTGCGCTCCCCGCCGCCGGCGCCGAACAGGTCGATGGCTTCGCCGCAATGGGGACAGGAAAAGCCGCTCATGTTTTCCACCAGGCCGAAAATTTCCATTTTGACCGTTTTGCAGAAGTTGATGGACTTCCGCACGTCGGCCAGGGAGACTTCCTGCGGCGTGGTCACGATGATCGCCCGGGCGTTGGGAATGGTCTGGGCGACGCTGAGCGGCTCGTCGCCGGTGCCGGGCGGCGAGTCGATGACGAGAAAGTCCCGCTCCCCCCATTCCACGTCGGCGATGAATTGACGAATGGCGCTGTGCTTCACCGGTCCCCGCCAGATGATGGCGTCGTCCTTGCTGGCGCTGAGGGACTCGATGCTGACGGCGGCCAGGTTTTCGGAGTAGGGGAGGGGAATGAGCTTCCGGGCCTCGTTGACGGTCAACATTTCCTTGTCGACGCCAAGCATCCGAGGAACGTCGGGACCGTGAATGTCCACGTCCATGATGCCCACCTGAAATCCCCGTTTGGCCAGCGCCATGGAGAGATTGACCGATACGCTGGTTTTTCCCACGCCGCCTTTGCCGCTCATCACGATGAAAATATTTTTGATTTTGGAAAGAGAGCTTTCCAGGGCGGCGTCCTGTGCGGCCTGGGCATCCTTCTTTTTCGTCTGGCTGGGGCAGCCCCCGCCGCTGATCATTTCCATGAAAACTTCTCCCACGTTGCAAATGTTGCGCGTAAAAGGGTAAATTGTCGTCCACGCATGGGCGGTTTGGCGGACTGGGCCGGGCGCCGTTTGCGGCCATTGGCCGCGTAAACGTGAAACATCCCGGCCGACTCGGAAGAATTGGGACCGCAAGCGGTTTCGTCAAGCCTGCGGCCCGAAATCTTCCGCGGGGAATGGTCAGGCCCAGTGTCCCTGAACATTGGCCTCTTGGGCGGGCTTTAGTTCCCCGGCATTGAACCGATCCAGCACTTCCTGGAGGGTGCCGTCCACGCCCACGAACACCTGAACGTTGGCTTTTTCCAACACCCGGAAGGCCTTGGGGCCGCAATTGCCGGTGATCAGCACGTTCGCGCCGTTTCGGACAATGGTTTGTCCGGCCTGGATCCCCGCGCCCTGGGGCAGATCCAGGTTCTGTTCGTTGTCAATCACTTCCAGTCTGCCGGTTTCGGAGTCCACCATCACGAAATGGCGGGCCCGACCAAACCGGGGATTCAGCCGCGCGGAAAGGTCGGTTCCGTCGGCGCTTAAGGCGATTTTCATTTTCCGTTGCTCCCGTTTTTAAATGAATCTTGTTGGGCGAAATCGGGCGGGCGGCCTCGCCGGCCCGCCCGGTTGGTTACGCGTCGGTTTCGGCTTCGACCGTCGTCTCGTCTTCGGATTCCGGCATCTGTTCCGAGATTCTGTGTAAAAATTCCCCTTCGCATTCGGGGCACTTTCCCGGTTTTCCGGTGCCGCAGGCTTCTTCCCAGGTGTGGCGGCACTGTTCGCAGAGAAAGAGGCGGCGGTCTTCCGCCAGGGTGTAATTGCCGCCGTCCACGTTGATGGCCTTGCCGTTGATGAGGGCGTCGGCCACGATCTTCCGCGCCCGCTGTATAATGCGTCCGAAAGTGGCCCGGGACACGCCCATGCTTCTTCCGGCGTCTTCGTAGGAAAGTCCGAGCAGGTCGGAAAGGCGGATCGACTCCCGTTCGTCCACGGTGAGCTTCACCTCCTCCAGATCGACCATGGGGATGCCCCGCGGCTTGAAATAGCTGATATCCGGCTTGAAAGCCACGACTCGGTTTTTCTTGGGTCTGACCATAACTTCTCCTTTTGGGAATATACTCATTGGTAAATCGGGAGCGGGAAAATGTCAAGACTAATATTTCTCAAAAATTATAGGGCCGGTTTTGATACTGTGCAATGAGAAACATGGATTCATTCGAAAAAAATCATGGCGGGCCACGTTTTCGGCATCCTGAAATTCCTTGATATGGAAGGCGGCTTCTGGTACAGAGCGCGTTACGAACCCGGCCGCAGGGTGGCCGGTTCGATACGGCGTCCACAATCCTCCGATCCCGGTGTTCATCCGTCATGACCATTCCCGCCCCCGATTTGCGCGTTCAACTGGCCGGGCTCACGCTCCGTAACCCGGTGATGACCGCCTCCGGAACCTTTGGCTACGGGCGGGAGTACGCCCAGCTGATCGATCTGAACCGGCTGGGCGCCATCGTGGTCAAGGGGCTTTCCCTCAAGCCCACCCCCGGAAATCCGCCGCCCCGGGTGGCCGAAACGCCCAGCGGCATGTTGAACGCCATCGGGCTGGAAAACGTCGGTCTGGACGCCTTTCTCCAGAATAAACTCCCCTTCCTCCGCACGTTGCAAACGCCCACCGTGGTCAATATTTACGGCGAAACCGAGGCGGAATATGCCGAGTTGGCCGAGCGGTTGGACGCCGTTGGAGGAATCGCCGCCCTGGAAGTCAATATTTCCTGCCCCAACGTCAAGGCCGGCGGCGTCGCCTTTGGGGTGGCGCCCGCGGCCGCCGGCGCGCTGGTCGCCGCCGTTCGAAAGCGGACCCGGCTGCCGTTGATGGTCAAGCTTTCCCCCAACGTCGCGGACGTGACCGAAATCGCCCGGGCGGTGGAGGACGCGGGCGCCGACATGATTTCTCTCATCAACACCCTTGCCGGGATGGCCATCGACGTCCGGACCCGTCGCTCCCGCATCGCCAACCAGACCGGCGGCCTCTCCGGTCCGGCCATTCGCCCCGTGGCGTTGCGCATGGTCTGGCAGGTGGCCCGGGCGGCCACGGTGCCGGTGGTGGGGCTCGGGGGCATCATGACCGCCTCCGACGCCCTGGAATTTCTGATCGCCGGGGCCTCCGCGATTCAGGTGGGCACCGCCAATTTCGTCAATCCCCAGGCCCCGCTGGAGATCATCGACGGCATCGCCGCCTACATGGCCGAGCATGGCCTCGCCCGACTGAGCGAACTGGTCGGCTCCCTGGAACCGCAACCCGTTTCCGCCCCCGACCATCCGACGGCGGCGGGCTTTTCTCAGCAAAAGGAGACATCCATGAATTTCGAGAACGTCAAAGAGGTTGTCGATTTCGCCATCGAAAAAGAGCAGGAGGCCCACGATTTCTACATGCAGGCCAGCGAGCAGGAATCCTTTTCCGGCTCCAAGCAAATGCTCAGGGAATTCGCCGAAGAGGAGATGAAGCACAAGCGAATGCTGGAAAATCTGGACCAGAAGGGCGTGGACAAAAGCATCCACGATTACAAATGGAAGTGGATTCCCGACATCAAGCGCAGCGACTACGCCGTGGAGATGGATTACAAACCCGGCATGAGCTACAAGGATATGCTGATGCTGGCCATGAAGCGGGAGGAAAAGGCGCTGGAACTCTACAACCAGCTCCAGGACATGTCCGAGGAGGAAGACGCCAAGCTGCTGTTCAAGATGCTTTGCCAGGAAGAGGCCAAGCACAAGCTGGCGCTGGAGACGATGTACGACGATTACATGGCGGAAATGGGAGACTGATTCTCTTCATTTTTTCCTTTTTGGGCGGCGCCCCCGGTTCTGCTTGTTCGGATCGGGGGATTTTTTTTCCATTCCATCGCCTCGTTGCGGGGAGGTCTTTCATGCGGAAGTTTGCGGTTGCGTTTTCGGGCCTTTTGACGCTTTTCGCGTTGTTGACGGCGGGTCCCGCCGCCGCGCTGGAGATCGGCGGGGTGGCGTTGCCGGATACCCTCACGGCCGGGACGGAGGAATTGACCCTCAACGGCGCCGGCCTTCGCAAGAAATTTTTCGTCAAGGTCTACGCCGGAGGGCTGTATTTGACGGAACCCTCCGTGAACGCCGACGCCGTCGTCGCCGCGGACGCGCCCATGGCCATCCGGTTGCATTTCATTTACGACGGAGTGTCGTCGGAAAAACTGGTGGCGGCTTGGAAGGAAGGATTCGCGGCGGCCACCGACGGAAACACCGCCCCGATTCAACCCGGAATCGACAAGTTCAACGGTTTTTTCAACCGGGAGGCCAAGGCCGGCGACACCTTCGACATCCTCTACACGCCCGAGCAAGGCGTCCGGGTCTACCGGGGAGATCGGCTTCAGGGCGTCATCTCCGGGCTGGATTTCAAACGGGCGCTGTTTGCCATTTGGCTGGGGGCGGAGCCGGCCGACGAGGACCTGAAGGAGGGAATGCTGGGCCAATGACGCCCGCACGCGACAAAGGGGGTGGGCAAATTCCGTCGGATTTGGTATTCTTTCGCCCTTGGGAACGGATGAAAGACCGATCCCGCCCTCCGGTCCGGCGGAACGGCGAATCCATCCCGCCGCATCGTTTCAGATTCAGAGCCATCCCGAGCGACCCGCTTCGCTTCGACATCCAACGAGCGCGGATGGAATCTTCGGCCGGGACGTCCGCCGGGAGAAGGTCGGCGTCGCGCCTCGGCCAAAGATTCCGGCCCCGATTGGCGGGCGCCGTCCGGCTTCAGCGCCTTTCACCGGCGGCCGGCACTCGTTTGCGAGCGTTCGATATGACGAATTCATCATCGGACCCACCTGACCGGGATTCCGGCGAAATGGCCATGGAAAACCGGCGTTTGCGGCTTCGGATCGCGGAATTGGAGGCGGCCCTGGCCGATCGGGCCCTCGCGCCGTCGCCCCGGGAAAAAGCCCCTCGTGAATCCCCTTTTCCAGAAAAGCCATCAGAGCCTTTGGACGCGGCCGACCGTCCCGAGGAGCGCTTTCGGAAACTGCTGGCATCGGTGCCCAACGTCTCCGTCCAGGGGTACTGGGCCGACGGAACCGTGTTTTACTGGAACAAGGCCAGTCGCTCGGTGTACGGCTACGCGCCGGAAGAGGCGATCGGCCGGAATCTGATGGACCTGATCATCCCCGACGAGATTCGGGAGCGGGTCCGGGAGGACATTCGCCGCATGGCGGAAACCGGCGAGGTTTCCCCGGCGACCGAGGTGGAACTTCGACGCAAGGACGGTTCCCGGGTTCCCGTTTTTTCCAACCACGCCGTTCTGACGCGGCCCGACGGCGCCCCCGAACTTTACTGCCTGGACCTGGACCTGACCGAAAACCGGCGGCTGACCGAGGCCCTGCGGCGAAGCGAGGAGCGGCTTCGGCTGGCCATGGAAGCCGCCGACGACGGCTACTGGGACTGGAATCTCCGCACCAACCAAGTCTACTGGAGCCCTCGCTGCTACACCATGCTGGGATATCCGCCCGACGCCTTTCCCGTGGATTTCGAGCGATGGCTGTCGCTGATCCATCCCGACGATCGGCCGGCCACCCGGGAACGGGTGGAAAACGAAATTCCCCGGGGCGGGACCTTTTGCTCGGAGTTTCGGTACCAAACCGCCGAAGGCGGCTGGCGGTGGGTGATGGGGCGGGGCCGAACCGTGGAACGGGACGCCGACGGCAAACCGGTCCGGGTGGTCGGCACCCACGTGGACGTCACCGACCGTCGGCGGGCGGAGCATGCCCAGCGAAAAACCGCCCGGCTGCTGCAGTCCATCCTCGACCACAGTCCGGCGTTGATCACCGTGCTGGACCCCGACGCCCGCTACGTGCTGGTCAACCAGGCGGCGGCCGACGCCATCGG
>JBKHDD010000247.1:0-5692 GCA_046541515.1 Desulfococcaceae bacterium
AACTGGCCGGTTTCCCGCAGCCACGCCTCCAACCGCTTCAGCCCTTCTTCCGTGGAGACCCGGGGCTCGTAGCCCAAATCCCGCCGGGCCGCGCCGATGTCGAACCAGTGGGAAGCGGCCAGTTCGTCCACCACGAAGCGGGTCAGACGGGGCTCTCCCGGCAGGCGAAAGGTTCGATAGACCCATTCCAGCACCGCCGCGACGCGCCGGGCCGAAGCCGGAGAAATCGTCTTTTCCACCGGCGGGCGCCCCCCGGCGGCCAGGATGGCGTTCACCATGTCCCACAACGGCATGGGCTCGCCTTGGCTGATGAAATAGGCCCGGCCGGAGAGTTCCGGATTCTTCTCCAGCGCCTCGGCCGCCAGCAGATGGGCCTCGGCGGCGTTGTCGATGTAAATCGTGTCCACCCGATTTTGACCCGCGCCGATTCGCCGCAGGCTCTTGGCCCGCCGGAGAATCCGGGGCGTCAGGTGGGGATCGCCGGGCCCCCAGATGAGATGGGGCCGCAGCGCCACCGCCTGGATCGCGCCGGCCCGGGCCGCCTCCAGCACCGCCTTTTCGGCCATGGCCTTGGTGTGGGGATAATGGGCCTCGAATTCCTCGGGGTAGGGGGCCGACTCGTCCACGCCCTCTTGATCGGAGCCGTCGAAGACCACGCTGGGGGAGCTGGTGTGGATCAGCCGCTCCACGCCGCTCCGGCGGCAGGCGGCCAGCAGGTTGAGGGTTCCGGCGGTGTTGGCGTCGTAGAAATCCGAATACCGACCCCAGACGCCGGGCTTGGCGGCGGTGTGGAAGACCAGTTCGACGCCCTCGCAGGCGGCGAACACCGCCTCGGGATCGGTCAAGTCGCCCTCCGCCTGCGCCACGCCCCGTTCCGCCAGCGCGGGATAGGATTTTCGGGAAAAGGTGCGGACCCGATCTCCCCGTTCCACCAGCCGCCGGACGATGGCCCCGCCGAGGAATCCGCCCCCGCCGGTGACCAGAATCCTGGGCGTTTCCGCTACTCCGCCCACTTGGCCAACTGTTCCCGAAAAATTTTGGCGTTGTGCCGCACGTCCACGGGGAAGGATTTGGGGAAGAGAACCGTCTTGATGTCTTCGGTCATGGGATGTTTGGCGGCGGTGTTGAGCAGCTCTTTTTTCACCGTGTCGGCGTCCACGTCCTCTCCGCCGTTTTTCAATTCCACGCAAATCACCGGCTTCTGCCGGGGAGCCCGACCCACGCCCACCAGCGCGCTGCGCTTCACGGCGGGGTGCCCGTTAAAAATGGCCTCGCAGGGGATGGTGAACAGCGTGCCGTTTTCGGTGATCACCCGGTGGCTTTTGCGTCCGCAGAACCAGAACCGACCCTTGTTGTCCCGCCAGCCCAGATCGCCCATGCGGTGCCAGATTTCTTTCCCCTCCCGGATTTTGTGGTCGGCGTCCGCGTCCGGGTCTTCGAAATAGCCGGGGGTGACGATGTCGCCCTTCACCGTAATTTCCCCAATCTCCCCCACCTCCACCACCAGGCCGTCGCTCCACTCCAAAATGGGGTCGTCGTTGATTTTGATGATGCGCACGTCGAGACCCTCCACCGGCCGGCCCACGCAGATGCCGTAGCCTTTTTCGGTGAAGGTCCGGGTTTCGGAAAGGATTTCCCCGCTGTCCACCAACATCACCGGCATGGCCTCGGTGGCGCCGTAGGGCGTGAAAATGGGCGCGTCCTCCCTCAGCAGCCGGGAAAAGGTTTCCAGAACGGTTGGCGGCACCGGCGCGCCGGCGGACACCACCCGACGGATGGAGGGCAGGCGAATCCCCTCCGCCACCCCGTATTCGCCCAGGCGATCCAGCAGAGCGGGGGAGGCGAACATATTGGTGACGCCCTGGTCGTAAATGGCTTCCAACAGCTTTTCCGGATCGGCGTGGGCCGGCCGGGTCGGGTCCATGTCCGGAATGACGGCGGTCATGCCCAGGGCAGGATCGAACAGCGAAAAGAGGGGAAAGGTGGGCAGGTCCACTTCGTCCGGTCCGATGTCGAACATCCGGGCGATGTGGGCCACCTGGGCGTCGAAGATCCCGTGCGTGTAGATCGCCCCTTTGGCCGGGCCGGTGCTGCCGGTGGTGAAGAGGATGGCGGCCGTTTCGTTTTCGCCGGTTTGCGCCATGGGGAACGGATCGGCGCTTTCGTCCCGAAGGCTCGCGAGGGTGTGCCCGCCCCAAAACCAGCGACGGCCGACGGTCACCCAGGTCCGAATGGTCCGGAAATGGGCCCGGTATCGCCAGCGGAGCAGATGGGCCTTGGGAATGCCGATGAAGGCTTCGGGCATGGTCCGGCGAAGGCAGGCGACCATCCGTTCGGGCCCCATGCCGGGGTCCACGATGACGGGAATCGCCCCGACCTTGAACAGGGCGAAAGTGAGCACGAAAAACTCGATGCTCGGCGTCACCATCAAAACGGTGCGCGTGGCCCGGCGAACGCCGACACGCTCCAGCCCAAAGGCCACCCGGTCCGATTCCCGATCAAGCTGGAGAAAGGTGAGATGGGTGTAGGCCACCCGCCCGTTCTCGTCCCAGCCGGCCGGAAAAACCACCGCCCGCTTGTGGGGCATCCGTTCCGCCATCTCCCGCAGCCGGCCGGCGATATTGACCACCCGTTGCGCCGGCGTTTTTTCGTCGACGAAGGGGGCGGGGGGCGCGATGTTGTCCATAAAAAAAGTGCCTTTTTCGGAATTGGGGGGAGTCACCGGGCGTGGCCTTTCCTAACCTAAGCAACGGTTTTTTTCAAGAAATCTTTCACATAGGCGGCAATTTCGACCGGTTTATCCTCTATCAGATAGTGACCGGCATCGTCAAACCGTCGATGGCGGGCCTGGGGAAAACGGCGTTTCCATTCCGCAAAGTAATCCATGTCAAAGACGAAATCATGCCGCCCCCAAAGAATCAGCATGGGCCGGTCCCGGAATTGATGGAGATTCCGGTCCACGGCGTCCACCAGATCGAAAGAGGGATCGCCGGGTTCCAGCGGGATGTCCTGGACGAACCGGAGGGTGGCCCGGCGGTTGCGGGGCGAATCGTAGGGCGCCGCCAGTCCGGCGCGGACCGCCGGTTTCAGTCGCCGACGGGGCGCCATCCAGAGGGCGCCCCGAGCGAAGGCGTTGAAGCCCAGCACGGCGGGCGTCCCGAACGGCGCCAGGTCGCGGATCAGCCGCAGACGGATGGGAATTCCCTTGCCGCCCGGCGGTCCGAAGGCGGCGGTGTTGGTGACGACCAGCCGGGAAACCCGCTCCGGGTTCCGATGGGCGTAGGCCATGCCGATCATTCCGCCCCAGTCGTGAACCAGGAGGGTGATCCGCGCCAGCCCCAGGGAATCCAGCAGCCGCTCCAGGTCCCGGACCCGGGATTCCAGCCGGAAATCGTAGCCGCCGTTGGCCGGCTTGTCCGACAGGCCGCAGCCAATGTGGTCGGGGACCACGCACCGGTATTCCGGGGAAAGGGCCTGGACCAGATTCCGGAAATAAAAGGACCAAGTGGGATTGCCGTGGAGCATCACCACGGGATCGCCCGTTCCCTCGTCCAGATAGTGGAGCCGGTGTCCGCCGGTTTCGAAAAAATGGGACGTGAACGGGTAAAGCGGCCGCCAGTCGTTTTCGTTCACCATTCCATCCCCAGCATCATGCAGTTGAGCCCGCTGCCGATTCCGAACAGGCCGACCCGGTTTCCTTTTTCCAACACGCCGCGCTCCTCGGCGATGGCGGCGGTGACGGGAAGGGAGACGGTGCCGATGTTGCCGAGAAAGGGAAACGTGCTGAAATCCCGGTCCGGGGGAATGCCCACCGATTCCAGAATGGACCGCTGGTGGGCCGCGCCCACCTGGTGGCAGATGATCCGGTCCGGAATTTGACCTGGCCAGTCCATTTCCGCCATGAAATCCCGGTAGGTTTCCACGCCCAGGGCCACGCCGTTTTTGAGCACGCCCACGGAGTCGGTCCGCATGGCGTGAACGCCTTCGGTGATGCAGCCGGCGTCCGGCCCCCACAGGCAGAGCCGGTGAAACCGGGTGGCGTTGCGAACCGCGCCGCCCAACAGCCGATGGCCGTCGGGAACCAGGTCTTCGTGGGCCAGAATCACCGCCACCGCGCCGGAGCCGCCGGTGAGGGTGGCGATGGCGTCCCGAAAGACGGCCATGTCCGGGGCGTCCAGCAGCCGCCGAACGGTCATCTCCACCACCTCCCGCGCCGTTTCGCAGGAGACCACCATTCCGGCCCGAATCTGCCCGGTTTCGATGGCGGTGGCGATTTGAACCATGCCGTTTAGAACGCCGAGGCAGGCGTTGGAGACGTCGTAGATCATGGTTTGCGGCCCGAGGCCCAGGTAATCCGCCACCGCGCAGGCCGTGGCCGGCTCCAGGTTGTCCCGGCAGACGCCGCCGAAGATCAACATGCCGATGTCGTCCGTGGAAACGGAGGCGGCCCCGAGGGCCTTTTCTCCGGCCAAGCCCGCCCCTTCGGAAACTTTAAAGCCCGGGTCCCAGAAGCGGCGCTCGTAAATCCCGGTCATGGCTTCGAGCTGCCCGGGTTGCAGCCGCAGCCGCTCGTAGAGCGGCGCGAGCCGCGCCTCCAGGTCCCGGGAGGAAACCACGTTGGGCGGAAGTTCATATCCAAAAGCGTCAATGGCGACGTGCGTAAATTTCATGGGCGGACGAATCGGGTTCGGTTGAAGGTGGATGGTTTTGGACACGCAAATTCCGGACGCGCCGGAGCGGCCGGGTCAATCCTTTGAAATAATGCGGAGGGCGGGGGGAAGTAAACCTTTTTTTGGAAGCAATTTCGGAAAGGCGTTGGGAGGAGTGGATTCATGTCGCTCGGTCCCACCAATACCCGGGCTTTCGTTTATTGTGAGAAACCGCGATGATTCGAAGGTGGTCAGGCTCGATCGAATAAATGATCGAATAGGGAAAGATGTGCAAAAGGTAACGCCTGAATGGTGGTTGGATTACCCGAAATAGAAAGGGATTTTCGGCGACCTTTTTAATTCCCTCCTCGGTCATATTCCGAAACCGGAACCCGAGTCCCGGTTTTTGACTTTCGTAATACCTCACCGCCTCAAGGAATTCCGCTCGCGCTTCTGGATCAAAAATGACGGGTGTCATTTCAACAAACGATCCGCCTCTTCAAATACCGCTTCGACGGGAACCCCGGGCCGTTTTCCTTCCTTGTATTCTTGGTATCGCCGCTCGGCCTCGGCGAGCCAGGCGGCGTCCACTTCGGAAAGCCCTGGTTGTTTACCAAGTGAGCCGAGAAGCCGATCGGCGAGAAAGGCCCGCTCCGATTCGGTCAGCCGGAGGGCCGCTTCTTCCACTTTTTTTAATTCATCGGACATGGGCCGTACCCTTCCAAAAAACGTGTTGCCTGCCAAACTGCCCGGTGAGCCCTTCAATATGTTTTCCCAAAGACCAAGACGATTTTCAGAATTGAACATGCCGGCGCATGCAAACGGATTCTGCCTCTCGCACTGGAGCTAGGGCCTCCGGGAAGGCGTTCCCAGGCAGAGCCCGGGAACGAGAATTAACATGGCGATTCCAATCATGCCTGCTCATAGGTTACTTCCGCAGCCTCCAAAACTTCCTCCCGAAAAAGGGGGTTCAATCCTTTCAGGGTATGAATTTCCACTTGGCGTTCAAATATTTGACTTAATTCGATTTCCATGCCGGAAAG
>JBKHDD010000248.1:0-5646 GCA_046541515.1 Desulfococcaceae bacterium
TTTAAATTTGATCGCACATCCATACTGCAACACGATTGCAGGCGCAACGACTGGGATTCCGAATGGTTTACAACTTTTTGGAGATTTGCATCGAAAAACAAACCATGCCCGCCGCCGGGGGATGAATCCCCCGGCTCATCCCGAAAAGCGCCCTGAAGGGCGCTCAATCTTGCTTTCGTTCATGAACCATGGCGAGCCTGCTTCAGCGGGCTTTTTCGGATTCGGCCGGGGGATTTATCCCCCGGCGCGGTGCCCGAATGTCATTTCAAATTTTGCAAATCATCCTACCCCGGCAAATCCTGAATTTCCAGCCGGTACAACCCCTCCGGTTCCACCGATTCCGCCTCCGCCAACCGATCCGCCTGCCGCGACAGCATGGCGTCCAGCAGCTTGCGGACCTCGCGTCCGTTGCCGAAGGTGTCGCCCGCGCCCGCCGCCATCCGCCCGAAGGTTTCGCGCAGCGCCTCCGGCAACCCATCGGCCAGGGTCATGTTCTGGCGTCCGGCCATGAGTTGGAAAATTTCCACCATTTCCTCCGCGCCGTAGTTTTCAAACAAAATCTCCGCGCTGAACCGGGAAGGCAACCCCGGATTCCGCGCCACGAAGCGCCGCATGGGTTCCGGATACCCCGCCGCGATGATGCACAGCCGGTCCCGGTGGTTTTCCATGAAGGCCACCAGCGTTTCCAGGGCCTCCTTGCCGAAGCTGTCCCGGTCGCTTTCCACCAGTTGATACGCCTCGTCGATGAACAGCACGCCGTCCAGGCTGGATTCCAGCACCTCCCGGGTCTTCAGCGCCGTCTGCCCCTGGTAGCCCGCCACCAGGTCGGACCGGCCCGTCTCCACCAGATGGCCCTTTTTCAGCAAGCCCAGGGCCCGGAACATCTCCCCCATCAGCCGCGCCACCGTGGTCTTGCCCGTCCCGGGATTCCCGGTGAACAGATAGTGGCCCGGCGCCAAATTCCCCTCGCCGCCCCGCAGCTTTTCCACCTTCAGCCGGTTGATCAGCGTCCGCACCGTCCGCTTCACGCCCTCCAGCCCGATCAACTGGTCCAGCTCCGCCAGCACGTCTTCCAGCCGGTCCACCTTTTTGCCCATGCGCCGCTTTTCGGCTTCCGGAATGTCCGCCGCCGCAAAGGTCCGCAGGTCGGCGTCCGTGCATTCGGAAACGTCGCACTCGGCCAGCCGGTCCGCCCGGTTTTCCCGCATCCGTTCCACCAGATTGTTCACGTCCCGGGCATTGCCGAAATCGGCCTTTTTGTCCACCGCCCACACCTCGAAGAGGCGGCGGAGTTCGTCCCGCAGGCCGGGCGCCGCGATCTCCCCGCGTTTTTCCAAAATTCCGTCGAAGACCGCCAACAGCTCTTCCGCCGAAAAATCCTCGAAAACCACGGTCGGGTTGAACCGGGATTTCAACCCCGGGTCCAGCTCCAGCAACCGCTCCATTTCCTCGGGATAGCCCGCCATGACCACGCAGAGGTTTTCCCGGTTGTTCAGCATGAACGGCACCAATTGCCGGACGGCGATCCGGCCGGGGGCGTTGTCTCCGCCGTCGGCCAGTTGGTGGGCCTCGTCGATGAACAGGACGCCGTTCAGCGCCTTTTTGTACACCGCCGCGCATTTTTCTTCCGTGCCGCCCACGTATTTGTCGATCAGGTCGCCGGGGACCACCTCGTGAACCTGGCTTCGGCCCAGCAGGCCCAGAATTTGGAAGACCTCGCCCAGCACCCGGGCCACGGTGGTTTTGCCGGTGCCGGGCCGGCCGGAAAAAACGTAGTGGCCGGGGAAGGGCGGTTCCGTCTCCAGCCCCCGCCGTTGTTCCTCTTGCAGCAGCCTCATGCGGTGGGTCAGCTTGCGGAGCCATTCCTTCACCGATTCCAGCCCCACCAGATCGTCCAGCCGGGCCAGGGCTTCCTCCACGGTGGCGGCCTTTCGCTTGCGGAGGTGTTCCTTCATCTCTTCCGGCAGGTCCTCCGGGGTCAGAACCTTGCGTTCCTCCCGCTCCATATCGGCGCCGCTTGTGCGATAGGCCCGGTTGGCGTCCATGGTTTCGTAGAGGGAAATCACGTCCCCCGCGTTGCCGAAGTGTTCCGGGTCCCGGGCCGCGAACCAGTTGTGAAAAAAATCGGGTAGCAGGGTTTCCAGCCGCTTGGCCAGCCGCCGGTTGTTCCGCTGCACCTGGGCGATGAAGATGTGGTGGAGCAGTTCCGGTTCGTAATCCGGGATGTGGATGACATTGTTGCCGAAGCGGCGGCGCAGGCCGGGGTTGGCGTCCAGGAAGCGCTGGATCGGTTCCGGGTATCCCGCGATGACGGCGGAAAATTCCCCCATGTGGTTGGACATGGCCTCCATGACGGTCTCCACCGCCTCGGTCCCGAAATCCCGCTCTCCGCCCTCGCTCAACCGGTAGGCCTCGTCGATGAAGAGGACGCCGCCCATGGCCTCCTGCACTTTTTCGGCGGTTTGCAGGGCCGTCTGGCCGATGTATCCGGCCACCAGATCGTCCCGGGACGCCTTGACCATGTGGCCCAGTTCCAGCAGGCCCGCCTCCCGGAAAATTTCCCCCAGCAGCCGGGCGATGGTGGTTTTTCCGGTGCCGGGATTGCCGGTCAGGGCCAAGTGGAGGTTGGGGCCGGTTTCCTTCTTCGGGGGCGGGGGCAGAATGCGCTCCACGGAAAACCCGGTGGCCGGCGCCGCCGGGGAGGAAGCGGAGGCGGATTCGGCGGCCTCTTCCATGGCCTCGGTTTGCACCGCCACGAATCGGTCGATCTTTTCGGCCACGGTTTCCCATCCCCGGGTGTTCCGCAGCCGATCCATGGCGGAGGGCTGGCCGGTTTGGCCCGCGAGCCGTTCCAGGGTGGGGGCGTCCAATGCCTGGACCTGGCGAAGCCGGACGTTGAGGGACTTGAGGGTTTCGCCGCCGCCGCAAAGGTTGCGGGTGATTTGCAAGGCCGCCTCGTCCAATGCCCGCCAGTCGGTCTGGAGATTGCGGGTGAGCCGGGCCCGGTGGAGGAGGCTTTCCACTTCGTCCCGCCGGGGCGGACCAATGTAGAGCATTTGGTCCGAGGGTCGGCCTTCGCCCGCGAACATCCGGGTGCGGAGAAATTGCCACGGGGTGTGGCGCTCCATGAAGTTCTGAATGTCCGAAACGGAGAAATCGGGAAGAATGAAGACGCAGATGTTTTCGTTTTCCGCGAACAGCCCGCTCCATTCCGGCAGGTTGTCGGCCATGATGCGCACGGCGTTTCCGTCGGTGAAGTTGATGAAATCCAGGCCGTCGGAAAGGACCACGGCGGTTTTGACCGAGCCGTCCCTCATGCAGCGGTTCAGGGTGTTGGCCGCCATCATGTCGTTCATGCCGCCGAAATGGAGGGGTTCGTCGTCATCGCTGGATGGCTGGGGCGAGGTTTCCGCCGGCGCGGCCGGGGCGTTGTTTGCGCCCGCGTTTTCATCCCGCCGGCGGACTTTGGACATGCCCAAGGGTCCGGCGCACATTTTGCTTTTTCGGCGGCGGCCGGGGGAAGGGGAGGCGGACGGCTGCGTTTGGGCCTGGTTTCCGCCGGAACTCCCGGCGCGGTTGGCTTGGCCGCTTCCGTCCCTCCGGATCAGCCATTTGGATTGGATGTCGTAGCAGTAGAGCTTCTGCTTCCCGTTAAAAAAGAGAATGCATTCGTACCCGATGGATTGGAGGTGCTGGTGCAGCAGCTCCTCGATATTCAAAATCCCCGACGGCAGATGACAAAACTCGTCGTCGGTCTTGCCGTGCAGGAAAAAGAAGCGGTGGTGGTAGTCGGAGAAGAAGGAGGGGGCGACGTGGGACATGGGAAACCTCGCGTTTAGGCTCAATACCGTTCACTTTGGGATTTCAATTGGCCAATCGTGCCAGATTGACCAGGGCGAATGCGATTCGCCCCTACCATTTTCCCGGTTAAATGAACGGCATTGCGTTTAGGCTGGAAATGGAAGAATCGTGGCGGCGCCGGATTCGAATCCGGATTTTTCGGATGAAGACGGGATATCCGGGATTTTTCGCGGATCATCCCGCCCATCCGGCTTTCCATCCTGAATATCCCGATTCAAAATGCCGCCTACCGAGCCCCCGCCTGCCGCTTCGGCTGCTTCACCTTCTCAAAATTCAGCAGGCTTTCGTCGGTGCTGGGCTGGTTTTCCGTGCCTTTTTGACAGGTGGGCGGTCCCATTTCCAGGCCCTCGGCTTCCAGCACCTGGTGGATGGTCCGGAGCCGTTCCAGCCGGGAATTTTCGTCGTTGGTGTTCCGGTCGAAGAAGGCGACGCGGAGGTTGTTGCGGATCGTCCCTTCGGGGCTTTCTTCCGGCGTGACGATGGTCACGATTTCATCCCCGGAAAGGTGTTTCAGTTTGACGTGGACCGCGTCCCGGAAGTCCTCGCCCTCGTAGGCCGCGTCGTCGATCTCCCAGCCCTGGTCGATCAGCGCCTCTTCGATGGTTTGGCCGATGTTGTTGCGAAGCTGGGAGGCGATGAGGGCGTCCTTGGCTTTTTCGGCCAGGTCCAGGGATTCCTGCCGCCAGGCTTCGGATTGGGCGATGGACTGCTTCAGGTCTTCCAGGGAAAGGTCTTCCGGTGCGCCCAGCCGTTTCATCTCTTCCGCGACCCGGTTCCGCAGGCCGGCGAGGCCCCCCTGGGTCCAGAAATCGACTTGGCCGTCCACTTCTTCCGCGCCCTCTTCGGTGTCGAAGGTGAATTTGCATACGGTCTGGGCGTCGCAGGCGGCCAGAACCTCGGCGGCATTCCGGCGGGCGGCTTCCAGATGGGCTTCCCATTCCATTTCCAACTGCTCCAGCTCCATGCGCAGTTCGGAGGCGCGGAGGTAGGTTTGCTGGGCCGCGGCGGTGGCGGCCTGGAAACTGCCGCCGTTCATGTTGCCCTGGGCCAGGGCCATTTCGGCCCGCAGTTTCTCCAGTTCGCCGGGTTTGAATTTTTCGTGCCGGTATTCCCGGCCGATGGCGTCCAGAAAGGTTTCGGTGTCGCCGAGCCACTGGGCGGCCATGTCCCTTTCGTTCATTTCTTTTTGGATCATGGCGTTGTGGACCTCCCGAATCCGGCCTTCCAGCTCCCGCCGCTGGTCGGAGAGGGCCTGGCTGAAACGGCGGCCTTGTTCCTGGATCATGTGCGTGTACTCTTGGCGCTGGGCGTCCGTTTTCCGGTCCAAGGCATTCAAGCCGTCCATGTATTCCCGCCGCTGTTGGTTGAGCCGCCGATCCGTGTTGGCGGCCAGTTGATCCACGTTGTCCGCGAGATTGTGAATGTCCCGCTCCAGCCCGTCCTGCCGCCGGTTGACGGAACGGATTTGCCCCTGAAATTCCCGGTCCAGGGTTTCCAATCCCTGTTGAAATTGCCGGGCCTGGGCTCGAATGCGATTGTGGGTGTCCGCCTCCATCCGCCGCATGTCATTGCTCATGCGGGACATGCCCTGTTCCAGATTGTCGTACCGGCGGTTGACGACGGACATGCGGTTGTCCAGGTCCCGCCGGAGGCTGCTCGCCATGCTGTTCACGTTGCTCCGGATGTTCTGGTCCACGTTGTCCATGCGCCGGCAGGCGTTTCTCATGCGGTTGTACTCCGACTGCCGAAGATTGACGATCGCGTCTTTTACGCCGCTCATGGTGG